>NZ_JBRBCA010000010.1:0-107204 GCF_053479475.1 Corynebacterium sp. 22-2729
AGGTGGTACAACACCGAACGCATCCAACAACGACTAAAGGGCCTGACCCCGATGCAATATCGGAATCAGACCCTTGAACCCCTCACCGCCTAGAATTAAACTAGTCCAACTTTCGGGGGCTAGTTCATAGGGTGCCGGGGACTTTTTCTGTTGTAGAGGTGGGGTAAACTGGCCACCAGTTTGAACCACGTCGAAAAATCGAAACTGTCGAAACTAAGGAGCAACTACGGTGACTACAGCCGAAAACCGTGAAGGCTACAAGCGCGTCATGCTGAAGCTGGGAGGTGAGATGTTCGGCGGTGGCAAGGTCGGCATCGATCCCGATGTTGTGCAGAATGTCGCGCGTCAGATCGCCGAGGTCTCCAAGTCCGGCGTGGAAGTAGCGGTGGTAATCGGCGGTGGCAACTTCTTCCGTGGCGCTGAATTGCAGCAGCGGGGCCTGGATCGTTCCCGCTCCGATTACATGGGCATGCTCGGCACGGTCATGAACTGCCTGGCTCTGCAGGATTTCCTGGAGCAAGAAGGCGTGGACTGCCGCGTACAGACCGCTATCCAGATGACGCAGGTGGCGGAGCCGTACCTCCCGTTGCGCGCATCTCGTCACCTGGAGAAGGGGCGCGTTGTTATCTTCGGTGCAGGTATGGGTATGCCGTACTTCTCCACTGACACCACCGCTGCTCAGCGTGCCTTGGAGATCGGTTGTGAGGTGCTGCTTATGGCCAAGGCTGTCGACGGCGTATACAGCGACGATCCGCGCACGAACCCGGATGCGGAGTTGTTCCACGAGATCACTCCGTGGGAGGTTATCGAAAAGAGCCTAAAGGTTGCCGACGCCACCGCGTTCTCCCTTTGCATGGACAACAAGATGCCGATTCTGGTGTTCAATCTACTGACCGAGGGCAATATTGCCCGTGCCGTCGCCGGCGAGCGCATCGGCACCCTCGTCGACAGCAATGTCAGCGCAAACTAGTGCCAACACGACCCCGACACCTCAACACTTTCCCCACCATAGGCTGGTAAATTCTTAAACATGATTGACGATATTCTGCTTGAGTCCGAAGAGCGCATGACCAGCTCTGTGGAGCACGCCCGCGAAGACCTGACGACCATTCGTACCGGTCGCGCGAACCCGTCTATGTTCAACGGCGTGGTAGCTGAGTACTACGGGGTTCCCACCCCGATCACCCAGATGGCTACCATTAGTGTGCCGGAGCCGCGCATGCTGCTGATCAAGCCCTACGAGCAGTCCACCATGGGAGAGATCGAGAACGCTATCCGCAACTCCGACTTGGGCGTCAACCCCACCAACGATGGCCAGGTGCTGCGTGTGACCATTCCGCAGCTTACCGAGGAGCGTCGTAAGGACATGGTTAAGATGGCTAAGTCCAAGGGCGAGGATGCAAAGATCGCCATCCGTAATATCCGCCGCAAGGGCATGGAACAGCTGGGGAAGATCCAGAAGGACGGCGAGGCCGGCGAAGACGAGGTTCGTGCAGCCGAGAAGGATCTGGAGAAGATCACTCACAGCTACGTCGATCGTGTCGATGAGCTGGTTGAGGCTAAGGAAAAGGAACTGCTGGAGGTTTAGCTCTCCTGCACTCTTTTGTGCCCGCGCAAGAAAGGCTCTGTACCCATCTCTGCTCGCCCGAAACCAAAGAATGGTCCCGGCCGTGACCTCAAGCAGGCTATAGCCGTTGGAGTTTTTCTAGGGGCCATTGCCATCGCGGGGTTGTTCACTCCCTTTGCGTGGTACCCCCTGGTCGCCCTTGCCATGTCGCTGGCCGTCTACGAAGTATGGCGACGTCTGTACGAGGGCGGGTATGTACTGAACCTTCCTGTGCTCTTCCTAGGCGCGCAGGTGATCGTGTGGCTATCCTGGCCTTTCGGACCAACGGGAGCCCTGGCGGGCTTTGTTATCAGTGTGCTGATGGTAATGGTCACGCGTCTTTTCCACTATGGGCGCTCCTCACCACCGCATAACTACCTGCGGGATACCGCGGTCGGCATTTTCGTTCTGACCTGGATCCCGCTGTTCGGCAGCTTCGCCGCGATGCTCTCGAGAATGCAGCGGGATCACATTGACGGTTGGGCTTTCATTGTCACATTCATGCTGTGCGTTGTCTGCTCCGACGTGGGTGGATATATCGCTGGTGTGCTCTTCGGATCCCACCCAATGGCGCCTGCCGTCAGTCCGAAGAAGTCCTGGGAGGGCTTCGTCGGTTCGCTTATTCTATCCACCGCCATTGGCGTGGCGTGTGTGACCTTGCTTCTTTCCGGCCCGTTCTGGATCGGCTTGTTACTCGGGCCCGGCCTTGCCTGCTGCGCCACGCTCGGTGACCTCGTGGAGTCGCAGTTCAAGCGCGATCTCGGCATCAAGGACATGTCAGGAATGCTGCCGGGACACGGTGGCCTCATGGATCGCCTGGATGGCATGCTGCCATCGGCGATGATCACCTGGGTCGTGCTGAATATGCTCAGCGGTGTGTAGAAGGCGGAAGTGTAGTTACTCCCGAACCTGCTTTCGTAGCTGTACGATGCGCACGCCTCCAACCAGCGCCATAATCAGTGCTCCGATGATCGCTGCGATCAGCATGCCCACGCCAATTGGGAAGGTCATCGTCCATGCAAAGAGCTGCAGCTCGGCGGATTCTTGATTCTGGAGGATGAAAACGAGCAACACAATCAGCAGCAGCACACCGACGATCAATCCGACCCACGTGGTGCCCGCCAGGGATTTCTTAACCTCGCGATGCTCTGGCTTTTGTACCGGTGCTGGAGTTGGTGTTGGAGTTGGTGTTGGAGTTGGTGTTGGGGTCGGTGCCGACGTTGGTCGTTGTACCGGTTCTGGCGTCTTTTCTGGTGACGCCGACTGCGGTGTCGGCTCGGGCTGCTGATTTAGGTTCTCGTTCATACCCACCATTCAACGGCAAAAGCACCCTGGGTTCAGATTTCGGCGATGTGAGGGTTACCCCCGGCCCGTGCAATAATGGGGCGCATAATGGCTACACCAGTGAAACTTCAGTTTGCAGCACCCAAAAGGGGAATGCCGCCGGCGCATATGGCGGATTTTGATTCGGAGACCTTGCAGCAGAAGGTCCAGGAGCTCGGTTTGCCGAAGTTCCGGGCAGATCAGATTCGGCGTCAATACTTCGGTCGCCTGCAGGGCGACCCGATGAAGATGACGGATCTGCCCGAGGCGAAGCGCGCAGCGGTGAAGGAGGCGCTGTTCCCAGAGCTTATGCAGCCCATCCGCAACATGGAGGCCGACGACGGGGAGACGCGGAAGACCTTGTGGCGCTTGCACGATGGCACGATGCTGGAAAGCGTTCTCATGCGCTACCCGGATCGGGCGACGTTGTGCATTTCCTCTCAGGCCGGCTGCGGTATGGCCTGTCCCTTCTGTGCGACGGGGCAGGGAGGACTGGACCGTAACCTATCCATCGGTGAAATGGTGGAACAGGCTCGCGCAGCTGCTGAGGTAATGCAGGACGAGGGCGGGCGCCTCTCCAATATTGTTTTTATGGGTATGGGTGAGCCGCTGGCGAACTATAAGCGCGTGGTGGAGACGATCCACAAGATCTCCGCTCCAGCTCCGGATGGCTTTGGCATTTCCCAGCGCAACATCACTGTCTCGACGGTGGGGCTGGCCCCGGCGATTCGCAAATTGGCGGACGAGCAGATGAAGGTTCGTCTGGCGGTTTCCCTCCACACTCCGGACGACGAGCTGCGCGATGAACTCGTTCCCGTCAACAACCGTTGGTCGGTGGAGGAGGTACTGGATGCTGCCCGTTATTACGCCGACACCTCCGGGCGCCGCGTTTCCATCGAGTACGCCTTGATCCGCGATATGAATGATCAGCCTTGGCGCGCCGACCTACTGGGCAAGAAATTGCGTGGGGCGCTGGGCACGAAGGTGCATGTGAACGTTATTCCACTGAACTCAACTCCAGGCTCGAAGTGGGATGCCTCGCCAAAGGAAAGGCAGGATGAGTTCGTCCGCCGTGTGGAGGCTCAAGGTGTGCCCTGTACGGTGCGTGACACTAAGGGGCAGGAAATCGCCGCTGCCTGTGGCCAGCTAGCGGCAGAGGAACGCTAAAAAACTGCGCAGGCTGTTGAAAGCCTGCGCAGTGTAAGGGGGAAGCTAAAACTAGCGGGTTACCGATGCCGGATCGATGTTCTGTGCACGCAGCTCATCGTCGGACAGGTTGGAGTATGCGCCCGTGAGGTTCAGCTGGTCAGCGGACCATACCGGCTCTACGTGACCCTCGGGCTTGTTGCGAGCGGTCACAGTCTTGCGGGGCTTGCCCAAAGACGGACGAGTAGCCCACAGACCCACACCGAGAAAGACCACAACTGCCAGGGCAATCAGCCAGATGTTTTCCACATTGCCCTTGTGGTTGCCGAACAGCATGCCCAGCAAGAACAGGCCGCCGATAACACCGGCGGTGATGATTCCGCGACGCGGAAGCTCGCTCCAGCCCCAAGCCGCAGACGGAACGTCCGCGGTGGATACGCCGTTGTAAACTTCAGCTTCCTTAGAGTGGTGCGCCACCGTTTCCTCCTGAAGGTCAAAAAAATTCTATCTCTCGTATTTTGACACATCGTGCCCGGTTTTTCCCTATCCGCACGCGTGCGTGGCCAGGAAAGTACCCAATTTAGGTGTGGAGGCTGGGCGTCCAGAAGAAAAGAAATAGAATAGGCCGCGTGAAAAAGCGAGTAATAGTCCTTGGTAGCACCGGTTCTATCGGCACACAGGCACTAGAGGTCATAGCGGATAACCCGGAGCGATTTGAGCTTGTAGGCATCTCCGCACACGGCTCCAAACCCGACGTGTTGGCGCAGCAGGTGCGCGAGTTTGGCCTGGATCTGCAATGCGTTGCTGTGGCCTCGGCGCGCACGGCGGATTGGTTGGACGGGGAATTCGGCAGCCGTTGCATCCGCGGGAAGGACTCTGCCCGCATGCTGGTCGAGGAGATCGGCCCGACGCTGGGGGAGAGCGACGTCATCCTTAATGCTCTCGTCGGTTCTTTGGGGCTTGACGCCACGTTGGCGACACTCGGCACGCAGGCCAAACTCGCCCTTGCTAACAAGGAATCGCTCGTCGCTGGCGGCCAGCTGGTGTTGAAGGCCGCGGACTCGGATCAGTTGATTCCCGTGGATTCCGAACACTCTGCAATGGCTCAGTGCCTCCGTTCAGGACGGGTAGACGAAGTGGACTCTCTGGTTCTGACTGCTTCCGGCGGCCCGTTCCGTGGCTATACGCGTGCGCAGTTGGAGGACGTCACTCCGCTGCAGGCCGCCAACCATCCCACCTGGTCTATGGGGCAAATGAATACTCTGAACTCGGCCACCATGGTGAACAAGGGCCTGGAGCTCATTGAAGCAAGCCTGCTGTTCGGTATTCCCGCGGAAAAGATCGAAGTGACCGTTCACCCGCAGTCGATCGTGCACTCCATGGTTACTTTCATCGATGGTGCGACCATCGCTCAGGCCTCCCCACCATCGATGAAGCTGCCGATCTCGCTAGCTCTCGGCTGGCCGGATCGAATTGCCGACGCCCAACCCAAGCTGGACTTTTCCGGTGCCACCGACTGGCACTTCGAGCCCTTGGACGATGATGTCTTCCCGGCCGTGATGTTGGCGCGCCAGGCAGTCACTTCCGGCGGCACCATGCCTGCGGTCTATAATGCAGCGAACGAGGAAGCTGCTGTCGAGTTCCTAAACGGCAGGCTTAGCTTCCCCCGCATCGTGGATACGGTCGCAGCAACCATGGAGGCCTGCCAGCACCTGTCCGCCGAACCCAATGACTTGGAGGATGTGCTGGCCGCGGAGCGCGAAGCTCGCGCGAAGGCACACGAAAGGATGGCCACGTGGCTTTCGGACTAGGGGTATTTCTCTTCGCCCTAGGCATTGCCCTTTCCATCGCCCTGCACGAGGCTGGGCACCTTATCGCCGCCCGTATGTCCGGCATGCGGGTGAGGCGCTACTTCATCGGCTTTGGCCCGACGCTCTTTAGCTTCCGCAAGGGGCACACTGAGTACGGGCTGAAAGCCATTCCCCTCGGCGGCTTTTGTGACATCGCCGGCATGACGAAGCTGGATGAAATGACCGACGAGGAGCGCCCGTACGCCATGTACGACAAACCGGCGCACCGTCGCATCTTCGTGATGCTCGGCGGCATCATCATGAACATCCTTCTGGCACTGGGAATTCTCTATGGAGTGGCTCTGGCCTGGGGACTGCCGGATCGCAGTGTGGTCTTCACTCCCACCGTCGAATCCACCCAGTGCGCCCCTGCAAAGCAAAATGCGGACGGAACATTGCAGAAGTGTACGGGTGACGGTCCGGCGGCGGAGTCGGGCGTCAAGACTGGCGATACATTCCTTTCCGTCAACGGCGAAGAGACAGAAGATTTCCAAGCCTTCACCAAGGCCATTGCTGCCGAGGCCGAGCGCGCAAGCGACGACGGCAAGAAGGTCGGGGATCGCATTACCGTCCCCGCAGTCGTCGATCGCGGTGGTCAGCACAAGAATTTGGATCTCCAGATTCAACTTGTTGAGCGAGTAAACTCCGCGGGCAACACCATGACCTCAGGTGCTGTCGGCATTCGGGCGAAGCGTCCACAGCTCGTGATGAATCACTACAATCCCGCCAGCGCAGTCGGCGGAACCCTGGCTTTTACCGGGGGAATGGTCAATGACACTTTCCACGGACTCATTGAGCTGCCACAGCGCGTGCCCGGCGTGGTCGAATCCATCTTCGGTGGCCACCGTGCCGATGATTCTCCCATGAGTGTGGTGGGTGCTTCTCGCGTTGGTGGCGAGTTGGTGCAGTACCAGCAGTGGATGAGCTTCCTTTTGACCTTGGCGAGCCTGAATCTCTTCCTCGCCGCCTTTAACCTGGTGCCGCTGCCCCCGCTGGACGGCGGTCACATTGCCGTAGTGATCTACGAAAAGATTCGGGATTTCTTCCGCCGTATGCGTGGTAAGCAGCCGGGTGGTCCTGCCGACTACACCAAGCTCATGCCCCTGACCTATGCGGCCACAGCGGTTTTGTTGGTATTCGGCATCATCGTCATCATCGCCGATGTAGTGAACCCAATCCGGATCTTCTAGATTCTCGCGGTAGAATCGGAAGGCAGTTTAACGGCATTCACGACTGAAAGGTTGTCTTCGTTCATGTCTGGTATTTCCCTGGGTATCCCCGACGGTCCGCCTCCGGTTTTGGCGCCGCGCCGCAAGACGCGCCAACTGATGGTCGGCGGGGTAGGGGTCGGCAGCGATCACCCTATCTCGGTGCAGTCGATGACCACGACGAAGACGCACGACGTCAACGCAACACTGCAGCAGATCGCCCAGCTGACCGCTTCCGGTTGCGATATTGTTCGCGTGGCATGCCCTAAAACCGTCGACGCCGAGGCTCTGCCCGCCATTGCCAAGAAGTCCCCGATCCCGGTGATTGCGGATATTCACTTCCAGCCGAAGTACATCTTCAGTGCTATCGACGCTGGTTGTGCTGCAGTGCGCGTGAACCCGGGCAATATCAAGGAATTTGACGGTCGAGTCAAGGAAGTTGCCAAGGCCGCTGGGGACGCCGGCATTCCGATCCGCATTGGCGTCAATGCCGGCTCGCTAGACAAGCGCATCATGGAAAAGTACGGAAAGGCCACGCCCGAGGCTCTTGTGGAGTCTGCGCTGTGGGAGGCTAGCCTGTTTGAGGAGCACGGTTTCGGCGATATCGCGATTTCCGTCAAGCACAACGACCCGGTCGTGATGGTGGAGGCCTACCGCCAGCTTGCCGCTAAGTCGGATTACCCGCTGCACTTGGGAGTCACGGAAGCAGGCCCGGCTTTCCAAGGAACTATCAAGTCCTCCGTGGCTTTCGGTGCGCTGCTGGCCGAGGGCATCGGCGATACGATCCGCGTGTCTCTCTCCGCCGACCCTGTGGAGGAGATCAAGGTGGGCGACCAGATCCTGCAGTCGCTCAACCTGCGCCCCCGCAAGCTGGAGATCGTGTCCTGCCCGTCCTGTGGCCGCGCCCAGGTGGATGTGTACAAGTTGGCCGACGAGGTCACCGCGGGCCTCGAGGGCATGGAGTTCCCGCTGCGTGTGGCCGTTATGGGCTGCGTGGTGAACGGCCCGGGTGAGGCCCGTGACGCCGACCTGGGCGTGGCCTCCGGCAACGGCAAGGGACAGATTTTCGTCAAGGGCGAGGTCATCAAGACTGTGCCCGAGGATCAGATTGTGGAAACCCTCATCGAGGAAGCTATGCGCATCGCCGATGAGGAGGGCCTTGAGGCTGTCGAAGGCCAGAAGGCCGATGTACGGGTGACTAACTAGTCGCCATTTCTACCTCGCGGACCTTGCCGTCGACTAGTTCGATGCGGCGGTCCAGCGTGGCCAGCTGCTCCTGATCGTGGGAGACATAGAGCACAGGCGTGTTTCGCTCGCGCGCCAGATCCACGATCAATTCGGTGACTCGCTGTGCATTGGTGGTATCCAGGGCCGCGGTCGGCTCATCAACCAGCAGCAGGGAGGGGTCATTCATTAGCGCGCGAGCCAGGTTTACACGAGCCTGCTGGCCGCCGGAAAGTTCGGAGACTTTCGCATCCTCGCGCCCTTCCAGGCCCACTTCCTTCAGCAAACGCTCGGCCTTTTCTTCCTGTTGACGCCACCTTTTCCCGCTGATACCGAATGGCTTATCCAGACGGTTCATCACCATGAGCTGTTCCTTAGCCGTCAGCGACGGCAGCAGGTTTGGCTGCTGGAACACGATGCCGAGGTGGCGACGACGGATTTCCGCAGCCTGGCGCCCCGCGACGGTGCCAAGTTCCAAAGTGGTTTCACCATGCAGAACGGCGGAGCCGGAGGTAGCGGTTTCCAGGCAGCCGATAATGGACAGCAGGGTAGATTTACCGGAGCCGGAGGGACCGGTGATGCCTACGACCTCACCGGGGTCAACGTTGAAAGAAACGTCCGTGAGTAGGTTGCGCTTTGTGGTGCCGTCGGTGATCTCGAGGGAGATGTTCTTTACTTCAAGTGCTGGGAAGATCATGAGTTCATTGCCTTTCGCGGATCGACCTTCATAACGGGGATGATGGATAGGCCGGCGCCGAGCAGACCCGCAAGCAGCAGGATGGCAGCCGGAATAAGAGTGGTGTGGGTGGAGACATCCATGGGGATTCCCTCCAAGAACCCACCGACACCGACGGTGAGCAGGGTGCCCGCGGAAATGCCGACGATAAGGACGACCAATGCTTGGCCGACGGCGTCGGTCAGGATGCTGGAGCGGGTACCACCCAGGGCGACGGTGATCGCTACGCCGCGTAGGCGCTGCATTGTCCACACCGTGAAGAATGCGCCGAGCACCAGTGCGGAGATGACGTAGAGCAGTACGATCATCAGATTCAGGGAGGACTGCTCGCCCTTGTAGGATGCGCTGGCGTTCAGCGCCTCCTTGTCCTTCAACATGACCGTGCCGGCGATTGGCTCCGCGTCGCTGGAGACCACGCCAAAGGTGGAGCTGCCGGGCAGTTTTTCTACCTCTTCGGTGCTCATCCAGTGGATGGGCTGGTGCTCTAGGTAAAGCTCTTCGCTGGGCTTGTTGCCGTTATCGGACATGGCGATGAATGACTGACCATCTGAATCTTTCGAGCGGGCCATAGTGACGACCTCGCCGTCGTGGCTTTCAACCTCGCGGGCTTGGGCGTCACTAAGCGAACCAGTGCTGAGGGAAACAGTGCCGCCAGCATCGTTGAGCACGAGCTGTTGGTTGCTACCGACCTTGTACTCCAGTGCAGAGGCGGATTGGAAGCTCAGACCTGCGGACAGGGAGCTCAGCAGAGTGACCATAGCGGTGATCAGCAAAACGGTGGTGATGATGAGCGCCGTTTTGCCACGGGAAGCGCGCAGTTCGCGTATCCCTTGGAACATAAATCCCCGGGTTGGGGTTAACGACTTATTGCTTAACATGCTCCTAATTCTGCGCGGGCAATAAGAAAAGCACATCGGGCAAAGTAGTAGTCCTCGACTCATACTTTAGGTGGAGGCGGGCTACACCCTGCGCTCGCTAAACTTAGAAGCGACTATGATTCACCAAGCTAAATCGAACAAGGTCGTAGCGCTGAATCGTGCGTGGTCCTACCTTGGGGTGGGCATACACCTGCTGATGGCGCTGCTGATGGCCGTGACCGTCATTAGGGACGGCTGGTCGTGGAATGCCGCTGCCCTGTGTTTTATTTATGTGATGGGTCTGTGGCTGCGCCCCACTTGGCTGTGGCTGACTTTGGTTATCGCCACCTGGGCGTGCCTACTACTAGTTGCTCCGAGCGCGGCATTTATGGCGTTTGCGCTGTTCTTCCTATGCGTTGGTGTGCTACCAATGTGGCCAGCAATCGTCTGCAATGTAGTGGTGACGTTCCTGTCTATCTACCAGAGTGGCGAGGCCCTGGGGCCTATCGTTGCCGCAGTGGTGGCCACTGTCGTTGGCCTGGGCTTTAAGGAATTGCGCGACGAGGCCAGTGCCCGGGAGGCTGCGAGCCGACATGCCGGGGAGATGGGTGAGCGCACGCGCCTGGCAGGGGAGATCCACGATACGGTCGCACAAGGCCTAAGCTCCATTCACATGATTCTGCAGGCCGTAGAAAAGCGGGTGGAAGATCCGGAGATCCTGGAAGATCTTCGCCTCGCCCGCACAACTGCCGAGGACAACCTGGCGGAAACTCGGCGCATTATCGCAGCCCTGCAGCCCGGCCCGCTGGTCGGCGGTGACCTGCCTATCGCATTGGCTCGAGTGTGCTCCGGCACGCCGATGGGGGAATCCCTAAGCTTTGAGGTCGAGGGGGCGCCCTACGATCTGGATGAAAAGGCTGAACAGGAGCTGACGCGTATTACGCAATCGCTGGTTTCCAATGTGGTGAAGCACTCCGAGGCCACGCAGGCGCGAGTGACCTTGACCTACCAGGAGGATCTGCTGAGCCTGGATGTTGTCGACAATGGTCGTGGCATGGATGAGGAGCAGGTTCGCAAGATCGCCGCTGAAAAGCTGAGCCTCTCGCCGGTAGGTCTAGCTGGTGTACGCCGCCGCGCTAACCTCATCGGTGCGACCATGCATGTAGAAAGCGCGCCCGACGCCGGCTGCGGCGTGTCTATCCAAATGCCGATCCGTTAGGAGTAGAGGATGCCAGGAAATCTTCGCGTTCTGATCTGCGATGATCACCCGGTTGTTCGCGCTGGGATCGAGGCTATGCTGCGGGGAGCGAGCGATGTGGAGATCATCGGCTCTGTCGGTGAACCCGAGCAAGCCGTCGCAATTGCTGCCGCAGAGCAGCCCGATGTTGTGCTGATGGATCTGCGTTTTGGCGAAGGCCCCGGCAGTGAGGGCGCCGAGTCCGGGGGAGTGTGGGCAACCCGTGCAATCCGCAAGAATAGACCTGCCCCGCAGGTGTTGATTCTGACCAACTACTCCACGGACAGTGACGTGCTCGGCGCTATTTCCGCTGGCGCAGTTGGTTACCTCCTAAAGGACTGTGCCCCAGAAGAACTGGCCGAGGGAATCCGCCAGGCCGCTGGCGGACAAACAGTGATGAACAATAACATCATCGGCAAGCTTCGGGGTCGCCTGGCCAATCCCTTTGAGTCCCTGACGAACCGCGAGCAGGAGGTCCTTACGCTTGCTAGCCAAGGCCTGTCGAACCGCGCAATTGCGAAGAGCTTGATCCTCACCGAGGCAACGGTGAAGTCCCACATGGCGCATGTCTTCTCCAAACTCAACGTAAAAAATAGGACAGCTGCGGTTGCTGTGGCGAGGGAGCGCGGAATTATCGATTAGCCCTGTTAATCTCTGGGGCTATGCGCACCACCTCTTGGACTCCTCGCCGCGCCATCACCGCCGCCGTCACGACGGCTGGGCTCGCTCTGGGCGTTGCTGCCTGCACCCCGAAACCCGATGTTGCTGATGACGCCGCACAGGCCTTCCTAGCGGCTCTTTCCAATCCCGGCGAGGCTTCCACCGCGGGAGGGGAAACCGATAACCCTGACAAGGCCACGCAAGCTATCTCACAGGCGTGGGCGTCTCTGCAGGCCGAAGGCCTGCAGACCGAACTGAAGGGCGTCAATACCCAGGACAATCAGGCAACCGCACAGTACGAACTGCGCTGGGACCTGCCCGGCGGACGTAAGTTCGCCTATGAGTCCTCCATGACTCTTACTCGCACGGGGAACGATTGGTCCGTACGCTGGCAGCCGGCGGTTCTCCACCCGGAGCTGGGTGCGAACCAACACCTGGAGCTGCGTAGCGTGCCGGCGAAAGTGGCAAATGTCGTAGGGTCCGATGGTGCGGTGCTGTTGGAACCTGGTACGCAGTACCGCATTCTTGTCGACAAGGACAAGGTCGCCGATGTTCTCGGAACTATGCGGCGCATTGCCGGCGAGCTCGACGCTTTGCGTGGTGCCGATAAGTCGGTTCCGAGTATCGACCCGGTGAAGAAGGCCGACGAGGCCAAAGACGTAGATGGTGAGTACTCGGTACTGACGGTCAATCAGGCCCAAGGTAAGCGTTTGGAAGGTGCCCTTGGTGGCGTTGAGGGCGTGCGGATGAACGAAGAGCCTTCCCTGGTGCGCCCGGATCCGTCCTTTGCGCCGGACATCATGGCCCGCGTGCGCAGCGTTGTTGAAGAAGACCTGCAGGGAGAAAATGGCTGGAAGGTAGTCGCTGCTACCAGCGAGGGGAATGAAGTTGCGAAGGTCGGGGGAGAGGACCCGAAGGCTTCTCCAAGCGTGCACGTGTCTCTGTCGCGCAAGGTGCAGGAGGCAGCGCAGAAGGCAGTGGATACTCGCGCCGATTCGAAGACGATGATGGTTGTCATGCGTCCTTCCACTGGCGAGGTGTTGGCCGTCGCGCAGTCGGAGAAGGCCGACGAAGATGGAAACGTCGCCCTCATGGGACAGTATCCTCCGGGTTCGACGTTCAAGATGCTCACGGCCTATGCGGGTCTGCAGAAGCAGGGCCTGACTCCGGATTCCATTGTCGGCTGCCCCGGCACTCAGGATATTGGCGGGCGTATCGTGACGAATTACAACAGTTTCTCTCTGGGAAGCACGCAACTGGAAAATGCTTTCGCTAAATCGTGCAACACTACCTTCGCGGATATCTCTACCAAGCTGAAGCCTGGCGAACTGAAGGACGTTGCCTCGCAGTTTGGCCTGGGAGCCGATTACGACATCGAGGGGCTAGATACCATCACCGGTTCCGTGCCCGAGGGCGAAAAGATGCTCGACCGTACTGAGGCGGGGTATGGCCAGGGTCTCGACCTGGCAAGCCCGTTTGGTATGGCCATGGTGGCCTCCAGCGTGGCTGCGGGACGGGCACCGACTCCTTATCTGATCAGCGGTGAGAACCATCACACGAAGGCTCAGAACGAAGAGGCCAAGACGGATGCTAAAAAGAAGCTGGATCCCAAGGTCATTGAACAGCTGCGGCGGATGATGCGCGCCGTGGTCACGAACGGCTCTGGATCTGGCGTAGCCGATGCCGGCGAGGTGTACGCCAAGACCGGTGAGGCGGAAATCAATGGGGGTTCGCACAGTTGGCTTGCCGGTTATCGCGGTGACCTGGCTTTCGCCACTCTGGTTGTGCTGGGCGGCGGGTCCGAACATGCCACGGCGGTAACGTCCAACTTCTTCAAGAACCTCGACGGGTCAGGAGCCAAGCGCCCGGAGTAGAATGGTGCGACATGACTCGAGCACCATTGACCCCTGGAAAGCCCACCCCCATCCGCACCGTGCCGGCCAATATTGAGCGCCCGGAGTACGCATGGAAGGACAGCGTTCAAGAAAACATTGGTGAGCCGTGGGTGCAGACGCCCGAGACGATCGAAAAGATGCGTGAAGCTAGCCGCATCGCCGCCGACGCACTGCACGCCGCCGGGGCTGCCGTCGCCCCCGGTGTGACCACCGACGAGATCGATCGCGTGGCGCACGAATACATGTGCGACCACGGCGCGTACCCCTCCACCCTCGGCTACCGGCACTTCCCGAAGTCCTGCTGCGTGAGCCTCAACGAGATCATCTGCCACGGCATCCCCGACAGCACCGTTATCCAGGACGGCGACATCGTCAACATCGACGTCACCGCCTACAAGAACGGCGTGCACGGCGATACCAACGCGACCTTCCTAGCCGGTGACGTCTCCGAAGAGCACCGCCTGCTGGTCGAACGCACCGAAAAGGCCATGTGGCGCGGCATTAAGGCCGTCAAGCCGGGCCGCCAGATCAACATCATCGGCCGCGTGATCGAGAGCTACGCCAAGCGCTTCGGCTACAACGTCGTGGAGGACTTCACCGGCCACGGCGTTGGTCCGACCTTCCACAACGGCCTTGTTGTGCTGCACTACGACCGCCCAACCATGTACACCGACCTGCTGGAACCGGGCATGACCCTGACAATCGAGCCGATGATCAACCTCGGCGGCCTTGACTACGAAGTCTGGGACGACGACTGGACCGTCCAGACCAAGGACCGCCAGTGGACCGCGCAGTTCGAGCACACCCTGCTGGTCACCGAAGATGGCTACGAAGTTCTCACGATCCCCAGCGAGTCCTAAGTCGACCGACTAACCTCCCAGAAGTATGGGAGACAAAACTATACCGCTGGGTCCAGGTCCCGTTTCACGCCGTGATCACCTACGTCGATTAGGTCCTTTCGGGGCTTTCGCCACCCGCGTGGGTGCGCGCGTGACCAAAAAGAAGAACCTCGGAGTGTTCGCCACCATCGGCCGCGCCCCGCGGTTGTTCTTCTTTTGGCTGCTCTACGGCGGCTCGATGATGCCCTTCGGCTACCTTTCGCGCGTCGAAACCGAAATGATCATCCTCCGCGTCGCCTACCTGCGCGGCAGCGCCTACGAAGCCGACCAGCACCGTGCCCTCGCGGCGAGGGTTGGGGTTAAGGATATTGACGCCCTGTTCCAGCCCGACCACGGCTTCACCGGCCGCCATGGCACCCTACTGGACGCCGCCGAGCAGCTCGTCCGCGATCGTGGGCTTTCCGCCGATATGGCTCAGCGCGTGCGGGATCTGCTGAGCGAGCGGGAGCAGGTTGCGTTCGTCATGCTAGTCACAAACTACGACGGCCTGGCCACGGCGCTGGACGTCATGGGAGTCCCGGTCGACGAGCCACGCTAGGCCGCCCGTCGACGATTCTCTGCCCGCTGGGCGAAGGTTTCTCGTCCTAGCGGACCGTTCGGTGCCGTCATCACCGTGTGCCCGTCGCCGTGGCTTGTCCAGGTCTCGTTGCCGTCGGGGTGGATGGTGACGTCCCAGGATCCTGTCGTCTTCGCGTTGTGGTGCTTCGTGCACAGGCAATGAAGGTTTGAGGTGGACGTAGGCCCTCCTGCCTGCGGGTTTTCGTGGTCGTAGCGCTGCACGTGGTCCAGCTGGCACTTGTGTGCGGGCACCGAACATCCCGGGAAGCGGCAGGTTCCGTCGCGGCCCTCCACGCTGGCCCGCACCAGAGGTGTGGGGGAGTAGCCCTCGTTGCTCGCCGTACCGGGGAACTGGACGTGCGTAACGCGGTCCTTCCATCTCTGCGTGGCCTTTGAGCTGACCCAGCCACCCGCGGCCCAGATCTGGGCATCCGGCTGATCCGTACTTTGATACAGGTTTAGCGTGATGTCTGCCGTGGTCTGCCTGCGCACCAGGCGCATCAGGGCTTCGGCGCGGGAACAGGAGTTGTTCTTCACCACGTTGTTGAGTGTCCGTTGAAGCTCTAGCCCTTCGAGCTTGGGTAGCGTCAAGAAGAAAACAGTGGTGGTATCCGGGCGATCGTCGATTTCTAGGCGCTTGTTGGAGCCGTCTTCGGTGTCGGCCGAGTCTTCCGGGAGTGCAAGGGGGTCGTACTTGCGAATGATTCTTTCTAGCCGGCTGCGGATCGTGGCCCTGGCTAGCATTGCCTGGTTGGGCACGGTGGGGGAGATCGCTTGAAAAATTTTTTCCTCGAAGATTTCAGGGATGTTCTGGCTGACCGGGCTGAGGCATTCGGCCATGCATCGAAGCAGGTCAAGAGAGTAAGCGCCCGTATTTGCTGCCTCACGGATAGTGGGGAATCGGCGGAACATGTGGCCGATCTCAACCAGAGTGAGTGCCCTGTATTCCGTTAAACCCAAGCGCACTGCGAGGCGTGTGGAAACGTCGATAACACACTCGTCTATCTCGGGAGTGCAGGCCACGGCGAGTTTGACGTGGCCGCGGTTGATTTCGCATGTTGCGGCACTCAATGGATCGCACGGATCGGTGACGCGCCAGCAGGGTGTGGTGGTGGAATGCTCGAACACGGTATTGCCCCTTTTTGCCTGTTCGCAGGTGGTGTGGTGGTGTTGCCAAAAAATTTTTCTTGGCTTGTGTGGGCAGTATATAAACCGCTCCGGACAACCCCTTTGCGTAGAGGAGTAATTAATCGAACAGCGAACTAGAAATTTTTTGTATTACCCGTAGTAACACAGTGTGTGTTAGTATATGTAATACAGATTCTGAAGGAGGCTTTCCGCACCGTGTATCTCACAGTGGATCCTGACTCGCCTGTACCGATCGCCCAGCAGATCCACGACGGTATCGTGGCGGGGCTCGTCTCCGGCGAACTGCAGGACGGGCAACCTTTGCTTTCGGTGAGACGGCTGGCGGTGGAATATGGCGTCAATCCCGCAACCGTGAAGAAAGCATATGACCAGCTACAAGAAGACGGATTAGTACGCACGGCCGCGCGATCGGGCACCGTGATTGCGCGGCCTAAGCGGCCTAGTGCACAGCAGCGTGAACAGCTGCGCGAGGACCTCCGAGCCACGGTGTGGCGGGCACTCGCGCAGGGTTTCAAGACTGATGACATCTGCGCGACGGTTGACGACCTTACGGTGAAGTGGGATTAGGAGAACCATCATGACTACATTCGATCCATTCCTTGCAGGAGTGTTCTGCGTGACAGCACTGCTTGTAGGGCTGATCCTGGTGTGCACGCCGAAGCTGTCGTCGCCGGGCGTACGGTTGGGCGTGCGCGTGCCGGAGACACATTGGGGCGACGATGTTGTGCGGCGACAAGAGGGTACGTTCCTTAAACGCCAGGTTGCGGCGACTGTGGTCTCTGCGCTGCTCGCGATACCGGCCGCTGTGGTGCCAGTAGTTGGCGCAGTGCTGACCCTCGTGCCGGTGGGTTTCTTTATGTGGAATCTCAACCAGGCCGGGCAGCCAATACGCGAGGCCAAGCAGCGAGAAGGCTGGTTCGACGGCGTGCGCACGGTCGTGGCCGGGGAGATCACGCCGGCAGAGGACACATTCCCGCAACGTGCATGGGTTTTCACCTGGGCGGCGCTGGCTGTGCTCACTGTCGCAGCCGGGTACGTGGCCGCGCGGTGGGGTGATATTCCGGAGCGCTTCGCCACTCATTTCGGCAGTGGCTTCGAACCGGATAGCTGGGATAGCAAATCTGTGGGTTCGGTGTTCTTCCCGACGTTCTTTGGTGTGGGAATGGTGCTGCTTTTTGCGCTGATTACGGTCGCATTGTTGCGCGTTAGCGTGCCGGCCCGAGCGGATACGTCGCTGCGGGGGAAGGTTTCGCAGAAGATTGTTTGGCGTCATACGGCGATGTGGCTGGCGGTGATGAACGTTGCGGTGGCCATCTTGCTCGCTAGCCTGCAGGTTGTGACCGTGCTGCACACGGACTGGGTGGCTCCGGCCATAATCGGTTCGCTCGTGCTCGTGTTTGCGGTTTGTCTGGCCATGGTCGTGGCTCTGGCGAGGAAGCAGTCCGCGCTAGCGAACACGAGCGGCGAGGGGCGGGACAACGACGAGCACTACAAGTGGGGCATGTTTTACCACAACCCGGAGGATCCGGCCGTGATGGTCGACAAGCGCTTCGGGGTCGGCATGGACTTCAACTACGCCCACTGGCAGGGCAAGGTGTTCCTCGCTTTTATTGCGCTCGTGTTGCTCGCCTCGATCTCGTTGCCGTTCTTACTTTGACGCCCATCGGAACCCAGCGTTAAGCGCCTTCATCGCTCCCTTGTAGGCCCAGGGGGCGTTAACTTGTGCCCAGCGGGCCACTGGGATGTCGGGGCTGGTGTTGATGAGGTACTTGCCCTTGTCCACGCCCTTCAAAATTTTTTGAGCCGCCTTGGCGGGAGTGACCGCGTGGCCCTGGAACAGGGCCGTTGCTTTCTGTATGCGCTTCTTGGAGCGATCCACGCCGTGGATGTCAATGGTGCGTACCAGGGGAGTGTCCACCGCGCCGGGGGCAACGGCGTGCACGTCCACGCCGTAAGGGGCCAGGTCGAAGCGCAGCACCTCGCACATGCCAAGTACACCACCCTTGGAGGCGGAATACGCCGCGTGCCACGGCAGCCCGATGATGCCGGCGGCGGAGGAGACGAACACGAACTTCCGGCGCCCCTCGCCGCGTTCCATGAGCCCCGGTGCGAAGGCCTCCACCATGTGCACGGACCCCATCAGGTTCACGTCGATCACGCGCTGCCATTTCTCGTGCGGCATCGTTCGCACGTCGCCCCAGATGGCAATGCCAGCCACGTGGTGCACCTGGTCGGGAATGCCGTGGGCGGCAATGATGTCCTCCGCCCAGGCCTTTACAGCATCCACGTCAGTGACGTCGACAGTGCGCTGATCGGCGACGGTGCCGCCACGAGTGGAGATGTCACTGGCGGTGGAGGCGAGTCCTTTCTCGTCGCGGTCGCTGATGGCGACTGCATAGCCCCGTTCTGCCAGTTGCAGTGCTACCTCCCGACCGATTCCCGAGGCGGCTCCAGTGACGACTGCGAACATGGCGAAGGCTCCTTCATTAGTTTTCGAGATCTAACCCCAGCAGGGCGTTCTCGACCAATTCTGTCAGAGCAGGGTGGGGCCAATACTGCTTTTCGGCGAAATCGCGTGCAGTGATGCCGAAGGTCATGGCGGTGACAAAGCTTTGGATCAACGAGCTGGCCTCTGGCCCCATTATGTGTGCTCCGAGGATCTCGCCGGTGGTGCGGTCGGCAATTACCTTGCAGAAACCAGTGGTGTCTTCCATTGCCCAGCCGTAGGCCACGTCGCCGTACTTTTGGATCTTTACGGCGATGGGGCGGTCAGTCGCGCGGGCTTCGGCCTCGGTCATGCCCACTACGCCGATCTGCGGATGTGTGAACACACCGCTCGGAACCACCTCGTGATTGAACTTCCGCAGGTCGTCGGAGTGTGCGAGATTGTGCGCCACCACGCGAGCCTCGGCGTTGGCCACATGCTTGAGCTCGAAATCATTGCAGGCATCGCCCAGCGCCCACACACCCTCGGCGCTGGT
Organism: Corynebacterium sp. 22-2729; assembly: GCF_053479475.1. NCBI lineage: Bacteria > Bacillati > Actinomycetota > Actinomycetes > Mycobacteriales > Corynebacteriaceae > Corynebacterium > Corynebacterium sp. 22-2729. The sequence continues at coordinate 19,330 of NZ_JBRBCA010000010.1, forward strand.
GCGGCCGTACTCGTCGACCTCTATTCGGCCGTTCTCGGTGGTATTGACGCCACCCTTTTCACAATCCAACGTGTCCGAATTATTGACCCGACCCATCGCTACAAGAACCTCCTCGCCAGTGACGATGGTTCCATCGTCCAGGGTGAGAGAGACCTGCCCGTCGGCGGTTTCCTCGGCAGCGGTAATGGTGCGCCCGAGGTGGTTAGTCCACTGAGAGTCTGCCTGAGTTGTAAATGCCTCGGAGATGTCGGCGTCCAACTTCCGCAACAGCTTGTCCGAGCGATTGATAAGCGTGACTTGGGTGCCGAGGCCAGAAAACATCGCTGCGAACTCGACGGCGACGATGCCACCGCCGACGATGATGAGGGACTTAGGCAGTTCGGCGAGACGCATGATGTCCTCGTTCGTGCGGTAACGCACATTGGCTAGCGCGGGGTGGGGGCGTGGGCGACCACCGGTGGCGAGAACGATATTGGTGCCCGTGATGGTGGGGCCATCGTCGATCTGCAGAGTGCGTGGGCCGACGAAACGGGCAGTGCCTTCGAAGAGGGTGATATTTGGGGTTTCGTTCCCTGCGCGGTACTCCGCACCGGCATGACTAATGGGATCAATGCGGTCGCCGAAGACGCGCTGCTGGATACCCTTCCAATCGACGTGCTCGAGCGAGCCGGTGAGGCTTAGACGGGATGCCTCGGAGAAACCGCGGGCGACGTCGGCGGTGTGGACGAACATCTTGGTAGGGATGCAACCGACGTTGATGCAAGTGCCGCCGAAAATGCCCTTTTCAACGATGGCGATTCTTTGGTGCTCGTTGGCTGGGCTGGGCAAAGAGTTACCAGAGCCCGTGCCAACGATGATGAGGTCAAAATTATCCATGATGGATCTTCCTTTCATTGAAGACATCCGTGAGCCACTCGTCGGCGGCGGCGAATGCTCGCGCGCGAACCGAGGGCCGGGAGAGGAAAACATCGTGCAGGGCACCCTCGATGACAATGGTGGTGGAAAGGGATGCGGCATTGGAAGCCTGCTGCCACATCTGGCTGGGCATAAGGATGAGATCGGCGTTATAGGACTGCCGGGAGAGCGTTTTGGAAAAGTGGTGAGTGTGGCTAGTGAGGATCAGCGTAGGAACGCCGGTGTCACCCTTGCCAGAGTGCAGGCGGCGGATTTCTCGGGCGACGCCGAGTAGCCATTGGATGTACTTGGGGCGAGGTTCTAGAGGCTTGAGACGCAGGTTGTAGTTCCACTCACCGGCCTCGGTGACGTGCAGAGATTTGCCGTAGACCGGGTTGATGCCACCAGGAAGCAGGAGGTTGGGCCTTAGCTTGTTGATGACAGGCAGCACGCGGTTAATGGCGAAGCGGACCACCGGATTGAACTGAAGACCAAACCACGGCGAGTTCAAGACGATGGCGGCGATGGAGTTGTGGAGAGGGGAATTGGCGTCATAAAGGCGATGAGCCCACATCGTCACATCCAACCCGCCGGTCGAGTGTCCGACAGGAACCACCGTGCCGTGGGCGGCGGCCAAGAGCGCGGCGGCGGTAGAGAGATCCTCGTCGTAGAGCGACTGATCGCTGACATGGTGCCATGTCTGGCCTTCGCGCCAGGAGCGGCCACACTTGCGAAGATCGATACCGTAGACGGCGAAGCCACGTTCATGGAAATGACGGGCGACGTGATCTTGGAAGAAATAATCCGTCATTCCATGGACAAAAAGCATGGCGGGGCGAGCGAAAAAGGAATCGTCGGCGGCGCCCGGGCAGTAACGCACCAGGGTGCAGCGAATGGGGGATTCGCCATCCGGGTCTGCGCCTAGTTCAAGGAAGCATTGTCCAAAGCCTTCGCCCAGTTCATCGGGTAAAAATGTGAGATCTGCGGCGGATGGTGGAATCGCGGGACTAGTAACCATGCCCTCATGCTAGCGCCACAGGTAGGCGGATATCGTTGAAACCTCGGCCTATAGGCGTAGAGTAAATATGACGCAATAACAGTCTAACTTTGACGCCTCCGAAGGAATGAATACATAGTGGCAAATAAAGATTCTGTGGATGTAGCACTAATTGGTGCAGGTGTTATCTCCACCACGCTGTCCGTCATGCTGAAGCAGCTGCAGCCGGACTGGAGCCAGGTGATCATCGAACGGCTGGACACCCCGGGCGCGGAATCGTCCGACCCGTGGAACAACGCAGGCACCGGGCACTCTGCACTGTGCGAGCTGAACTACACCCCAGAGGTTAATGGGAAGATCGACATTTCCAAGGCCGTTGGTGTGAACGAGAAGTTCCAGGTTTCTCGCCAGTTCTGGAGCTACCTGGTGGAGCAGAACGTGCTGGGCGACCCGTCTGAGTTCATCAACAAGGTGCCGCACGTCTCCTTCGCTCAGGGTATGGATCAGGTCGACTACCTGAAGGCTCGCTACGAGGCGCTGAAGGATCACCCGCTGTTCCCGAACATGCAGTTCAGCGATTCCGATGAAAAGTTTGCCGAGTTCCTGCCGCTGATGGCTAAGGGCCGCGACTTCAACAACCCAGTCGCGATCTCCTGGTTCGATGAGGGTACCGATATTAACTACGGTGCGCTGACTCGCCAGTACCTGGATGCTGTCACCGCCCAGGGCGTGGAGGTGCGCTACGGCAACGAGGTCAAGAACATCTCTCGCGACGGCGAGAAGTGGAAGATCACTTCCAAGAACCTGCACACCGGCGACACGTCTGTGATCACCGCGAACTTCGTCTTCGTCGGCGCGGGCGGCATGGCTCTGCCGCTGCTGCAGAAGGCCGGTATCCCGGAGATCAAGGGTTACGGTGGCTTCCCGGTATCCGGCCAATGGCTGCGCTGCACCAACCCCGAGCTTGTGGAACAGCACCAGGCGAAGGTCTACGGCAAGGCTTCCGTGGGCGCACCGCCGATGTCCGTTCCGCACCTGGATACCCGCGTGATCGACGGTAAGAAGGGACTGCTGTTCGGCCCCTACGCAGGGTGGACTCCGAAGTTCCTGAAGAAGGGCAGCTACCTGGATCTGTTCAAGTCCCTGCGTGTGGGCAACATCCCGTCCTACCTGGGTGTGGGCGTGCAGGAGATGGGTCTGACGAAGTACCTCATCGAAGAGGTTCTGAAGGATCAGGCGGCTCGCGTGGAATCCCTGCGCGAGTACATGCCGCAGGCTCGTGCAGAGGATTGGGAGCTGGTTACCGCTGGCCAGCGTGTGCAGGTGATTAAGCCGATCGGTGCGCCGAAGTTCGGCTCCCTGGAGTTCGGTACTGCACTGATTAACTCCAACGACGGCACCATCGCCGGCCTGATGGGCGCATCCCCGGGTGCTTCCATTGCGCCGTCCGCGATGCTGGAGGTTCTGGAGCGCTGCTTCGGCAACCGCATCGCCGACTGGGCACCGAAGTTGAAGGAGATGATTCCTTCCTACGGCACCCGCCTGGCCAAGGACTCCAACCTGTTCAACGAGCAGTGGGATCGTTCCCAGAAGGCTCTGAAGCTGGTCTAAGTACCGCAGTAGGTCGTGAACTCGGCTTCCTCGCGCGGCACTGCCGCATGGAGGCCGAGTTTTTCGTATTTATCGTCCCATTCAAAGGGATTTTGCAGCGCCTCCAGCGCCAGTAGATAGCGGGTCATGTCACCCTTTTCGGCCTGTTCGAGCGCTGCCTGCATGCCGTGATTGCGTGGGAGGTAGATCGGGTTACGAGGATGCGGATCGGACTCCGACCAGCGTTCCGTCCACTCAGCGGCGCCGGGAGTGGACTCCAGACCCTGAGGAATAACACCGGGGGTCAAGTTCGCCAGCATTGCGTTGTAATCGGGCGCGGCGACCTGCAACAGATCCAGCAATTGCTCTGCACAATCCGGCGCTCCGAGTGCAGCTGCCATCTGCGCGTCCCACGCCTCGGCATACTGCGGCTGGAAGCGGTAAAGGCGCTCTGTAAATTTTTTGACGCCCTCATCCACCAGTGGCACCAGCGCCTCAGCTAGGCGTGCGAGGTTCCACATCATGACGGCGGGCTGCTGGCCGTATGCGTAGCGGCCACGGGTATCGATCGAGCTATACACCGTGTCGGTGGCGAAGTAGTCCATGAAAGCGCAAGGGCCGAAGTCTATCGTTTCGCCGGAAATCGCGACGTTGTCAGTATTCATCACACCGTGGATAAAGCCGAAGCGCATCCACTGGGCGACGAGTTCGGCTTGGCGGGTGATGGTGGCGTCAAAAAGGTCGAGGGGAGAAGAATCATCCGGAAAGTGGCGGGCAAGTGTGTAGTCGACGAGGCGCTCGGTGACTGTCGGCCCCATCAGGGCGGCGTATTGGAAGGTACCGATACGGATATGGGAGCTGGCGACGCGCACGCCAATGGCACCGGGGTGAAGTCCATTGCGCATGATGGTGCCGCCAGTGGTGAGGACTGCCAGCGAGCGGGCAGTAGGCACACCGAGAGCGTGGAGAGACTCGGCGAAGGCATACTCCTTCAGCGCCGCATCGAGGGGGTAATGGCCGTCACCACCGCGTGAGAAGGGGGTGCGACCAGTTCCTTTGGCATGGATATCCCGGCCGTCTTCGCGCAAGAGGAGTGCACGACCATCGCCCATGCGTGGATTGAATTGACCAAATTGATGGCCTGCATAGCCGAGTGCAAAGCACTTCCCCTGGCCAGTAAGGAAATCGATGCCCGCGGGGCTGCGGAGCCACTCTGGATCTAAGCCGAGGTCCTTAGCCAACGGTTCGTTAAGCACCAGTACCTGCGGATCGGGGAAGGACTCACCGACGCAGGGCAGTGCGAGTTCCGGGAATTCTTCAGCGAAGGTATTCATGGTGCTGACCATTGTAGGGGTAGGCTGAGAACTCATGAGTGAGACAGGCAAAGTGGTGCTAATTGGCGGCGGACCAGGGGCGTGGGACCTTATTACGGTGCGCGGCATGCACGCGCTGCAACAAGCCGACGTGATCTTGACCGACCACCTGGGGCCAACCAACGAGCTCGACAAACTCTGCGACGTGGAGGCTAAGGAGGTCATCGACGTCGCCAAGCTGCCCTATGCCAAGCAAGTGAGCCAGGAGAAAACCAACGAACTGCTGGTGGAACATGCGCGGGCAGGTAAGAACGTTGTTCGCCTCAAGGGCGGAGATCCGTTTGTGTTCGGGCGGGGGTTCGAGGAGGTTCAGGCATGCGCGGCCGCGGGGATCGCGTGCGAGGTGATCCCCGGCGTGACCAGTGCAGTGAGCGTTCCCGCTGCTATCGGCGTGCCGGTTACACAGCGCGGAGTGGTCCATGCGTTTACCGTGGTCTCCGGCCATGTGGCGCCGGATAGCCCTCGTAGCCTAGTGGACTGGCGAGCGCTCGCGGCCTCTAAAGCCACACTGTGCGTAATCATGGGCGTGCGCAATGTCGCAGCCATTGCTGCAGAACTCCATGCCGGGGGCTTAAGCGCAGACACCCCGGCAGCTGTGATTCAGGAGGGCACCACGGAACAGCAACGCGGGTTCCGCTGCACACTCGGCACTCTGGCGGAAACCTTCGAGGTTAACCATGTGACCTCCCCGGTGGTGTATGTGATCGGCGAGGTGGCAGGGCTCTAGACCACCAGGGTGAGTTCCGTGGACGTTTCCTCGACGTTAAACCCGGCGGTACGGGCTATGTCGGCGACTTCACTAGGCGAGGAAGCTACGGGGTTCTGAACCAGGGCGCGAGCCAGCAGCCCCTTGTAATGCTTGTTGAAGTGGCTGACGACCTTGCGGCTGCCGTCCGGACGCACAGACTCGACGCGCACAGTGACAGCCGACTTTAGCTTCCCCAGTTGCTGGTACGCCCCGGAGCGCAAATCGACCACCAGGCCGTGTTCCTCCTCCGCGCGTTCGAGCGCCTCGGTAATGGCGGAACCCCAGCGCTTCTTCAACGTGGTTCCCGGCGGCAGCTTGGTGCCTCCGGAGAGTCGGTAGTGGGGGATCGGATCCTCAGCCATCACTAGGCCAAACAGTGCGGAGCCGATAGCTAAATGAGGTGTGGTGGCGTCGCTTAGAGAAGACGCATCGAGCGCATCGTAGAGCACACCCGTGTACCGGTGTACTGCGGGCATCGTCGGGGCGGTGCGGAGAATCTGATTGGCATCGACTTCACCGCGCAGCTTTTCGGACAGCCCGAGAACCTGCAGGGCAACGTCCGGTTCAGCGGTGCACAGGTCTACCAGATCCTCGGTTAGCTCTTCGCGGATCGGGTTGAGCTCCGGGAAGTGCAGCGGTGCGCCGGCGGGCAGAGTACCACCAGGAGCCTTGGTTTCGGATGGGGGAAGCACAACCAGCATTCCCAAAGACTAGCTAAACCCCCACCGATCGACACAAGTCAAAGGGGGAAAAGGTAAAGTCTTGATTCATGATTACTCGGATGTCACAACTATTCTTGCGGACCCTGCGTGACGACCCCGCAGACGCAGAGGTGCCCAGCCACAAGCTGCTGGTACGCGCGGGATACATCCGCCGCGTTGCCCCCGGCGTTTACTCGTGGTTGCCGCTGGGCCTACGGGTACTGCGCAACATTGAAAAAATCGTGCGCGAGGAAATGAATGCCATCGGAGCGCAGGAACTTTCCTTCCCCGCGCTGCTGCCCCGCGAGCCCTACGACACGACCGGACGCTGGGTCGAATACGGCGACGCATTATTCAGGCTAAAGGACCGCAAAGACGCGGATTACCTGCTGGGGCCGACGCACGAGGAAATGTTCGCCTCCATCGTGAAGTCTGAGTACAACTCCTACAAGGACTTCCCGGTAATCCTTTACCAGATCCAGACGAAGTACCGTGACGAAGAACGTCCGCGCGCTGGCATCCTGCGCGGCCGCGAGTTCATTATGAAGGATTCTTACTCCTTTAATATGGACGACGAGGGGTTGGAACAGTCCTATCAGCTGCACCGCAAGGCCTACCAAAATATTTTCGATCGTCTGGGTATCGAATATGCGATCTGCTCGGCGACCTCCGGCGCCATGGGCGGATCCGCTTCCGAGGAATTTCTGGCCGTGGCTGCCAACGGTGAGGACACGTTCGTGCGCTCTACTGACAGCGACTATGCCGCGAACGTAGAGGCTGTGGTGACGCAGGTGCCGCCGACTCGCCCGATTGAGGGGCAGCCGGAAGCCAAGGAATACGACACTCCCAATGCCGAAACCATTGAAGCTCTGGTGGAGTGGGCCAATAGCGAAGGCATCACCATCGACGGTCGTGCCGTGGAGGCTGGCGATACTCTGAAGTGCATCGTCGTCAAGGTTAACGATCCGACGCTGGACGAGGAAGGCAACCAGCGTGGTGAATCCCTGGCCGGTGTGCTGGTGCCCGGCAACCGCGAGGTAGATATGAAGCGCCTCGAAGCAGCCATGGAGCCGGCACAGGTTGAGCTGGCCGGTGAGGAAGAGTTCAAGAAGAACCCCTTCCTGGTTAAGGGATACGTTGGGCCGAAGAGCCTGGCGGACAACGGCGTACGAATGTTGGCTGATCCGCGCGTGGTGGAGGGCACCTCCTGGATTACCGGTGCGGATGCAAAGGATCGCCACATCGTCGGAATGGTTGCGGGGCGCGATTTCACCCCGGACGGGTTTGTGGAGGCAGCCGAGGTGCTGGAAGGCGACCCATCGCCGGATGGAAAGGGTACCTTGACACTGGCCCGTGGCATCGAGATTGGCCACATCTTCCAGCTGGGGCGTAAGTACACCGAGGCCTTTGATGTGAAGATTCTAGACGAGGCAGGCCGCCAGTCAGTACCGACCATGGGCTCCTATGGCGTGGGCGTGTCCCGCCTGGTCGCCGTGATTGCCGAGCAGATGCTGGACGATTCCGGCCTGCGTTGGCCCGCAGCGGTTGCGCCCTTTGATGTGCACGTGGTCATCGCCAACAAGGATGCCGCCGCAGGTGAGGCTGCGGTGGAACTGGTGGAGACCTTGTCGAACGATGGTCTCGAGGTGCTGTTCGACGACCGACCGAAGGTTTCCCCGGGCGTGAAGTTCAAGGACTCCGAACTGCTGGGTATGCCTTTGGTAGTCGTCGTAGGCCGTGGCTTTGCCAATGGCAAGGTGGAACTCCGCAACCGGATGACGGGGGAGACCTTCGAGGTCGACTATCCGGATGCGTTGGCTGAGGTTAAGCGGGCTCTCCGCGGAGAGTAATCTTTCGCGGATCTTTACCCTGGAGTCGTTCCAGTGCAGCCTCGTCGCAGGCAGTCGCCTTGAGCCAGCCCGTGGCGAACTCCACGGCCTGGGGGTTGGTTGCCCGAGCCGAGATGCGCCGAAGCTGCACGGAAATGGGCAAGATAGTGGGGTAGAGATACTCCGCCGCGGCTGTCATGTTATCTGCCTTGCCCTGGGTGTATCCGGGGTCCGGTGCGGGGACTTCCGCCCCCAGCTCCTCGAGAACGTCGATGCATTGATCCCGTAGCGTGCGGAGTTCATTAGCGATCTTCTGGATGCTCGCCCTGCCATCGGGGGTGGCGTCCTTCGCGAGAGCTACTCCAGTAGCAAAAATGGCGCCATAAGTGAGCGTCAAGACAGTGCCGAACTCGGCAGCGGCGTCAGAAAACCCATCTGCGATTTCTTTGGAAACGCGCGTGGGATGGGCGTTGGTCTGAGACATCTTCTGATTTGCGGCAACATAGGCTGCGTAAAGACCTGCGACGAGCCCCTTCTGATCACCATCCAGCGCGCGCTCGTAGGCCTCCTTTAAGGAGATACCCTGGTCCGCCTGTGAGCTATCGGTGTCTAAAAATTTCTCCTTGCACTGTTGAGGTGTATTACCGTCCTTGTCTACACCGCACTGTCGAAGCGCTTCTTGCTGTACAAGGTCATACTGCTTGCCGAGGAACTTTGACCACTTCGGGTCTCGCTGTGAGTTCTTGATCGCGGCGGCCAATCGCACAAGCTGTTCGTTGGGCTCTGGCTCTTTGGAAAATGACGCCAACCCGGTTTCACAGGCGGACAGTGTCAACCCCGCCCCAAGAAGTGCGCTGGTGCCGAGGAAACGACGGCGAGAAAGGGGCTGGCGGGGAAAGCGAGAGCTGGTCTTATTCATCAGGACTAGAAGTCTACTAGAAGGTGTTGCCTGCTAGACTCCGTGGTCATGGCATTTCCACACAAAGAGCAGCTGGAAAGCTCGCTGGGCGGGCTGGTTAAAGAATTCGGATTGGTGGTCGAGGACATCAAGATCACCAAAGCCGGGGCAAAATCGGCGATCCGCATTGCGGTGGATACTGCCGACCCACGTGCAGAACGACCGGATCTGGATCAGCTGGAGGAACTCAGCCGGGAGGTGTCGACCCACCTGGATGAGTCGGAAGCGAAAGGCGAGATGAGCTTCGGGCCGGGGTATACCCTGGAGCTATCGACACCTGGCGTCGACTTTCCATTGACAGAACAGCGCCACTGGGTGCGCAACATTGGGCGCCTTGTGCGTACACAGCAGGGACTGCGCCGCATCGCGCAGGTCGATGGCGAAGATGTCATATTGATCACACCTGATAAGAAACAGCCCAGCGTAAGCCGCGTGCGATTCGCAGATGTCGCCGGTGCGGTGGTAGAAGTGGAATTCTCACCAGCTCCGGCAGCAGAAGCCGACCTCGTTGGACTGACGATCGAGGCCTATGGATTGTCGGGTGCGGAAGACCAGCAGGATAGTCCGGCCGAAAACTAGGAGAAACAAGTGAATATTGATATGGCAGCGCTGCGCGCAGTCGAAAAGCAGGAGTCGGTTGATTTCGATGACCTGCTAGAGGGGGTTAAACGGGGTCTGCGCGAGGCGTATCGCGCAAACAGCCACTTCACGGGGCCAGTCGACGTGGACATTGATCCTATTAGCGGCGAGGTAACCATCTACCAGGTGGAAAAAGACGAAGATGGCAATGTCACCGGTCGTATCGATGACACCCCGAAGAACTTCGGTCGCGACGGCGCGCTGGCGGTCCGGGAGGCAATTCGCTACCGCATCAACTCCGCTCGCGTACAGAGCCGCTACGACGAATACGCCGAGCTGCGTTACCGTGTGGTCTCCGGAGTGGTCTCTGCTGATGCTCGTGCGAATGAGCGCGGCGTGACCGTCGTGCACCTAGGCACCGAGGCGCGAGGCCAGGACGGGCAGATCCTGCCTGCCGAGCACATCCCCGGCGAGAAGCTGGAGCACGGCATGCGCGTCAAGGCCTTCGTCACGGACGTTATTAACAATGCCAACCGCATGGTGCAGATCAACCTTTCCCGCACCCACCCAGAGCTGGTGAAGGGACTCTTCGCTCTCGAGGTGCCGGAAGTGGCCGATGGTTCCGTGGAAATTGTCTCCGTGGCACGCGAGGCTGGCCACCGCACAAAAATCGCCGTGCGATCCACTGTAAAGGGGCTCAACGCGAAGGGAGCCTGCATTGGGCCTCGTGGACAGCGCGTCTCCAATATTATGCACGAGCTGGGAGGGGAGAAGATCGACATCATTGACTTCTCTGATGATCCGGCAACGTTTGTCGGCAATGCCCTGTCCCCATCCAAGATTGTCAGCGTGAAGGTTACCGACCCGGAGATGCAGATCGCCCGCGCCGTTGTTCCGGATTATCAGCTCAGCCTAGCCATTGGTCGGGAAGGGCAGAACGCTCGCCTCGCAGCGCGTCTGACCGGTTGGAAGATCGACATTCGTTCGGAGACCGACGCCGCCGCGGAGGACACACCCAGTTAACCGTTTCCGTGGGCGGCGCGATACACTGGACAGGTGGTATCCCATGAGTGCCCCACAAACAAGCACCTTCCACTTAGGACGTGCATTGCAACAAAGCAGGTGATGGGAATAGATCACCTGCTCCGTTGCGTTGTACATCAAAGCGCGGAGGGGATTCAGGTCGTGCCTGACCCGGAAAAGAAATTGCCCGGGCGAGGTGCATGGATCACGCCGACTGTGGAGGCATGGGAAATCGCCGTCAAGCGTAGGGCTTTCAGCCGTGCGCTGAGGGTATCCGCCAACGTGGATGCAGACCCTGTACGTGACTACATCGTCACACTGCCAGTAACAGTGGAGAATACGTGACGACCGCGAAAGTGGGCGTCAACGAAAAGGACGAGGAACTTACGTCGACATGAAGAACAACGAACACTGATGAGAACGCGATGAAGCAGCATCAGCGATGAGTATCTACAAGTACGGGAGTCGTACGTAGCCCGGCTGCAGGTGAGCCTGCACGCTTGAGCGCACTACGGCTCCGCAAACATGAAGGAGAGTAGTGGCCGGAAAGCTACGCGTACACGAGTTGGCCAAGGAACTCGGAGTGACGAGCAAGGAATTGCTTGCCACCCTGAAGGAACAGGGCGAGTTCGTTAAGACCGCTTCCTCAACGGTGCAGCCGCCCGTTGTGAAGAAGATGAAGAAGCACTACGGGGTAGGACAGGAGTCCGCTAAGGAGCCTGCTAAGCCCGCAGCAAAGCCCGCCGCCAAGCCAGGCCCGAAGCCGGGGCCGAAGGCAGCATCGAAGCCTGGTGCGAAGCCTGGCCCCAAGCCGGGACCAAAGCCGGTTAAGAGCACCAACCCGGTTGCTAACGCTGGCACCAAGCCCACCTCCACCGTGAAGCCGGGCGAGAAGCCGGCACCCAAGCCCGCTCCAAAGCCGGGGCCGAAGCCCGGTGCCAAGCCAGGACCAAAGCCGGGGGCTAAGCCAGGCCCGAAGCCGGGTGGTCGCGCACCACGCGTGGCCAACAACCCGTTCTCTTCCGGTGAACCTGCTCCGCGTCCGCGCGGTGGACAGGCAGCGCCTGGGGATATGCCGCGTCCGGGTAGCCGACCGGGCAACAAGAAGCCCGGCCCGAAGCCAGGTGCAGGTAAGACCGGTGCAAAGCAGGGCGGTGCAAAGCAGGGCGGCGGTCGTCGTCCGTCGCCGGCCATGATGCCGAGCCACCCGAATCCCGCACAAATGCCGTCGAAGTCGGACAATAGCTTCGGCGGCGGACGTGGTCGTGGTGGACGCCATGGTGGACCGGGCGGCCCCGGTGGCCCTGGTGGTCCGGGAGGCCCGCGCGGTGGACGCGGTGGGCGTCGCGGCGGCACCGCAGGTGCATTCGGCCGTCCAGGCGGTGCCCCGCGTAAGGGACGCAAGTCGAAGCGTCAGAAGCGCAACGAGTACGAGGCAATGCAGGCGCCGAGTGTCGTTGGCGGCGTGAAGCTGCCTAACGGCAAGGGCGCAAAGATTCGCCTTGCACGCGGTGCATCCTTGATGGACTTCGCAGAGAAGATCGACGCAGATGCAGCAGCACTGGTCCAGGCTCTGTTCAACCTGGGCGAAATGGTGACCGCTACTCAGTCGGTCTCCGACGAGACATTGATGCTGCTCGGCGAGGAAATGGATTACAAGGTCGAGGTCGTCTCCCCAGAGGACGAGGACCGCGAGCTGCTGGAATCCTTCGATCTGCAGTTCGGTGAGGACGAAGGCCAGGATGAAGACCTGGCTCAGCGTCCTCCGGTGGTTACCGTCATGGGTCACGTCGACCACGGTAAGACTCGACTGTTGGATACGATTCGCGAGGCGAACGTCGGTGGCGGCGAGGCCGGCGGTATTACCCAGCACATTGGCGCCTACCAGGTCTCCGTGAACATGGAGGGCGAGGATCGCCTGGTCACCTTCCTGGATACCCCGGGTCACGAGGCCTTTACCGCCATGCGTGCTCGCGGCGCGAACTCCACCGATATCGCGATCCTGGTGGTCGCTGCGGATGACGGTGTAATGCCGCAGACCGTAGAGGCGATTAACCACGCCAAGGCCGCTGACATCCCTGTCGTGGTTGCGGTGAACAAGATCGATAAGGAAGGCGCCCAGCCGGACAAGATCCGTGGTCAGCTGACCGAGTACGACCTGATTCCGGAGGAGTACGGCGGCGACACGATGTTCGTGGATATCTCTGCAAAGCAGGGCACCAACATCGACCAGCTGCTGGAATCCGTCTTGCTGACCGCAGATGCTTCGCTGGATCTGCGCGCAAACCCGGATATGGACGCCCAGGGTGTGGCCATCGAGTCTCACCTGGATCGTGGTCGCGGACCGATCGCTACCATCATCGTGCAGCGCGGTACGCTGCGCGTGGGTGATTCGATTGTCGTTGGTGACGCCCACGGTCGCGTGCGCCGCATGATCGACGAACACGGCCGTGACGTTACCGAGGCAGGTCCGTCTTGCCCGGTACAGGTTCTGGGTCTGACCAGCGTGTCCGGTGCCGGCGACAACCTGTTGGTTGTTGACGAGGATCGCACCGCTCGCCAGATTGCCGATCGCCGCAATGCACGTCGCCGTAACGCCATGCAGGCCAAGAACCGCAAGCGTGTGTCCCTGGAAGATCTGGATGCGGTGTTGAAGGAAACCAACACCCTGAACCTGATCCTGAAGGGCGACAACGCAGGTACGGTCGAGGCTCTGGAAGACGCGCTGCTGAAGATCGAGGTCGACGACGAAGTGGATCTGAACATCATCGACCGCGGTGTCGGTGCGGTGACGGAAACCAACGTCAACCTGGCCGCGGCGTCGGACGCAGTCATCATCGGCTTCAACGTACGCGCTGAAGGTAAGGCTACCGAGGTAGCTAACGCCGAGGGCGTGGATATTCGCTACTACTCGATTATCTACAAGGCAATCGAAGAGGTTGAGGCAGCGCTGAAGGGCATGCTGAAGCCCATCTACGAGGAGCGCGAGATCGGCAAGGCGGAAATCCGCCAGATCTTCAAGGCTTCTTCTGTGGGCCTCATCGCAGGTTGCATGGTGGAAACCGGCAAGGTTCGCCGCAATGCACAGATCCGCCTCATCCGCGACGGCAGTGTCGTGGCGGAGAAGGCGACGATCGAGTCACTGCGCCGCGAAAAGGACGATGTCACCGAGGTCTCCGCAGGTTACGAGTGCGGTATGGTGCTGTCGTACCCGGATATCCAGGTCGACGACATCATCGAGGTCTTCGAGCTGGTCGAGATCCCGCGCACTTAAGGGTGCTCGAGTTACAAGGAGAGGTTCATGGTTGATCACGCACGTGCTGCACGCATGGCCAAGCGCATCCAGCAGATTGTTGCCACGGCTATTGAGCGGCAGATTAAGGATCCGCGCCTGGAGTTCGTGACCATTACGGACGCGCGCCTCACCGGCGACCTCCACGACGCGACGGTGTTCTACACCGTGCGTGGTAAGACCGTGGACGCGGAGCCGGATACCGCTGCGGCGGAGGAGGCCTTGACCAAGGCGAAGGGACAGCTGCGCAAAATCGTTGGCGATCAGCTGAGCGTGCGCTTCACCCCGACCTTGAGCTTTAGCCTGGACACTGTGCCGGAGGCGTCAGCGCACTTTGAGGAGCTGCTGGCCAAAGCGAAGGCTCAGGACGAGGCTCTGCGTGCGCAGTCCGCCGGCGCCCGTCCGGCGGGTGACGAGGATCCGTACAAGTCTTGATTAAACAAGACGCTACTGCCGGCCAGGCCGATGCCCGAAAAATTTTGGGATTGGCCTGGCCGGCCCTCGTTGTTTTGGCGGCCACACCGCTGTACTTGCTGTTAGATACGGCGGTCGTTGGGCGGCTGGGCGCTACCGACCTTGCCGCATTGGCTGCGGGCGCCACTGTTCTTAGCACTGTTACTACTCAGCTAACCTTCCTTTCGTATGGTACGACGGCTCGCGCTGCGCGTCATTACGGTGCAGGTCGCCGCGCTGCCGCTATTTACGAGGGGTTGCAGGCCACGTGGGTCGCGCTGGCGGTGGGAGCCGTGCTGGCGGTGTTGGTTTTCGCCTTTACTCCGCAGATTATGGGGTTGTTTACTAGTGACGCCGCCGTGGTCTCCGAGGCCACGAAGTGGATGCGAGTGACCTGTGGGTCCATCATCCCGGTGTTGTTCACCATGGCAGGCAATGGCTGGTTGCGCGGGATGTCGAATACTAAGCTGCCGCTGTGGTTCACGCTTGCCGGCGTGATACCGATGGCTGTGATCGTCCCACTGTCGGTGCAGCGCTTTGGGTTGGTGGGATCTGCGTATGCGAATGTTCTGGGGGAGAGTATTACCGCGGCGTGCTTCCTCGGTGCTCTGGTCGTGCATTGGCGAGCGGAGGAGGATGGGAAGTCTCTAGCTCCCAATTGGCTGGTGATTCGTTCTCAACTGGCGATGGGGCGTGATCTTATTTTGCGCAGCCTGAGCTTCCAGGCGGCGTTTATCTCTGCGGCTATGGTGGCAGGACGGATGGGGCCTGCTCCTTTGGGCGCCCACCAGGTGTTGCTTCAGCTGTGGAATTTTCTCACCTTGGTTTTGGACTCCGTCGCAATCGCGGCGCAGGCACTGGTGGGTGCGGCCCTGGGAGCTGGGTCGTTTGCGGCAGCCCGCAAAGTAGGCGTGTCCGTGCTGCGGTTTTCCGTGGCGGCATCGCTGATTCTGGCCGCTGGTTTGGCGGCGGGGGCGCACGTCATCCCGCGCATCTTTACGACGGATGCCGATGTGCTCGCTACCATTGGCGGTCCGTGGTGGCTGCTGGTGCTTTTGGTCTTGGCCGGGGGCGTGGTTTTTGCGCTGGACGGCGTGTTGTTGGGCGCTGCGGATACGGCATTCCTGCGTACCGCAACGATCATCTCGGTACTAGCGGGTTTCCTCCCTTTAGTGTGGCTTTCCTGGGCGTTTGGCTGGGGTTTGGTCGGCGTGTGGTGGGGTCTTTTTGCCTTCATCGTGATCCGTTTGATGTTCGTCAGCTGGCGCTTTAGTGGCGATAAATGGGATAACTAGTGTTACGCTTGTTAACACTTGTGACTTGAGCTGGAGAGGGGAGTACCCGATGCCCCGCACGCTGTGGGCGGTGAGCGACCTACACGTCCGTGCTCCCGGCAACAAGGACCTGGTACGTGATCTCGTTCGCCCCACGGATCCAGCAGACTGGCTGATCGTCGCCGGCGACATCGCCGAGGATCTGCCGTCCATCGAACGCACCCTCGGTCTGCTTCAAAGTCGGTTTGCACAGGTGATTTACACCCCTGGCAACCATGAGCTGTTCAGTCGCACGAGTGACCGCGTACATGGCCGCGCCAAGTACGATGCCGTCATCGCCACGGCGCAGCGCCTGGGAGTCCTTACACCGGAAGATCCTTTCCCGACATTCGCCGGTCGCACTGTCGCACCCCTGTTCACCCTTTATGACCATTCATGGCGTGATTCTTCTAAGACGCCCACTGCAGCGTTGGCCGCAGCTCGCGACAAAGGCATAGTGCTCATGGATGATTTTGCGATTGCCCCTTACGAGGACATCGTGCTCTGGTGCCGCGAGCGACTGCGTTACTCAGTGCGGCGCCTGGCGGCAGTGGAAGGGCCAACAATCCTGGTCAATCACTGGCCTTTGGTGCGCGAGACGATGGTCAACGTAAAGCACAAGGAGATCGGCCTTTGGTCCGGTACACGGCACACACAGGAATGGCCGCAACGCTATGAAGCGGATGTTGTGGTTTATGGGCATTTGCATATTCCGGTAGAGTTTTCGCTCGGCAATGTAACGCACACCGAGGTCTCACTCGGTTACCCGAGAGAGCGGAAGATCACACTTCCGCCCCGCTTGGAAAAGAAACTATGGCCCTATCCGGTAGCCGTAGATAGCAGTTGGCGATAGCAGTTCGAGGAGGTGACAGCATGAGACAGAACGGAACCCTAATTACGGATCTCGACGATGTAGCCGTCGTGGAGAGTTTCGGCGCACAGCAGCCGACCATTCCGCGCGGATTGCTGCCTCGCGGTGCTGCGTGCGCCGAACTGCATAACGAGGCCGGGGATCTAAGCCAGTTCCATGCACTCTCAGCTGAGGAGCAAGAGCTGGTGTGTGGAGCTGTGGATCGTCGCAAGGCTGACTTTGGCGATTCCCGGTGGTGCGCCCACCAAGCCTTGAAGAACTTTATGGATGCCCACCCGCCGATTCTGCGTGGCCCCCGGGGCATGCCGTTGTTCCCCGAAGGCGTAGTTGGTTCGCTCACGCACACAGCGGGCTTCCGCGCTGCGTTGCTGGCACCTGCCCGCCGCTGGGCCTCAGTGGGAATTGACGCGGAAAAGGCGATTCCTCTACCCGAGGGCGTGTTCAACACCATCGCCCGGCCGGGGGAACAACGGCGCATTCGCCGCACAATGCGTGCCAACGATCTTCAGCTTTTGGACACGGTGCTCTTTAGCGCGAAGGAAGCCACCTACAAGGCCTGGTTCCCTCTGACACATCGCTTCTTGGATTTCGACCAGGCCGATATTGATCTGCGCGCCGACGGAACCTTCACCTCGTATCTGCTGGCTCGTCCGGTTCCGGTGCCGTTTATTCAGGGGCGTTGGATCATCCGCAATGGCTTGGTCATCACTGCGGCAGCTGTGCCGGCTAACTAGGCAAGGCCCGCAGGGCGGGCGACGAAGACACTGGCGGCACGCTTTCCTTTCTCCTCAATCAGCGCGATCGCGTGCCCGGATGGGGCGACCGCTGCGGTAACGCCCTTGTTACCCACCGGCTCTAGCCATTTGCCCAGGGAAAGGTCGACGCCTTCAGACTCGCTGATCTCTCGTGTGGCGAAGCAGCGAACCATAGCTTCGTCCAGGTTTAGCGTGAGCGTAGGGTTCGCGTCGAGTTGCTCCAATGTGCGAGCCTCTGAAATGTCGAAAGGCCCCACCGATGTGCGACGCAACATTGTCAGGTGACCGCCCACGCCCAAGGCAGCACCCACGTCCCGTGCAATCGCCCGAATATAGGTGCCACTCGAACAGTGCACGGAAATGCTGACGTCGATGCAAGAGGGGGCGTCATTATCAACTACGTCGTGTACCTCCAGCGAGAAGATGGTAACGGGGCGCTCCGGCAAAACGACCTCGTGTCCCTCGCGAACTAATTCATGGGCGCGCTTGCCGTCGATCTTGATGGAGGAGACGGACGTTGGGCGTTGCATGATGTCGCCGGTCTGAGTGGCGAAGGCCGTGCGGATCTGCTCCTCGGTAAGAGTCGCCAACTTCTCCGGCGAGGCGGTAAAGGTTATGTCTCCCTGTGCATCGTCGGTGTGAGTTGCCATACCGAGACGCACGGTCGCCTCGTAGCGCTTATCGTGCGCGACGACATGAGCCAAAAACTTTGTTCCTCTTTCGACGCCCACAACTAGCAGCCCCGTGGCCAGGGGATCGAGGGTTCCCGAATGGCCAACCCGGCGCGTACCCATGATCCGGCGGAGCTTGGCCACCATGTCGTGTGAGGTAGGTCCGGAGGGCTTATCGACCAAAACCACGCCGGAGCGGCTCAGGATGGAAGGGGTACTGCGTTGATTCATACTCACAGAGTATCGACTAGCATGCTTGACGTGAGTATCTGGTACGGACTGGACAGAATTCCCGAGCATCTAGCCGCTGGTGGCACCGTCGTGACCATCGGCGTGTTTGACGGTGTGCACCGTGGGCACCAAGAACTAGTAAAGCGAGCCGTTGCGCTGGCGCGTGAGCGGGGAGTGCCGAGCGTGATGTTCACCTTCGACCCACATCCGACGGTAGTGTTCAGGCCGTCTGCTGTTCCGCCGTTGCTGTCTAGCGTGCGGCGACGCGCCGAATTGGCTCATGAGTACGGTATCGATCATGTGGTCGTCGTCTCGTTCACAAAGGAGATCGCCAGCTGGTCGCCTGAGGAATACGTAGACAAAGTACTGGTGGAACTTCTGAACGCGAAGGCCGTGGTGGTGGGGGATAACTTCACTTTCGGGCACAAGGCCGCGGGCACTTCAGCAATGCTGCAGGAGCTGGGCGAGGCGCGCGGAATGCGCGTGGACGTTCTGGGGCTCTTGGAGGACAGCGACCATGTGGTGTGCTCTACCTGGATCCGCCAGGCGCTTGCCGAAGGCGACGTGGAGGGGGCGAATGAGGCGCTAGGTCGCAACTTCCGGGTGTCTGGGGAAGTAACTCACGGGGCAGGCCGCGGTGGACGGGCTTTGGGATTCCCTACGGCGAACTTGTACTTTGCCGAGAGATTCGCCCTGCCCGCCGATGGTGTCTACGCAGGCTATGTGACGGTGCTGCCTGGTTATGGCATTGCCGCTGGAGCCACCGTGGGCACCATGCCGGTGGGTGAGCGCATGCCCTCCGCGATTTCTGTGGGCACTAACCCCACGTTCGGCCACGAACCGCGCAGCGTCGAGAGCTTTATCCTCGACCACGAAGCTGACCTATATGGTCTCGACATCGCCGTGGAGTTTGTCCACCGCCTGCGGGGGATGGAAACCTACAACTCGTTGGACGAGCTAATCGAGGCCATTGGCCGCGATGTCACCCAGACGCGCAAGGCGCTGGGCTAGGCATGTAAGGCTAGGCATTTAAGGCTAGCATTTTGGGTTAACACTGAACCACGTGCTAATATCCCCCAGGTTGAGCGACTGTGGTCTGCGGTAGTCGCCACTGTAACTTTTCGCGCGGACTGAAATAACTATCAAGGAGATTCATCCATGGCACTGTCCAAGGAACAGAAGACCGAGACTCTCAAGGAGTTCGGCCTGCACGAGACCGATACCGGCTCCCCGGAGGCTCAGATCGCACTGCTGACCGTTCGTATCCGTCAGCTGACCGAGCACCTGAAGTATCACAAGCACGACCACCACTCCCGCCGCGGCCTGCTGCTGCTGGTTGGTCGTCGTAAGGGCCTGCTGAAGTACCTGGCCGAGAACAACGTTGATCGTTACCGCTCCCTGATCGAGCGCCTGGGTCTGCGCCGCTAAGGCTCACTCCTAGATCACACGCCCGCCACCTCAAAGTCGCTTCTACCGCGACGAGGTGGCGGGCGTTTGTGCTACTTCGTGCTAGTCTTGGTGCCGGTTAAATACTAAAAGCCAATCGAATAGTGAAATAAATCTCCACGGTGGTGGCGTCGGCACCGAAGACCAGACGAAAAGTGAGCCGCCGTGGTGTGCAACGCAAGGTAACGCAGAAAGGCGATTGCGAAACTCCATCATGAGTACGAAGAAGCAGAACATTCAAGCAGAGCTCGTCGACCCGGACGCCGGGGTGTGGGAGGCAGAAGCCACCATCGACAACGGCGATTTCGGTACCCGCACCGTCCGCTTCGAGACCGGGCTGCTGGCCCGCCAGGCAGACGGCGCAGTGACGACGTACCTGGATGAGGACACGATGCTGCTGTCCACCACCGCAGCGTCCCGCCAACCACGCGAGGGCATCGACTTCTTTCCGCTGACTGTCGACGTGGAGGAGCGGATGTACTCCGTCGGCCGCATTCCCGGAAGCTTCTTCCGCCGTGAGGGTCGACCGGGTACGGATGCGATCCTGGCTGCTCGGCTGATCGACCGACCTCTGCGTCCGACCTTCGTACGTGGCCTGCGCAATGAGGTGCAGGTCATCGTCACGGTACTGTCGATGGATCCGCAGGATCGTTATGACGTGCTGGCTATCAATGGCGCTTCGGCCTCCACTCAGCTGTCCGGTTTGCCGGTTTCCGGTCCGGTTGGCGGCGTGCGCATGGCACTGGTTGTGGATGAGGATCATGCAGAAGGTCAGTGGATCGCTTTCCCGACGCGTGAGCAGGAAGAGAAGGCAATCTTCGAGCTGGTTGTTGCTGGTCGCGTCACCGAGTCGGTGAAGCCTTCCCGCGGGCGTGGTCGCGGTCGTGGCAGGAACGCCAATGCCGGTGAGCCGAACGTGGCCGTCATGATGGTAGAGGCTGGCGCGACCGACACGGTTGTCGAGCGCATCGCCGAAGGTGCACCGGCTCCGACCGAAGAAGTTGTGGCGCAGGGTATCGAGGCCGCGAAGCCGTTCATCGCCACGCTGTGCGAGGCACAGACTGCGCTGGCGAAGGCGGTGGACGCCGAGACGCGTGAGTTTGAACTATTCCCGCCCTATGGCGAGGACGTCTATGCCTCGGTTGAGGCGGAGGCAAAGGACGCACTCGAAGACATCATGGCCATCGCGGATAAGCAGGAGCGCGATGAGGCTCTGGCCACGAACATGCAGGAAAATGTCGACGAGTTACTGGCGGAGTTCCCGGAGCGAGAGGCGGAGATTCGAGCCGCTCACAACGAGGTAACCAAGGCAGTGGTTCGCCGCCGCATCCTGGAGGAGGGCTTCCGCATCGATGGCCGCGATAGCACCACGATCCGCGACCTGGGTATCGTCGTGCAGCTCATTCCACGTGCTCACGGTTCCGCTCTGTTCGAGCGTGGCGAAACCCAGATCCTGGGCGTGACCACGCTGGACATGCTGAAGATGGAGCAGCAGATCGACTCGCTGGGTCCGGAGACTACGAAGCGTTACATCCACCACTACAACTTCCCGCCGTACTCCACTGGTGAGACTGGCCGGGTGGGCTCCCCGAAGCGTCGCGAGATCGGCCACGGTGCTCTGGCGGAGCGCGCATTGACGCCCGTTATCCCCAGCCGTGATGACTTCCCGTACACTATCCGCCAGGTGTCTGAGGCTCTTGGTTCCAACGGTTCGACCTCCATGGGATCCGTGTGTGCCTCTACGCTGAGCCTGTACAACGCGGGTGTGCCGCTGAAGGCTCCGGTGGCAGGCATCGCTATGGGCCTAGTGACGGGCAAGGTCGGCAAGAACGGCAAGGACAAGTACGTCACCCTGACCGATATCCTGGGCGCCGAGGATGCCTTCGGCGATATGGACTTCAAGGTCGCCGGTACGAGCGAGTTCGTGACGGCTCTGCAGCTAGATACGAAGCTGGACGGCATCCCCTCCGACGTGTTGGCGGAGGCTCTGCAACAGGCCCGCACCGCGCGCCTGGAGATCCTGCAGCTGATGAATGAGGCTATCGACGCGCCTGATGATATGAGCGACCTAGCTCCGCACATCTCCAGCATCTCCATCCCCCAGAACAAGATCGGTGAGGTTATCGGCCCGAAGGGTAAGACGATCAACCAAATCACCGAGGAAACTGGTGCGAATATCACCATCGAGGACGATGGCACGGTATTCATCTCCGCTGTCGGCGGCGAGTCTGCACGTCAGGCAGAAGAAAAGATCAATGCGATCGCTAACCCACAGCAGCCGAAGGTCGGCGATCGCTTCCTGGGTACCGTCGTGAAGACCACTGCATTTGGTGCTTTCGTTTCCTTGTTGCCGGGCAAGGACGGTTTGATCCACATCTCCAACCTGGGTGGGGACCGTCGCATCGAGCGCGTCGAAGACGAAGTCTCCGTGGGCGACAAGCTCGAGGTGGAGATCGCGGACATCGACAACCGCGGCAAGATCTCCCTGGTTTTGGTCGAAGAGAACTAGTCGCAAACTAGCAGGAAAGAGTGATTATTTCATGACTCGCATTGGTGTATTGGGCGCTCGAGGCCGCGTGGGCAGTGCCATTGTGGCTGCCGTGGAGGCTGACGAGAACCACGAGCTGGTAGCTGCCATCGACCATGGCGATGACCTCCAGGCGTTGGTGGACAACAAGGCTGAGGTCGTGGTGGACTTCACTGTTCCCGATGCAGTGATGGGCAACCTCGAGTTCTGCATCAAGAACGGCATCCACGCGGTAGTAGGCACCACGGGCTGGACCGAGGAGCGCTTCGACACCGTTCGCGGCTGGCTCCAGGATGCTCCGCAGACTGGTGTGCTGGTTGCCCCGAACTTTGCTATCTCCGCTGTGCTGACTATGAAGTTTGCGGAGATTGCCGCGCCCTTCTTCGAGTCTGCCGAGGTTGTAGAATTGCACCACCCGAACAAGGTGGATGCTCCGTCTGGCACGGCTGTGCACACCGCAGAAGGTATTGCCCGCGCTCGCAAGGCCGCAGGTCTTGCTGAGCAGCCCGACGCCACAACACAGTCCCTCGACGGCGCGCGTGGCGCAGACGTCCAGGGAGTGCCTGTCCACGCTGTACGTATGACCGGCATGGTTGCCCATGAGCAGGTCATCTTCGGCACGAAGGGGCAGACCCTGACCCTCAAGCAGGATTCCTACGACCGTGAGTCTTTCGTACCCGGCATCATGATCGGCGTGGAAAAGATTGGTGCAAACCCTGGCCTGACAATTGGGCTGGAAAAGTTCCTAGGCCTCGACGGCGGTGCAGAGGCCTAGTTCATGGCTACCGTTGCACCCCTACAGATAGATCTGGTTGGCCACACGGCTTTTCACCCTGTGGCAGATCTGGATTGGCACACCGACGCTGAAGACAGCGCGGCCTTAGTCGAGTTTGCAGGAAGAGCCTGCTACGAGACGTGGGATAAGCCCAATCCCCACACAGCCACGAATGCGGCCTATGTGCGACACATCATGGACGTCGGGCACACCACCCTGCTGGAGCATGCCAGTGCATCGATGTACCTGCGGGGAGTTTCGCGTTCCTGCAGCCATGAAATTATGCGCCACCGGCACTTCAGTTTTAGCCAGCTCTCGCAGCGTTATGTGCCCGCGGATGAGGCACGTGTGGTGGTGCCCGAGGCTGTAGCCAACAATGCGGATCTCAAAAAGCTGTTTTTGCAGGCCGCTGATGTGGCATATGACGCCTACAGGGAGATTTTGGACGGCCTCGGCGAGGACTTCGCGGAGGAACCAAACGCCGTACTGCGCACCAAGCAAGCGCGACAGGCGGCCCGAGCGGTGCTGCCGAATTGCGTTGAGACTCGTTTCGTTATGAGTGGTAACTTCCGCAGCTGGCGACACTTCATCGCCATGCGCGCCGCCGAGCACGCCGATCCGGAGATTCGCCGGATTGCGGTGGCATGTCTCCGGCAGCTGCAGGCAGTGGCGCCGAATGTGTTCGAGGATTTTTCGATCACCCAGCTGCACGATGGCGGGGAAATGGCAACGAGCCCTTATGTAGGGGAGTCTTAGGGTAATTCGCCTCATTTGGTGCACAGCGAGTGCAAGACAATATCTAAACGCAAGGAAAAGCACCCAAATACGTGAGATTCTCGCGAAGGAAGGTAGTCTGGGAAGTCATGAGTACAGGTAACGCAGCAACAAGGGGATCCGCACACTTCGGAACTATCTCTCTTGCGATGGTGACCCCTTTTAAGAAGGATGGCTCCGTCGACTTGGACGCGGGCGTGGCACTAGCAGGCCACTTCGTGGATGAGGGCTGCGATTCTTTGGTCTTGGCCGGTACCACCGGTGAATCACCCACCACGGGTGCGACCGAGAAGCTTGACCTGCTCAGAGCAGTACGATCCGAGCTCGGCGACCGCGTTAAGCTGATTGCCGGAAGCGGGTCCTATGACACAGCTGTCACCGTAGAAATGTCCCGCGCCTCGCAGGAGGCCGGTGCTGATTCTCTTCTGGTTGTGACTCCTTACTACTCCCGTCCCAGCCAAGAGGGTATTTACCAGCACTTCACGACTGTTGCGGACGCAGTGGATATTCCAGTGTGTGTCTATGACATTCCCTCCCGTTCCGTCGTTCCGGTGGAGCCAGCAACCCTGCGCCGACTGGCCGATCACCCGCAGATCGCCGCTGTGAAGGACGCCAAGGGCGACCTGGCCGCAGCCATGGAGCTCATCGAGAACACTGACCTGGCGTGGTACTCGGGCGATGACCCGCTGAACCTGCCGTGGCTGGCCGCAGGTGCCACCGGCTTTATCTCCGTGATTGGCCATGTGGCAACGCGACAGCTTAAGGAACTAAGGGATGCGTTCGACGCTGGCGATATCGCCACTGCCCGTAGCATTGCAGTGCAACTGCAGCCGCTGCAGAAGGCACAGGCTCGCCTCGGGGGCGTGACATTCGCGAAGGCAGCACTGAAGCTAAAGGGAAAGGACGTGGGTGCACCGCGTCTTCCCATCATCGAACCAACCGCCGCTGAGATGGATCAGCTGGCTCAAGACCTGCAGACAGCAGGGGTATAGGGAAAATATGACTGAACAACGTTCCCGAGGCCGCAAGGTGACTCGGAAGGCCGCTCCGCCGAGCGCGGAAGCGGAAGCACAATCGGATAACACCGCTGTCTCCAACGCTGAGGCTGCGACCGTTTTCAACGACGGTGGCGTCGCTAAGAACAACGGCGACAACAGCGAAAGCAATGGCGAAAATAATGGCGGTAACAACGGTGGCGGCAACAAGAACAACAACCGCAACCGGAACCGTCGCTCCCGCGGCCGTGGCCGTGGTGGCAATGGTGGTAACGGCGGTAATGGCGGCAACAATAAAGGCCGTGGCCGCGGTGGCCGTGGGGGCGACCGTCGCAAGGGCGCTCTGAAGGCTATGCAGGGTGCTGACTTGACACAGCGTCTGCCGAAGCCGCCGAAGCAGCCAAAGGGCAGCCTGCGCATCGTTGCGCTGGGCGGTATCTCCGAAATCGGTCGCAACATGACCGTCTTCGAGTACGAAGGTCGCCTGCTGATTATCGACTGTGGTGTGCTCTTCCCGAGCTCCGGCGAGCCTGGCGTGGATCTGATCCTGCCGGACTTTAGCTACTTGGAGGACAAGTGGGATCGCGTGGAAGCGCTGGTCATCACCCACGGCCACGAGGATCACATCGGCGCTATTCCATGGCTGCTGAAGCAGCGTGCCGATATCCCGATCATTGCCTCCCGTTTCAC
This sequence comes from Corynebacterium sp. 22-2729, assembly GCF_053479475.1. NCBI lineage: Bacteria > Bacillati > Actinomycetota > Actinomycetes > Mycobacteriales > Corynebacteriaceae > Corynebacterium > Corynebacterium sp. 22-2729. The sequence goes on from NZ_JBRBCA010000010.1 coordinate 44,815, forward strand.
GTGTGCTCTGATCGCGGCGAAGACGCAGGAACACCGTCAGCGTCCGAAGCTCATCGAGGTTGATGAGAACTCGCACGAGAGTCGCGGACCATTCGATCTGCGCTTCTTCGCTGTGAACCACTCGATCCCGGACTGCCTGGGCATTGCCCTGAAGACCGGTGCTGGTCTGCTGGTTCACACTGGTGACATCAAGCTGGATCAGACCCCGCTGGACGGTCGCCCGACCGACCTGCCGGCGCTGTCTCGCTTTGGCGACGAAGGCGTGGATCTGTTCCTGTGTGACTCGACGAACGCGACTACCCCGGGCGTATCCGGGTCCGAGGCAGATATTGCGCCGACATTGAAGCGCCTGGTGCGTGACGCCAAGCAGCGCGTAATTATCGCCTCCTTTGCCTCTAACGTTTCCCGTGTGCAGTCCGCTGTGGACGCTGCCGTGGCAGCCAACCGCAAGGTTGCTTTCAACGGTCGCTCGATGATCCGCAACATGGAAATTGCCGAGCGCATGGGCTACTTGAACGTGCCACGCGGCACTATCGTCTCTATGGACGACGCCGCAAGGATGGCTCCCCACAAGGTCGTGCTGATTACGACTGGTACACAGGGTGAGCCGATGGCGGCTCTGTCCCGCATGGCACGCCGTGAGCACCGTCAGATCACCGTTCGCGATGGCGACCTGATCATCCTGTCTTCGTCCCTGGTTCCGGGTAACGAGGAAGCGGTCTTTGGCGTAATCAACATGCTGTCTCAGATCGGCGCAACCGTCATTACTGGTCGTGACGCTAAGGTGCACACCTCTGGCCACGGTTACTCCGGTGAGCTTCTATTCCTGTACAACGCTGCCCGCCCGCGCAACGCTATGCCCGTACACGGCGAGTGGCGGCACCTGCGTGCCAACAAGGAACTGGCAATCAGCACTGGTGTGAACCCGAATAACATTCCGCTGGCGCAAAACGGTGTGGTCGTGGATCTCCATAATGGTCACGCCAAGGTTGTTGGCCAAATTACCGTCGGTAATCTCTACGTCGACGGCACCCGCATGGGTGACATTGACAGCAGCGTGCTGGAAGACCGCACGACGATGTCTGAGGGTGGCCTGATTTCGATCACCACTGTCATCGACAACCGCACCGGTCGTCCGCTGGAGGCGCCGAGCGTCCAGGCCAAGGGATTCTCCGACGACGCGCGCGACATGCTGAAGGAAATCCAGGAGAAGGTCGACAATGTGATGATCGACCTGGCTGGCGAGGGAGAGAACGATCCCTATCGCATGGCCCAGGCAATCCGCCGTAAGGTGGGCAAGCTCATCTCTGATAAGTGGAACCGCAAGCCGATGATCGTGCCGACCGTCGTCCCGATGAGCTCCGAGATCGTTGAAGAGCTCGAGGAGGAAGAAGCCCGCGAGTCCATCTAGCTTTTCGCTACGCTTGGGTGGCATGGAACCTTATAACGTAAGTACCTCCCAAGCAGAGCGCGAAGCGCTGGCAGATCTTCTACAGCAGTCCGGTCCTGATGCACCTACGTTGTGCGAGGGCTGGACTGCACGTGATTTAGCGGTTCATTTGGTGATCCGCGAGTATCGTCCAGATGCCGCTGCCGGCATGTTCTTTAAAGGGCTGGCGAATCGACTGGATACCGTAAGTCACGACTACGAGTCCAAGCCATTTGCCGAGCTGGTGGAGATGTACCGCAATGGCCCGCCCACGTGGAATCCAATGCGTTTGGCGGACAAATACGCCAACCTGGCAGAGAACTTTATTCACCATGAGGATCTGCGACGTGGGGGAGGGGATAACTCTCCGCGTGATTTGGCAAATTCTGCCCGAGAGAGCCTGTGGAAAGCCGTAAGCAAGATGGCGAAGTTCTGCCTGCGCTCCTCACGCATCCACGTCGTTATAGAGCGAACGGATGGCGCGGAGGCAGCAGTGGTGCGGGCTGGAGCCGATACCCCCGACGAGGTACGGGTGAGCGGTGACGCCGGGGAGCTGTTGCTATGGCTCTATGGCCGCGATTCTGCGGCTAACGTCACGCTCACACCGGGGGACGAGGCTACTGTAGCTCGCATTAAGCGACACATCTTCTAGCGATCTTTTTAGAACAAAGCGCGTGTTGCTCATGTGACTACTGTGATTGCTGCGACTAAAGTGGTGGCCATGTCTGTCACTAGTCGCTCTCGTAGCTCAGCGCCCCGCAGTAGGGGTTCGCACGCCAATCGACCGAGCTCCAGCCGGCGCGGTGGGTTCGAGGACACTCGTGCCGTTTCGCCGGTCAGCTCAGGCTACTCTGGCTTCGGTGACACGGGGGACTTTGAACGCACCGGCAGTGCCTTTGGTGTGGTGGGGCATTCCCTTGGCTCGGCCTTTAGCGGTGCAGCGCGCGGGATCGGCGGCTTGACTCGTCGCCTCGCTTCCCGCGGTAACGCAAGCGATTTTGACACTTTTGACGATGCAGATTTTCTAGAGGAGGCGGAAACGCAGGTGATCTCCAAGCGGGGTGGCCAGCGAGGATCTCGATCGAGTCAAGCGAAAAGGCTTGACAAGCGTCGTGGTGCTCGCGCCAGCGACGACTGGACGCCGGATACTGAGGACGATGGTTTCGACGCCGACTTCAGTGCCGAAGATCCCAACATGAGCAACGAGCCAGCGCGCATTGGAGGTTCCTACGACGGCGCCGCGATTGGAGTGTTCGCGGTAGCTCTGATCCTTGCCGGAACCTTGTGGTTCGGCGTTGGTGGTGCAGTGGGTAATGGAATTGCTGGACTACTGACTTGGATCATTGGCGCGGGTGGATACGTCGTCCCCATCGCCATGGCTTTTGCCGCCTGGGTACTGATGGTGGGCGTCGAAAGAACCCAACGCTCGACGGCTCGTCTGTGGCTGGGGACGGCTCTCATTGTGCTACCGATGCTGGGGTTGATTCACCTCTTTGCCGGACAGCCCACGGACGCTTCGGGCAAATCCGCTGCGGGCGGTCTGGTCGGTCAGGCCATTGGTACGCCGATGGCAGTCGGCTTCAGCACCTACCTCGCTATTCCGTTGCTGCTTCTGGCCATTGTTTATGGTGCGCTGCAGCTCACAGGACTGACCGTAAAGCAGATCTACAACCTGGCTGCTGATTTCCTGGGGGTCGGAAATTGGTGGAGTACTGGCAATGTCGACAGCTCCGAGGACTATGACTCCTTTGACGAGGATGACCAATACGGTCACGTAGATCACGAGATCACACGCGCGGCACGTCGAACCCCGATGGACAATTACCCGGTTCAGACTAGACAGGATGACGACGACTCGAATGAGACTCTCGTCCTGGATACGCCGAAGAAGCGCAAGCGTAAGCCCCAGCCGAAGAAGCCCGCACCCCAGGTGCAGGATGTTGCGGAGCTACTGGATGACGACGAGGCGGAGGCTCCAGCACCAGCACCCACGCCCAAGCCTGAGCCCAAGAAGGAGCCACAACCCAAGCCACGGGCGAAGAAGGATCCTGTCGCCAATTCTCGCGATTCTGTGCGACAGGCTATTGTCGCTCGTTCCGGCATAGATGCATCGGCCATTCCTGCCTCGACGCCCAAGTCGGAATTGGAAGAGGATGTGCCTGAGGGCGTCGTAAAGAAGGACAGCGACTACGCCTTGCCTTCAACGGACCTGCTGCTAAACGGGGAGGCGCCGAAGACTCGCAGTGAAACGAATGATCGGATGATCGAGGCGATCTCCGATGTATTCGAGGAATTTAATGTCGATGCGCAGGTGACTGGCTTTAGCCGTGGACCGACAGTAACGCGCTACGAGGTCGAACTGGGCCCGGGTGTGAAGGTTTCCAAGATCACCAACCTGCAATCCAACCTGGCCTACGCAGTAGCCACCGACAACGTGCGCCTGCTCACCCCTATCCCCGGCAAGTCTGCCGTGGGTATCGAGGTGCCCAACTCCGACCGCGAGATGGTGCGTCTGGGCGACGTGCTGGAAGCACCTAAGGTGATTTCCGACCACGACCCGATGGTCATTGGCCTGGGTAAGGATATCGAGGGCGACTTTGTGGCGCACTCTATTCAGAAGATGCCGCACCTGCTCGTGGCCGGTTCTACGGGCTCCGGTAAGTCGGCGTTTGTGAACTCGATGTTGGTGTCACTGCTGACCCGTGCGACTCCGGACGAGGTTCGCTTGATCCTGGTGGACCCGAAGATGGTGGAGCTGACCCCTTACGAGGGCATTCCGCACCTGATCACGCCCATCATCACCCAGCCGAAGAAGGCCGCCGCGGCCCTTAACTGGCTGGTGGAGGAGATGGAGCAGCGGTACATGGACATGAAGGCCAGCCGCGTGCGCCACATCAAGGACTTCAACCGCAAGGTCAAGTCCGGTGAGATCACGACTCCTTTGGGATCCGAGCGTGAGTACCGTCCGTACCCTTACATCGTGTGCGTGGTGGACGAGCTCGCCGACCTGATGATGACTGCCCCGCGCGAGATCGAAGATTCGATTGTGCGCATTACTCAGAAGGCCCGCGCTGCAGGTATCCACCTGGTGCTCGCAACGCAGCGTCCTTCCGTCGACGTGGTCACCGGTTTGATCAAGACGAATGTGCCTTCCCGCTTGGCCTTCGCCACTAGTTCCTCGACGGACTCCCGCGTGATCCTGGACCAGGGTGGTGCCGAGAAGCTGATCGGCATGGGCGATGGATTGTTCATCCCGCAAGGAGCCGGCAAACCACAGCGCATTCAGGGTGCTTTTGTCACCGATGAGGAAATCAGCGCTGTTGTCGAGGCCGCAAAGACCCAGGCCGAGCCTGACTATAGGGAGGGCGTGACTGAGGACAAGGCCGCAGAGGCGAAGAAGGATATTGACCCGGATATCGGCAACGATCTGGAAGATCTGTTGCAAGCCGTGGAGCTGGTTGTTACCAGCCAGTTCGGTTCGACGTCCATGTTGCAGCGTAAGCTGCGCATTGGTTTTGCCAAGGCCGGCCGCCTAATGGACCTCATGGAGACCCGCGGTGTGGTCGGACCTTCTGAAGGCTCCAAGGCACGCGAGGTGCTGGTGAAGCCGGAAGAACTTGAGACGATGCTGTGGATGATCAAGGGGGCTAACCCCGAGGATGCGCCTAAGGAGGTCATGGACGCCGAGGCGTCTGCCGCCGTTGAATCCGACGGCGTCGACGACTCAGATTCCGACACTCGCGTGGTCTCTGCGAACCCGCCGAGCGGACTCGTGTAAGGTTATCGACTGTTGGAGGGGAGTACCCTTACGCCAAATTCTTCGGCGCCCTCGACATTGATCGTCAACACGGCAGGTTTCATCCTCCCGGTCATGTCGGCTCGTCACTTCGGTGGAACGGGCAGGGGAGACCTCCGGTCTTTTTAGTGACGCCATTTAACGACCGGAGGATTTTTAATGGAAGTAAATGCTCTTACTTGGATCATCACCATTGTGGTGGTAGCCGGATTCTTTGTCTTCGACTTTTATAGTCACGTCAAGACGCCCCACGAGCCATCGATGAAAGAGTCGGCGCTATGGAGCCTTTTCTATATCGCGCTGGCCTTCTTGTTCGGTGGGTTCCTGTGGCTGACTTGGGGTGAACCGGACAATCCACACCAGCACGGCATGGAGTTCTTCGCAGGCTATATCACCGAGAAGGCCTTGAGCGTCGATAACCTCTTCATCTTTGCGCTGATCTTGAGCTCGTTTAAGATCCCCCGCAAGTACCAGCAAAAGGTACTGCTCATCGGCATCGCCCTGGCGCTGATCCTGCGCGGTGTTTTCATCGCCCTCGGTGCAGCGATTATTGAGGCTTGGTCCGATGTGTTCTACCTCTTCGGCTTTTTCCTGCTGTGGACGGCCGCCAAGTTGCTGTGGGATGAGATCTCCGGTGAGGAGGAGCAGGATCCGCAAGACATGATGATTATCAAGGCAGTGCGCAAGTTTATTCATGTCTCGGATCACTACGAGTCGGATCGCCTGTGGTTCAAGGAAAATGGCAAGAAGGTACTGACGCCACTTTTCATTGCCCTGGTGGCCGTCGGATTCGTAGACGTGCTGTTTGCACTCGACTCCATCCCTGCCATCTACGGCATTACGAGCGAACCGTACATTGTGTTCACGACTAACGCCCTGGCACTACTGGGATTGCGGCAGCTGTACTTCCTGCTGGATGGCTTGCTGGATCGTCTGGTGTACCTGTCCTACGGTCTATTCATCATTCTGGCCTTCATTGGAACGAAGCTGATTTTGCACGCTCTTCACGAAAACAACTTGCCGTTTATTAACGGCGGCCAGGGGCTGTCGGTTCCTGAGGTTTCCGTGGAAGTATCGCTGCTGACGATTGTGGGCGTGCTGATTGTGACAACAGTGCTGAGCCTTACGGTGGGCAAGAAGGCACAGGAAAACGAAGAGACCTCCGCGGTAGGATAGGTATCTGTGAATACTTCAGCACCGCGATCTTCGTTTGGAACGTTTGTCCATAGCGTGAGTTTGCCGAATGTCCTCACGTGCGTTCGCATTGCTCTGATCCCGGTGTTCCTATGGTTGATTCTGACTTCGGGGGATTGGGAGATCGCCGGGGCAGAAAGCGATCGGGCGCACCGCTGGTGGGCACTGCTGGCTTTTTGCCTGTTGATGTTTACCGACCAGCTGGATGGCTTTCTAGCGCGGCGTTACGAGGTCATCACCGACTTCGGAAAGCTCGCGGATCCAATTGCCGATAAGGCATTGATGATTTCGGCTTTTGTCAGCCTGAATATTCTCGGCGAGCTGCCGTGGTGGGTAACGGCAATTGTTGTTGTACGCGAGTTGGGAATTACCGTCTGGCGAATGGTGTTGGCTCGTCAGGGCAACGTCGTTCCCGCCTCGAAGGGCGGCAAGCTAAAGACCGTGCTGCAGACTCTGGCTGTGTTCCTCTATATCCTCCCATTCGGCGGGGTGGTACAGACCATTGCGATGATCGTTATGGGTGTGGCCGTTGTCCAAACAGTCGTCACTGGTGTGCAGTACATCCTCGACTCACGCAAGGAAAACGCCTAAATGCCCGTGAACCTGGCCGCACAGCATTTGGTCACCGAGTTCACCCGCAGTGGGCGAACCATTGCCACGGCTGAATCCCTCACTGCAGGTCTATGCGCGGCCACTATTGCAGAGGTACCGGGGGCATCAGCGGTTCTGCGAGGTGGCGTCATTGTTTATGCGACCGACACCAAACACGACCTAGCGGGAGTAAGTGAACAGACTCTCAAAGAGCACGGGCCGGTGGCTGCGGAGACGGCGGCTGAGCTCGCAGAGGGTGTAGCTGGGCGATGCAGTGCCGATGTGGGAGTAGCGCTCACAGGAGTTGCTGGGCCGGATCCCCAGGACGGTCATCCGGTGGGCGAGGTGTTTATTGGCATTTTTGATAGCTCGCGGGGCGCGAGGGTGGAGAACCTGTATGCGGAATTCATCCAAAGGCGTGAGGCTGGCGAGTTCGCCGGATTGGATTCTGTGGAGTTAAGGGCGAAGATTCGCCAGTTCAGCGCAATCCGCGCGATGGAGTTAGCGAGCGAGTAGACTGGCGGGAACAAATTCGCCGCCAGAGACGTTGGGATGATTGATGAGTCACAATACGATGGTCATGGATACGGTAGCGGTTGAGCGTCCGAGCGAGCGGATGCCGGCGGATGAGCCACTCCTGCGTGAAGCGTTGGGGGCGACGCTGAAGGAATACCGCACAAACAACGGTTTCACCCTGCGGCAATTGGCTGCGTTGGCGAACGTCAGTCCGGGATATCTTTCCGAATTGGAACGCGGACGCAAGGAAGTTTCCTCTGAGCTGCTGGCCAGCGTGTGCCACGCGATGGCGGTATCGGTGGCTTCGGTGATTTTGGAAGCAGCGTCGATGATGGCACTGGATGCCGCAGCGGCAGAGCTGGCCGCGAACATGGCGACGAGTGCAGGGGAACGGGCACGTACATAGGGCGAGACGACCCCTAAACTTGTTAGAATCATTCGCGTAAAACGAAAATTTTTTAACCCTTAAACCCCTTAAAAGGAGCCAGAACCCCCATGGCTAATCCGTTTGTGAAGGCGTGGAAGTACCTGATGGCACTCTTTGACAACAAGATCGAAGAGAACGCCGATCCGAAGATTCAGATTGAACAGGCCATTGCCGAAGCACAAAAGCAGCACCAGGCTCTTTCCCAACAGGCCGCTGCGGTGATTGGAAACCAGCGTCAGCTGGAGATGAAGCTGAACCGCCAGCTCGAGGAAGTTGAGAAGCTGCAGGCTAACACCAAGCAAGCGCTGAACCTGGCCGATAAGGCTCGCTCGCAGGGCGATGAGCAGAAGGCAACGGAGTACGAGAATGCTGCCGAGGCTTTTGCGGCCCAGCTGGTGACCGCCGAGCAGTCGGTGGAAGATCTGAAGAGCTTGCACGACCAGTCCTTGCAGCAGGCGGCACAGGCCAAGCAGGCGGTTGAGCGTAACTCCATGCAGCTGCAGCAAAAGGCGGCGGAGCGTACCAAGCTGCTGAGCCAGCTGGAGCAGGCCAAGATGCAGGAAAAGGTCGCTGACTCCCTGAAGTCGATGGATGCCGTTGCTGCCAATGGCACCCCGAACTTGGATCAGGTGCGCGAGAAGATTGAGCGCCGTTATGCCAATGCCCTCGGACAGTCCGAACTCGCACAGAACTCCGTTCAGGGACGTATGGCTGAGGTAGAGCGTGCAGGTATCCAGATGGCGGGTCATTCCCGTCTGGAGCAGATTCGCGCGGAGATGAATAGCGGCCAGAAGCAGCCGCAAGCCATTGAACAGGCCCAGCCACAGGCAGGGGCCGTCAGCCAGGACGCTGTCGCCGAACGTATGCGTCAGCTACGCGGCGAGAGCTAGTTACCCACCCCACGGGATTTCAGTGCCTCGCCTAGACGGCGGGCGCGCAAGAGGCTGCGGACTATCACCGGCACGCCGAAGGCCAGCACGGAGCGCGATGCGCCCCGTGCTTTTCTTGCGTCTAACACTTCGTTGACCGTTAGAGCGGTCAAGGGAATGAGGCGGATAGTCAGCGCCATGAGAAGGCTGATAGTTTCCACCGGCAGGCCAATCCGGCTCAATGGGCGAAGTCCTGCTTCCACCGCGTCCATGAGTGCCACGATGGTCGTGGTCAATGTTAGAAGCGTGGCCATCGATACTGCGGAGAGGATCACGACAAAATAGGTCAGCGCTGTGGAGAAGTCACGTTGCCACCACAGCAATAGCGCGAAGGCGACCAGCAGCAGCGACGGTGCAACAAGCTGTCGCAGCACGAGTTTGAAGGGAATCTGCGCCACGAGAAAGCACAGTGCCGTGATGCCCGCGACCACTGTGGCTTGCCATAGCTCGGTAGCCCAGATGGCACTGCCGACCAGGAAAATGAGCAGCAAAAAAATTTTTAAGCCCGCAGGTGCGCGGTGAACCGGGGAGTTCCCAGGGTGATAGACGGATAGTGGCACATGGATGTGCAGTGATTTTGCCATCGGTTGTGCCTCTATCCGCCGAAACTAGCCACGTAGTCGGCGATAACTTTGTCCGCAGGCCCATCTCCGCGTACCGTACCCTCATCGATCCACAGCACTCGTTCCATGTCCTCCAAAAGCTCCAGATCGTGGGAAACCACAATCAGCTGCTGTGGGAGATTAGCCAGGGTGGCGGCGATCATGCGCCTATTGCCGAGGTCGAGCAGAGTCGTGGGTTCGTCAGCAATCACCAGCTCCGGCTCGACGATCAGTACGGAAGCGAGAGCTAGCAATTGCTTTTCACCGCCGGAGAGAAAGTGTGGCGAGGCATCAGCTAGGTGCTCCAGTCCCATGTCATGCAGCATTGCCTCGACTTTTTCGCTTCGCTCGCGGCCGTTCTTGGAGATCGTACGCAGCGAAAACGCGATATCTTCGGCAACCGTCGGCATGATGATCTGGTTGTCGGCGTCGCTAAATACAAAACCGACCTTCTTGCGCACCTGGCGTCCGCGTTTGGTGACATTGAGGCCATCGACGAGAACCTGTCCGGTTGTTGGATCGGCCAGGCCATTAATGAGCCGGACTAGCGTGGATTTTCCGGAACCATTGGAGCCGATAATGCCGATGCGTCGTTCGCTTAATGTCAGGGTGATGTCGTGCAGAACGGTACGTTGACCTGCGGTGCCGTCGAAAGTGACGCCCACCTGGTCAAACTCAATGACGGGCATTTTAGGCCTTGCGCTTGGTCGGCAGCAGGTCGGGGACTGCCTTGGTCACAGCCAGGGCTATGGCGACGGCTAGCGTTACCTTGATTAGGTCTCCGGGGATGAACGGGCCATTGGTAGCGAGCGCGGTGCCGAGGCCGTAATCGAGGCGAACCATGAGGCCGACGGTACCGCAGATGTATTGGATGATCACGCCTACGATGCCAGCAAGGAAGAACACTGTGGCGCGGCCCTTAGAGTTGCGCGGCGCGTATTGGGCAATAAGGCCGATTACGAAGGCGGCGATGACGTAGCCGACGATGTATCCGACAGTGGGGCCGGCGACGGCAGCTGCGGCGGGTTTCCATCCGGCCATGTTGGGAACACCAACGAAGCCGACGGCGATGAACAGGGTGGTGGCCAGGCCGCCGCGCCAGAAGCCGAGAATGAGAGAGGCGAGGACGATGCCCATGTTTTGGAGAACGATAGGCACGCCGGAGATACCGACGGGAAACTGTACGCCACCGAGGACGATGATAAGTGCGGCGAAAACAGCAATGTATGCGAGGTCTACCGCTTTGAATTTTGTAGTTTCGGAGGTTGACATAAATGCCATATTAATCGGGATTGCGTTCAGACTTGAACACTGTTCAAGAAGTGTGGGGGGACGGGGGTGTAGATTGGGGAGCTATGCGCAGAACAGAGTTTGACCGACTAACCGAGGGGGAATTCGGCGATAGCTTCCGCGCTTTTATCGCAGATACCCATGTGCTGAGTTCCCTGGGGGATACGCCCGCAGCGCTAATCGAACAGGGGTATGATCCGCGCGATGTATGGATCGCTTTATGTGAGGACTTCGATGTTCCGGAAGAGCGCCGTTTAGGTGAGGATATCTAGTGTTGCTGGTTGTTTCTTATTGACGCCTACGTTGTGAGTCGCTAGGGCAATTGATTAAACAATCGAACAAAGGTTCGTGTAGGGTGTGTGTCGGAACGATGGTTGTCCGCATGGTCGAGTACAACTATCTATGAACCTTTTCGAAGCACCCTCGGTCTAAGGGGATCGGGGGTGCAAAGAAGATGGTAGCTATCACGCAAGAAGCGCAGGATGCGCAAATAAAACAAGGCAATCTAGACACAGCAGATGTAAGGAGTAGCAACTCTATGCCACCGAAGAAGAAGCAGACTGCCGCGGCGGGGAAGGATCGGTCTAAGGCTCTGGAGCTTGCAATGGCGCAGATCGAAAAGGATTTCGGTAAAGGCGCCATCATGCGTCTGGGCGACGATACCCGCCCGCCAATTCAGGCGATCTCCTCCGGCAATATCGCTATTAATGCGGCTCTGGGTATCGGTGGATTTCCGCGTGGTCGCGTGGTTGAGATCTATGGCCCAGAGTCCTCCGGTAAGACGACCGTGGCGCTGCATGCGATTGCGGAGGCACAGCGTGCAGGCGGCATTGCGGCTTTCGTCGATGCTGAGCATGCGCTCGATCCGGAATATGCTCGCGCTCTAGGTGTAGATACTGACGCGCTGCTGGTATCGCAGCCGGATACTGGCGAACAAGCGCTGGAGATTGCGGATATGCTGATCCGCTCCGGCGCGATCGACATTATTGTTGTGGACTCGGTAGCGGCATTGACGCCCAAGGCGGAGATCGATGGCGAGATGGGCGATTCTCACGTCGGATTGCAGGCTCGCCTTATGAGCCAGGCGCTGCGCAAGATGACCGGTGCGCTATACCAGACAGGCACGACGGCGATCTTTATCAACCAGCTACGCGAGAAGATCGGCGTTATGTTCGGCTCCCCGGAGACCACCACCGGCGGTAAGGCCCTGAAGTTCTACGCTTCCGTACGCTGTGACATTCGCCGTATCCAGGCGCTAAAGGACGGCCAGGACGTAGTGGGTAACCGCACCCGTTTGAAGATCGTGAAGAACAAGGTTTCACCGCCATTTAAGATTGCAGAGTTCGACATCCTCTACGGTGAGGGTATTTCGCGCGAGGGCTCGATCATTGACCTAGGCGTGGAGACCGGATTGATCAAGAAGTCCGGGTCTTGGTTTACCTATGACGGAGACCAACTGGGCCAGGGCAAGGAGAAGGCCCGTGAGTTCTTGAAGAACAACCCGGATCTTTCGACCGAGTTGGAAGATCGCATCGCCCGCGAGTTGAAGATCGGCCCGTACGCGAAAATGAAGGACGAGTCGGGCGAAGGTGCTACCGACGAGCAGTTGGATGAAGATAAGCCGATCGAACTGAGCCCGAATTTCGACGATGACGGCGAAGAGTAGCGAGCGCGAACAGAAGATCGATGCCCTACGGCAGGCAATTGCCAACTATTCGCCCAGCGAAGGCGGGGGATTGGTAGATGCCGCGGAAGAGGAAAGACTTGCGCCGATCAAAGCCAAGGCTGTTCGCCTAATAAACCACCGAGCCAGATCTACTGAGGAGCTACGACGTCGACTGCTGGATGCTGACTTCGAGCCTGAGGGCGTAGAGGAGGTCATCCGCCGCTGTACCGAAAGCCGCATGCTCGACGATGCTGCCTTCGCTTGCGAATGGGTGCGCCAGCGGGAGAGAAATCAGAAAAAGTCCGTCGCTGTGCTGCGCCGAGAGCTGCAGCGCAAGGGTATTGCCCCCGCTGTTATCGAGGAAGCGCTGGATCAGGTAGACGATGACTCCCAGGAACAGATCTTGCAGGAACTAGTGACGAAGAAGGCGGCCACCATCAAACACCCGCCCGCAGATCGCAAGGAATACGACAAGGCACTTCGCCGTGTGGTCGGGGTGGCGGCCAGGCGAGGGTTTCCGGAAGGCCTAGCTCTGCAGTTTGCGCGCCACGCGCTGGATGCCCGAGTGGCGGACCTGTAGCGCGGCGTCGCCAAGCGAGCATCTGCCCTTTCGTAATCGCAGTGATCAAAGGGGTAGGGTAATCCACGTGACTCAGACGATTCAGACGCAAACGAGCCAGCCTCGCACCTACGAAGTGCGCACTTTTGGCTGCCAGATGAACGTCCACGATTCCGAGCGGCTATCCGGACTGCTGGAGGACTCCGGATACGTCCCCGCAGACGAGGGCGCAACGCCGGACGTGGTGGTGTTTAATACCTGCGCCGTCCGCGAAAACGCAGACAAACGGCTCTACGGCACGCTCGGCCAGATGAAAGCCATTAAGGACGAGCATCCGGGGATGCAGATTGCGGTTGGCGGCTGCATGGCGCAAAAGGACAAGCAAACCGTCGTGGAGAAAGCCCCGTGGGTAGACGTAGTATTCGGCACCCATAACCTGGGATCGCTGCCGACCCTGCTGGAGCGTTCCGCGCACAATCACAAGGCAGAGGTCGAGATTTTCGACTCGCTGGAAGAATTCCCCTCTGTGCTGCCCGCTAAGCGCGAGTCCGCTTATGCCGGGTGGGTATCAGTCTCCGTGGGCTGCAACAACACCTGTACTTTCTGCATCGTTCCCTCACTGCGTGGCAAGGAGCAGGATCGCCGTCCGGGGGAGATCCTCGCAGAGGTTAAGGCTCTCGTGGACCAGGGCGTAAGTGAAGTTACGCTGCTCGGCCAAAACGTCAATGCTTATGGCGTTAATTTTGCCGACGAGACCCTCGAGCGCGACCGCACCGCATTCTCCAAGCTGCTGCGCGCCTGCGGAGAGATCGAAGGGCTCGAACGCCTACGCTTTACTAGCCCTCACCCAGCCGAGTTCACCGATGATGTCATCGATGCCATGGCCGAGACCCCGGTAGTATGCCCGCAGCTGCACATGCCGCTGCAATCCGGCTCGGACAAGGTGTTGAAGGACATGAAGCGCTCGTACCGATCCAAGAAGTTCCTAGCAATCCTGGATAAAGTGCGCGAACGAATCCCACATGCCGCGATCACCACCGACATCATCGTTGGCTTCCCAGGGGAAACTGAGGAGGACTTCCAGGCCACCATGGACGTGGTTGAAAAGGCGCGGTTCTCCAGTGCATTTACCTTCCAATACTCCCCGCGCCCTGGAACTCCAGCTGCAGAGATGGAGAACCAGGTGCCCAAGGCAGTTGTACAAGACCGCTACGAGCGCCTGCTCGCGCTGCAGGAGCGCATCAGCGAAGAGGAAAACCACAAGCTAATTGGCACTACACAAGAGCTGCTTGTGCAAGCCGATGGACGCAAGAATGACCGCACTCACCGTCGCTCGGGCCGTGCCCGCGATGGTCGACTCGTGCACTTCACCCCTGAGGGTGATATTCGTGCCGGTGACGTTGTGGAAGTCGTTATTAGTGACGCCGCGCCGCACTTCCTCATCGCCGACGGCGGAGTAGCGAACCATAGGCGCACCCGGGCAGGGGATATGACGGAGCTCGGCGAAACTCCGACGACGGCGCCGGTGGGCGTCGGACTAGGAATGCCGAGTCTGAAGAAGCCCGAGCCGACAACAGCGGGCGGATGCAACACAGGAGGATGCGGCTGTGAGTAGCCAAAACGAAAGCTCGAACACACCAGAGCAGGTGGATGAGCTGGCGCAGTACCGCGACGACTTGCGCGGTGCGGAACGTCGGATCGCAGGGCGAGTGGTGTTGGGAAGCTACCTTCCCATGATCATCTTTGGTTTCGTTGTGCCACTCGTAATGATCTTCCTGCCTCACGCAGGCGAGGCGCGCGGCTTCGACGTGCTTTTTAGCACCCCGGTGGCGCAGAATGAGCAGACGGCAATGCCGGAGATTATCTTCTCCTGGCTACGCCTCACTGCCATACTGCTGACCATCGGCACGATCGTTTCGAAGTCGTGGCTGGTGGCGTGGGCTAACTGGGCTTTTGCTGGCGTTGCCTGGTGGTACAACGTGTTTGCGGTGTGGGTACGCCAAACCCAGCCGCCAACTGCATCTGGCGAGGGGCCGGCTGTGCCATTGCTGTTTAGTCTGCTTGGCCTGACGGTACTGTTTATTGCACTATCCGCGGTGGTGTTTCAGAAGAACCCGCTACAGCGAGCTTTGGCAGCAGCTCGCCGCGAGGAAGCTCACAAGGACGAGGAATCTCGTCTTGCACAGCAGCGGTTGCGCATGGGAATTGAAGAACGCGAGGATGCAGTCATCGTGGATGATCGACGCGCCCGCGCGAAGGCTCGCCGCCAGCGCAAGGCGGAACAAGAATCCGCGCGGGAATCTGGGCAGGAAGACTAATCCTCTAAGGCAGCGGCAGCAGTGTCTGCCCACTCCTGCCACTGGGCAGCTTGGCCGCGGAGCTTTTCTGCCTTAGCGGACTTGCCGGCCTTGTCGGCTTCCTCGGCCTCGCGGTTGAACTGGTCGGCCTTCGCCTGGAACTGTGCTACGCGCGCCTGTGCCTCCGGGTCGGTGCGACGCCACTCGGCATCCGCGGCCTCCTTTACGCGCGATTCGAGGGACTTGATCTTGTCCTCAAACTCGCGGACGCGACCGCGGGGAACGTAGCCGATCTGCTCCCACTTCTCCTGTAGTTCGTGGAGAACCTTGCGAGCTTTGTCTAGACCGTGAGCCTGCGGATCGATCTTGGGGGAGTACTCGTCGATGAGCGACTGCTTGGCTTCCGCGTTTGCCTCGAATTCTTTGTCGCGCTCGGCACTGTCGGCCTTACGGGCGGCGAAGAATACGTCCTGAGCCTTGCGGAAACGCTCCCATAGCTGATCGTCGACGTTGCGGGGTGCACGGCCAGCGGCTTTCCACTGGCTCATGAGGTCCCGGAACTTGGCGCTGGTCGCACCCCACTCCGTGGAATCCTGTAGCGCCTCAGCCTGCTCAATGAGTTCTTCCTTCTTCAGCCGTGCTCGCTCGCGGTTGCGGTCCAGCTGATCGAAATGCGCCTGGCGATTGCGATTGAATTCGGAGCGAGCCTTGGAGAATCGCTTCCATAGTTCGTCATCGGTGGAGCGCTCGACGCCCTTGATGCCGCGCCATTGCTCAACGATGGCGCGGATGCGCTCACCGCTGCGCTTCCAATTCACAGTGGTCGGATCGGCCGCGGCAATGCCCTCGACCTCAGTGAGCAGCTCTTCCTTTTGCGCCAGGGCGGAATCGCGGCGCTGCTGTTTAGCTTCTGCAACCTGCTGTTCCGCGGTCTCGGTGCGCTGTGAAATTTTTTCCAGGCGTGCAAAGAGCGCCGGAATATCCCCGATGACTGCGGCAGTGCTGAGCGACTGCTGCAGGATCTTCGCGTCATGGCGAATGGTCTGAGCCTGTTCCGGGTGGCTTTCCAGACGAGCCTCAAGCATTTTGACCTCGGTGCTGAGGTCATCGTATCGGGCGCCGAAGTGCGCCAGCCCCTCCTGCGGAGTGCCTGCCTTATACTCACCAATCTGGCGTTCACCGTCGGCGGTCTTTACCCACGCCACACCATCCTGATCCACGCGGCCGAACTTCGCCGGATCGTTCTTGGGGATGGTGACGCCCCCAGCCGGAGCTCCCTTCGATCCGGGCTTCGGGCCGGGCTTGGGTGCCGGGCGAGAATTCGTGGGCTCAGTCATTGCGGAAACTCCTACCTCAAACCAAAACATGCCAATCGCCTTATGCAAGGCAATGAAGTAATTATTACATCAGCTGCACCGCTACACTATGTTTCTATGAGTTCTTCCGCTCAGATTCGCCCTGTCGCCGTCGTTGGCCCCACTGCTTCCGGCAAAACGGCAATCTCCTTGGACCTTGCACAGCAGCTGGACGGGGAGGTGGTGAACATCGACTCTATGCAGCTGTACCGGGGGATGGACATTGGTACCGCAAAGGTTCCAGTGGAAGAGCGACAGGGGATTCCGCACCATCAACTGGATATCTGGCCGGTCACTAAACCTGCGAGTGTGGCGGAGTACCGGGCGGGGGCAATCGAGACGGTGGAAGATATTCTGTCCCGGGGAAAAACACCCGTCATCGTCGGTGGATCCATGATGTATGTACAGGCATTGGTAGACGAGTGGGACTTCCCGCCGACGGATCCGGCTGTGCGTGAAAAATGGCAGCGCCGTTTGGATGAACGTGGCGTCGCCGCTATGCATCAACACCTCGCGACGATAGATCCCGAGGCGGCCCGCGTTATCGAAGACAACGATCCGCGACGCACGGTCCGCGCCTTGGAGGTCATCGAACTTACGGGCAAACCTTTTGCTGCTTCCCAGCCTCCGAAGGACTCGGTGCCCCGGTGGAACATGCGCCTGCTGGGGTTGAATGCCCCCGCTGAATGGCTTAATCCCCGCATCGAAATGCGCGTGCGCCAGATGTTTGACCACGGGCTGGTGGAAGAGGTTCGATCGCTGGTCGGCGAGGGGCTGATTCGCGAGTCCACAGCCGGACAGGCTATCGGCTATGCCCAGGTGTTGGACTACTTCTCCGGCGAGCTCACCTTAGAGGAGGCCATCGAGCGAACCATCACTGGCACCCGGCGCTATGCTCGACGGCAGCGTTCCTGGTTCCGTAGGGATCAAAGAATTTTTTGGATTGACGCCTTTTCTCCCGACCCCGTCCGCGAAGCCACCGAGGCATTGGGAATGAGCAGCTAATAAGGAGTGTTCTGCATGATCGACTTTTTTAAAGCCCACGGCACGGAAAACGACTTCGTTGTCCTCATGGATGAGTCCGTCGAGGTGGATCTCACGGAGAATCGTGTTCGACAGCTCGCCGATCGGCGAGCCGGAATTGGCGGTGATGGGGTGATCCGCATAGCCACTGGAGACGCGCTCATTGGTGCGGGTGTGCTGGATGCACTTCCGGAGGGTGTAAAAGGCGAGGAATGGTTTATGGATTATCGCAACGCCGACGGTTCCCTGGCCGAGATGTGCGGTAATGGAGTGCGAGTCTTTGCCCATGTGCTGTGCTCTCAGGGAAAGGTACAGGCCGGTGAGCAGTTCGGTATTGGCACTCGCGCCGGCCGCAAGCTCGTAGAGGTGCATGAAGTTAGCGGCGAAAAACAGGAACACGCCATTGTGAGCGTGGAGATGGGCTCCCCGGAGGTATTGGGTGTGTCCACCGCGCAGGTAGGCGACGTGAAGGTTGCGGGACTCGGAGTGGATATGGGCAATCCACACCTAGCCGCTGTGGTGCCGAACCTGACCGCGCAGAAGCTTAGAGAGCTGCCGATCGAACAGCGAGTGCAGTTCGACCCAGAGTTCTTCCCGAACGGCGTGAACCTAGAGGTGCTCACTCCGCTGGACGATGCGGGAGCAGTGCACATGCGCGTTCATGAACGAGGGGTAGGAGAGACTCGCTCGTGCGGAACCGGAACTGTCGCTGCCGCTGTGGCTGCCCTTGCCGACGCCGAACGGGCCACCGGTACCGTGATCGTGCACGTTCCAGGCGGTGAAGTGCAGGTAGAGATCTCCGCGGAAGGATCCGTGCTCCGCGGCCCTGCGGCGATCGTGGCTTGGGGCCAGACGATCCTTTAGTGGCCTCCGCAGCCACAGCTGCCGGAGCCACAGGCTCCGCCACACCCGGCGGCATCGACTGTGCTGGCGGTGAACTGCACGGTACCTGAGACGATCAGCGGTGACGTGGCGCTAGCGGGGTTTATGTCCTTACCTACGGCATCTGCTGGTAGCACGACGGTGAACTCAAAAGGCGAGCTTACAGTCGCAGTCCAGAACTCTTGCCTGGTCAACGCATTGACCTTCTTGACCCATTGGGAAGCTTCAACAGCAATCTCCGCCGTTGCGTGAGGAGGCGTAGCCGGAGAATTGATGTCTTTGAGGCCGCTTGAATCGACCACGCCGACCTTGAGGCCGCCGTCCTTGGCGAACTCCGTGGAATCCGCGTAGACCCGGACGGAGCTGGCCAAAGCCCCAATCTGGAACTGGTGGTACTCCAACGAAGGGGCGTCCACAAGTAACGGGCCCTGAGCGATCGTTGCTGTAAGGGAAGAGATAGTGGGAGCTTGCTGCCCAGCGATCTGCAACATCGGACTGTCGTCAACCACATCGAGTACTCCGATGATGTCATTCAGCATCGAGAGGTGAGCAGTGGTGGCAGCCCCGCCGGAGTAGCTGGCGAAGGAGCCGAAGGGCTCGACGGCCAGGACGACCATGCGGGCGCCTGAGGGGTCATCGAACTGCAGAACCTGGCCGCCGCGAACCTCGCCTGATACACCGAGGCTGCCGGAGCCGTAGGCGGCCTCCAGCGCTTCTTGCCACTTCGGGAAATCCATGCCAATGCTGCGAAGTTCAGGAATCATGCAAACCACTCTAGTCCGCTGCACCAAATTTCCTATTTAGTGCCCCTGACAGGTAAAAATAGTCCTTAATGACGGAACAGACCGAACACACTACACACTCCTTCGCCCCTATACCTGACCCCACAGTCGGCGAGCTCGATCTCGAAGCACGCTCTAGCCTGCGGCGGCTTTCCCGCGGCGTAAGCACCTACACCGACGAGCAATCGGACGGCTACGACGTTGAGTACCGAAAGCTCAGACTGGAGAAAGTCGTGCTGGTCGGCGTGTGGACCTCTGGCACGATTGCGCAGGTGGAAGCGAACCTAGAGGAGTTGCGCGCACTGGCGGAAACAGCGGGCTCCGAGGTGACGGAGATGCTGTACCAGCGGCGCGACAAGCCGGATTCTGGCACCTATATCGGGCGCGGCAAGGTCGAGGAACTGAAGGCTGTCGTATTGGAGACCGGCGCTGATACCGTCGTCTGCGATGGTGAGTTGAGCCCCGGCCAAATGATCGCGCTGGAAAAGGCGCTCGACGTCAAGGTTATTGACCGTACCATGTTGATCCTCGATATCTTCGCCCAGCACGCGAAGTCCAAAGAGGGCAAGGCACAGGTAGCGCTTGCGCAAATGGAGTACCTCATTACGCGCGTTCGTGGTTGGGGCGGTGCGCTTTCCCGCCAGGCCGGTGGACGCGCTGGCTCCAATGGCGGTGTAGGTCTGCGCGGTCCCGGTGAGACGAAGATCGAAGCCGACCGTCGCCGCCTGCGCTCCGAGATGGCGAAGCTGCGCAAAGAAATTGCTGCAATGAAAACCTCTCGAGAGGTAAAGCGCGAGCGACGCGATGCTTCTGCGATTCCGCAGATCGCGATCGCCGGGTACACCAATGCTGGTAAGTCTTCGCTCATCAACGCATTGACGGGTGCGGGAGTACTGGTAGAAGACGCACTATTTGCCACCCTGGATCCGACCACCAGGCGGGCAAACCTGGCTGATGGTCGGTCCGTGGTTTTTAGCGACACGGTTGGATTCGTGCGTCACCTCCCCACGCAGTTGGTTGAAGCTTTCCGCTCGACCTTGGAGGAGGTTCTGGCAGCCGACGTGGTTTTGCACGTTGTGGATGGTTCCGATCCTTTCCCACTGGAGCAGATCAAGGCTGTGAACACAGTGATCGGCGGGATCGTCGAGGAATCCGGACAGGAGGCGCCACCGGAAATTCTGGTGGTGAACAAGATCGATACCGCGGACCCACTGGTGCTCGCCGAACTACGTCACCGAGTGCCGGATGCCGTCTTTGTGTCGGCGAAAACAGGTGAAGGGATTGCCGAGCTGGAGGCTCAGCTGGAGTTGTTCCTGAATTCCCTGGATTCCCATGTCACGTTGCACGTGCCTTTTGACCGCGGCGATATCGTGGCCAAAGTCCACGAACTGGGAACGGTAATTGCAGAGGACTATGACGCAGAGGGAACGAAACTAGAGGTTCGTTTGCCGAATGTAGTGGCAGGGGAGTTGCAGGAGTTCAGAGCCGCAGACTAGCTGCCAAAGCTGACGTCGATACCGAGATTGCGCAGCTCGGAAACGTAGGGCTGCGGGGCGTCCTCGTCGGTCACGACGGCACTGATGTCCTGGATAGTTGCGAAGCTCACCAGATAGTCCAGGCCAAACTTCGTGGAATCGCACAGAGCGACTACGCGGTCGGAGTTTGCCACCATAGAGCGCTTGATTGCTCCTTCTTGGGCATCGGGAGTGGATAGCCCATGATCGATAGTAAGGGCATTGGTTCCAATGAATGCAACATCGGCATGGAGGACGCCGAGGGCGCGGGTGGCAAGGTCGCCAACGACGGCCTGAGACAGGGCGCGGACGTGCCCACCGATTAGTTGGACATCGCAACGGGGGGATTCCGCCAATGTGGTGGCAATAAAGAAAGAGTTCGTGACGATATTGAGCTTCGGTGCCATCAGCTTGGGATCGTTTGTGGCATTGGCTTCGGCGATGGCCTCGGCAAAGACGCCCGTGGTGGTACCTGCATCGATGAAGATGGTGCTGCCTGTTTCCGGAAGGAGCTTTACTGCAGCTTGGGCGATTGACCGCTTGGCTCCGAGAGATGCCTTTGAACGTGTGGCAAGAGTGGTGAAGTCTGTACGGAAATCCTGCGCCGGAACCGCTCCGCCGTGGATGCGGAAGAGCTCACCGCCGTCAGAGAGAATCGCGAGGTCGCGGCGAATTGTTTCCGCGGTGACGCCGAACTTCTCCGCCAGTTCATTCACAGTAACCCTGCCGTGAATGGCGGTGAGGGAGGCTATTTGACGGCGCCGTTCTGCTGATTCCATAGGCGCTACTTTAGTGCCAAGCGGGTCGGAGACGGCGGCGTCAGAACCAATAGGGGGGAGTTAAATCTTGCGCAGAACCGCTGCGACCTTACCTAGGATGGTTGCTTCCTCGGCAGGGATAGGTTCGAACAGGGGGTTGTGGGGGATAAGCCACAGTCCGTCGGCATCCTTTTGGAACTCCTTTACGGTGGCCTCACCGTCGATCATGGCGGCGACAAAATCGCCGAACTCGGCGACGGCCTGGGAGCGAACCACGACCCAGTCTCCGTTGAAGATGCCGGCATCATGCATAGACTCGCCCACGACCTGCAACAAGAAGAGCTCTCCGTTACCTACCAACTCCTGTGGTAGTGGGAAGTGAGCCTCAACATTTTGCTCTGCAAGGATCGGGGCGCCAGCGGCGATCTGCCCCACAACCGGGAC
This sequence comes from Corynebacterium sp. 22-2729, assembly GCF_053479475.1. NCBI lineage: Bacteria > Bacillati > Actinomycetota > Actinomycetes > Mycobacteriales > Corynebacteriaceae > Corynebacterium > Corynebacterium sp. 22-2729. Next base: position 66,869 of record NZ_JBRBCA010000010.1, read on the forward strand.
GTAGGTGGCCTCTGGCATGAGCTCTCCCTCGTCGGAAGTCGGGGGCGGAGTAGCTGCTTGCGGCGTGGGTTTAGTCTGGGCCGGGAGTTGCACGCCGTCGAAGGAGCGCACATCAACCGCGCGAGGTCGCTTGCCATCGCGGCGTAGATGTCCGCGCTTCTCCAGCTGGGTGAGATGATAAGAAACCGATGACGTCGAGTGCAGTCCTACAGCATCGGCAATTTCGCGAATACTTGGCGGGTAACCGCGGATGACCGTCGAATCGCGAATGACTTCGAGAATGCGGCGCTGGCGAGTGCTTAGGGCTGGCTTCTTGCCGTCCTTCTGAGCTTGCTTCTCCGCACGCTTGTCAGCCTCGGACTTCGGAGGACGCCCAAGCTTAGGGCGAGGGGAAGGGCTTTCGGTGGGTTGGTCGGTGGACACGGTTATACCTCATTCCGGCGGGGTCTCTTTATCGGTATTTCGCGATCTGCATCCACACTACCCGAAATAGAACGCATTTCTAGTATATGTGTTCGAAAAAGTTTAGATTTGTCTAGACATGTTCGAACATGCGTGCTAAATTTTGTGCTGTGTTCGAGATTCGAACAGATGATCTAGAAACCAGAATTTTTGAAGTTCCCTGTCGGGCGTGAATGGTTCACTAGGGCAACAGCCAAGGGAATAAGACGTAGGCGCTAAGGCGCTTTGCTGATTGGCCTTACGTCGCATTGTAAAGGAGTAGCCACATGACCACCTCGATCATTCGTCCCGCAACTACTGTCCAGTCTGCATCGCATGTCCGTGTGCTTCCTGATGATCGGGTTGCGCCACTTCGTAGGCCTCAAGTTCTTAAGCCTAATTGGGAAGCACTGGATTCTAGGGGTAATTCGAACACCTTTGGGTATTCTTCTGCACCTGTTGCGCGTTCGATTCCGCGCCGCAAGATGGATCGCATCTCCGGCGCAAACGAATGCCTGTTCGACAATCAAATGGGATGGGTAGATAGAGTTCGCGCACGAACGGAGCGAATCATTCACTCGCCTGGTGGAACCGCGGTCTCCCTTGGAGTGATGTCCACGCTGCTTGGGTTTGCGCCTCTTCTCATCCCATAGTTCAGCTTCTGTGTCGGGGGAGGGGCGACTAAGCTGAGAAGGGTGTTGTGCCCCTCCTGTAGCTCAGATTCATCCCGCGTTGTTGATTCGCGATCCATTGAGATGGGTGTTTCTATCCGACGTCGTCGCGAATGCAGTCAATGCCAGACCCGCTTCACCACTATTGAAAGGTCTGTTCTGTTGGTAGTGAAGCGCAATGGAGTGACCGAGGAATTCAGTAGAGAAAAAGTTATCAAGGGCGTGCGTCGGGCATGTCAGGGGCGCGACGTCTCCGACGACGCATTAAAGCGTCTGGCACACGAAGTGGAACAAGCCGTTCGAGTGACACATGGCTCCCAAGTACCCGCAAACCAGATCGGCCTGGCGATCTTGGATCCACTCCGAACCTTGGACGAGGTGGCTTATCTGCGTTTCGCCTCCGTGTATAAGTCTTTTAATTGTGCCGAAGACTTCGAGCAGGAAATCGAATCGCTGCGTGCCCACCGCCAGTCTCTAGCCCAGCATCCTGAAGAGTCTGAAGGCGACGACAGCTAACGGATCTTCTCCAATTTCTTACGGATACGCTGCAGGGATACCGAATGCGCTGTGCCTAGGTTCTGCGCAAAGAGGCTGACTCGAAACTCCTCGATCATCCAGCGCACCTCCTTGATCTGTGGGGAGACAGCCCTCGCCGTTGGGAGCCGCTTCTTCGTCTTTTCCAAGAGATCAAAAGCCTCTTGAACCTCTTCGTCCAGATCCTCTTCCTTGTCTGGATCCGTCTTCATCATTTCCAATCGGGCGCGCATGGCCTCTACATAGCGCGGAACGTGGCGCATGTGCTCAATGCCATTGCGGGCGATGGCATGCTTGCCCAGGAAGAAATCGAGTTGCTTACGCATATCTTCAATGGCATCTCCCGACCAGCCCTTCAGTTCCGCTGACATGTCCGCAACGGCCAGCACAGCGGGTGCGAGGGCTACTACGTATTGCCGCACGCGTCCGGGTCCCTGAGAGCGAGCTACACCCACCACCTCTTCGCACTTTTCTGGGTCGCGCACCACCGGCCCCAGCTTCATAAGCATGTCTCGGCAGGCCAGAGCCACCACATCGCTGACTAGCCCATCGACGCCCCCGTCGATCTGCTCCATAGCCACACGTTGACGTAGCGGCAAGCCCTTGATCATTTGCTTTGGGGATATCGTACAAGCGTTGACCATCATGTTCAGCACGGTCGTAAACTGCTGCCCATCCGCAGCTTGCTTGGTGGGGAAGGCTTTCAACGTCACGCCACTGTGTGAAGCGACGATAGCGGGATAGGTGTGCAGAGTTTGCCCGTCGACCACCGTTTCCACTGTCTCGGGAAGCACTCCGATGCCGTCTACTGTCCATGCCTCGGCGGTAGCCAGCACACCGCTCGACGTGCCGCCACGCTTCTTTTGTCGCTGAGGTGAATGCTGTGCAGCATCGCTGGGAGCTGCAGGCTTCGTCCGAGCTGCCGCCTGAGCAATCGCAGAAGTGACCTGGCCAGAAAGTTTGTTCTGGAGATATTGCAGGTCACGAGACTTCTCGATCACCTTTCCCCGCCGGTCAATGGCGGCAAATTGCATACGCAAGTGCTCCGGGACTCGGTTCCAATCGAAGTCCTGAGCCGTGATGCCCCGGCCTCCTAATTCGCGTAAAGCCTCTGCAAGTGCAAAACCAAACTCGCCGTCGAAGGGAACCATCTTCTTAAGGGCAGCGGCAGCAAAATTGCTGGCTGGCACGACGCTGGTGCGCAGTGGCTTCGGCAAGGAGCGGATCAGTGCGACCGCGAGTTCCTCACGCATACCGGCGACCAGCCAGCGTGTTTCGGGTTCGGAGACATTCGCCAGCAGCGGCAGGGGTACGCGCATGGTTATTCCATCGTCGGGGTCTCCCGGCAAGAACACATAGGATAGCTCGAACTCCAAGCTGCCCTGGCGCCACGCATCAGGGAACTCGTCGGCGGCCTTGGCAGCCTCTTGCGAGTCGATTAGCGCCTCAAGGGTGAAGTCCAACTGGTGTGGATCCTTGTGGCGAGCTTTCTTCCACCAAGAATCGAAATGTCGAGAGGAGACGATCTTCTCGGGCAAGCGGGCGTCATAAAAATCAAAAAGAGCTTGATCGTCGACAACGATATCGCGACGACGAGCCTTATCCTCCAGATCAGTAGCTTCGGCCAGCAGATTTTGGTTGTGGGAGAAAAAGTGGTGGCGAGTCTTCCAATCTCCCTCCACGAGGGCATGGCGGATAAAAAGCTCGCGGGCCAAAGGCCGATCCACCTTGGAGGCATTAACCATCCTGTCCGCGACAATGGGTAGGCCCAAAAGCAGAACCTTTTCATGCACCATTGCCGCACCCCGCGAGGAGGACCACACCGGCTCGGAGTAGTTGTACTTCACCATGTGTGGAGCAATTGATTCGATCCAGCTGGGGTCAATCGGCCCCACTGTGCGGGCAAAGACCTGCGACGTTTCCACCAGCTCCGCGGCCATAAGCCACTGTGGGGGCTTCTTTGACACATGCGAGGAGGGGTGCACGACGAAATGTGAGCCGCGAGTTCCGGTGAACTGTTTGGAATTTCCCTCCCGCATTCCCACGTGGGTGATCAGGCCGGTAAGAATTGACTGGTGTACCAGGTCCTCGTCGATAGCTTCTGGTTCAAAGACGAGCTCGCGCACGTGGCGAATATTCGGAATCTTCCAGCCGAGATCTTGCACGACGGAGAGCATTTGGCGTACCAGATCCATCCATTCGCGCACGCGAACATAGTGAATGAACTCGCGCTGGCACAGCTTTCTAAACTTATTGGCCGAGAGATCCTGACGCTGTTCTTGCAGATAATTCCACAGCTTCAGCAGGCTAATAAAGTCGGAGTTCGCCTTGAAACGCGCGTGCATTTCATCGGCCTGTTGCTGCTTTTCCAAAGGTCTTTCGCGCACGTCCTGAATCGACAGTGCGGAGATAATAACCGCGATCGTCTCAATGATGTTCTGCGCATGCCCCGCAACCAACATGCGGGCTAGTCGCGGATCGGTGGGGATACGCGCCATGTCCCGGCCGATGTCTGTTAGCGTTGCTTCCTTTGTTGACGCCAACGCTCCAAGCTCCTGGAGTAGTGCTACACCGTCCCGGATCGACTTATTATCGGGTGCTTGAAGGAATGGGAAGCGTTGAATATCACCCAACCCAAGGGCGGCCATCGACAGGATGACGCTGGAAAGGTGAGTGCGCAGGATTTCCGGATCCGTGAACGCCGGACGAGCCTCGAAATCCTCCTCGGAGTACAAACGAATCGCGATGCCGTCGGCAATTCGACCCGAGCGACCCGAGCGTTGCTTGGCGCTGGCCTGGCTGATGGGCTCCACCGGCAAGCGCTGTACTTTTGTGCGGTGGGAGTAGCGGGAGATACGTGCAAAACCGGTGTCCACCACGTAATGAATACCCGGCACAGTCAGGGAGGTTTCCGCGATATTGGTCGCCAGGACGATGCGGCGGCGCGGGCCGGTACGGAAGACTCGATGCTGTTCTGCATTCGACAAACGGCCGAACAACGGCAGCACATCCACCTTGCGTGCCCCTGAGGCCCCGGCGAATTCACCTTCTAAGGCTTCAGCAGCATCCCGAATTTCGCGCTCGCCGGAGAAGAAGCAAAGAATGTCGCCGTCGCCGGCGCGCATTAGCTCCTTGCACGCCGCCACGATTCCGTCCAAGGGGTCGGTCTCGACTTCCGTGATTTCGCCTGTCTTCGGGTTTTCGCGCTCGGTGATCAGAGGACGATAGCGAATCTCTACGGGGTAGGTGCGGCCAGAGACTTCGATGATGGGCGCGGGGGAGCCGTCGGCGTCAGCAAAGTGCTTGGCGAAGCTTTCCGGGTCGATCGTGGCCGAGGTGATGATCACCTTTAGATCCGGTCGCTTCGGCAGAAGCTGCTTGAGGTAGCCGAGAAGGAAGTCGATATTGAGGCTGCGCTCGTGTGCCTCGTCCACGATGATTGTGTCGTATTCGCGGAGTAGCCGGTCGCGCTGGATCTCGTTGAGCAACACGCCGTCTGTCATGAGTTTGACCGCGGTGTGCTTGGAAATTGTGTCGTCGAAGCGGATTTTGTAACCGACCAGGGAAGAATCCTCGCCGATTGTTTGGTCGAGTTCCTCGGCGATGCGTTCGGCTACGCTACGAGCCGCAATGCGACGCGGCTGGGTGTGGCCGATGACCTTGGTGCGGCCGCGGCCGATCTCTAGACACATCTTCGGAATCTGCGTGGTCTTACCCGAACCGGTTTCACCGGCGATGATGACCACCTGGTTTTCCTCAATGGCCTTTTTGATGTCCGCGCGGCGTTCCGAGACAGGAAGGTCGGGGTAGGTGATCGGCGGGATCGTGCGGACAAACTTCGGACGTCGCTTGCGTGGACGTCGACGGGGGCGCCCCTTATGAGATGAGGAAGTCGGCCCTTTCGCGTCCGTCATTGTTAAAAATCACCCGTCTTGCTTGCCGGAGAAACCTGGAATGCCCATGTTTATATGGCTCGAAAAGGTTGATTTTAGCAGCGAGTGGGGTAGGGGAAGAACTCGATCTCTTGGGACGCTTGCACCCCCAAAAGAACTTAGATTGAGGTAAATGTTTGCTTAAAGTATGAAAACCATCACATTTTTCCACAGGGTTGAGTCTAAAGTTTCGTTCGTCAAAACCATTTATGGATATACGTAGTTTTCAGAAACGAGATACCTATGTGTGAACACGCCCATCACAGCATCACTGATAGCTCGCTCAACCCTTTGCAATCACAAGTGAGCCGTCGCAGCTTTTTCCGCGGCATGGCTGCGGTCACCGGCACCGTCGTGTGGGCGTCCGCCGCCACGTCGGGCGCAGGTGCCCAAGAGGGAACAACCTCTAGCGGAGGGGGCTTCCATGTAGGCCGAGGCTTGGCGGACATGACCGGCGAGCCCTGGGGAGCGGGCATGTTTGGATATGCCGTCGATGAGCAAAAGACCGTAGGCATTCAACGCCGCCAATACGCCCGGGCGTTTATTTTTGTCGATCCCTCCCGCGAGAATTCCCGCCTGGTGCACGTTACCTGCGATGTCGGGCTGATGTTCCAGTCGATCCATTTGGAGGTATTGCGCCGTCTGAAGGAAAAATACGGCGATCTCTACAACCAGTCCAATGTGCTACTCGCCGCCACTCACACACATGTGGCGCCGGGTGGTACGTCGCAGCACCTCATGGTTGATATCACGCACGGTGGATTCCGTCCGAAGACCTTCGAGGCAACGGTCGAGGGCATCGTGACCGCCATCATCCGAGCGCATGATGACATCCAGCCATCAGAGGTGACGGTGGCGGAATCTACGGTCGCTGATGCGGGCGTCAATAGATCCAAAACCTCGTGGGACCGCAACCCCGAAGAGGATAAGAATGAACTTCCGAATGGCGTGGATACCCGCAGCGTCACCTTGCACGTCTCGCGCGGTGGACAGCAGGTGGGATTGATTAACTGGTACTCGCTGCACCCGACGAGCTTTGGGCATAAGTACAAGCACATCGCTGGCGATAACAAGGGATACGCCGCATGGGCCACAGAGGAGGCTCACGGCGTGGTGCACCGCCACCCGGAAGAAGCCCCGTTTGTCGCGGCGTTTGCAAACATGACTCCGGGAGACATCACCCCGAATATGGGTTTGACGCCTAACTCTGGGCCGGGCGCAAGTGAGCGTGAATCCGCACAGATCCTGGGGGAGCGGATGATGGAAGCCACGAAGACTGATGGCAAGGATTGGTCGGCTGGTGGCATCGATGGACGGATGAGGTGGGTGGACTGTCCCAAACTGGTCGCAAGCTCACGCTTCACCCCGGATGGCAAGGAACACAAGCTCGGTCCGGCAATCTTGGGTGCCGCCTTCGCGGCGTCTTCTCAAGAAGATGGAGGTGGAGTGCCGCTGTTGGGATTCAACGAAGGAGAACGGGGCGGAAACCCTTGGGTGCGAGACCTCAATAAAGTGTTGGCGACACAGGAAGTTAAGGACATCCACGGTGCTAAAGAGTGCCTATTGCCGATGGGATACATCGACGGGATGATTCAGCAGGTGCACCCATTTGCGATTCACCGCCTCGGTGGCTTCATTCTCGTTTCGCTGGGATTTGAGCCAACGGTGACTAGTGGCCTGCGAATCAAGCGGACGGTGGCCGCGGCACTAGGCGTGTCTGAGAACTCGATTGTCGTGCAGGGCTACACCAACGCTTATGGCCACTACCTCACCACTCCGGAGGAGTACGAGGCCCAGAACTACGAGGGTGGGGCGACGATCTTCGGGCACTATCAACTCTCAGCTTTCCAGGATGTCTTTGATGAAATGGCGCGAGCCTTGAAGGAGGGCAAGGAAGTTGAGGTAGGAGAGCCTGCGGGAGATCTCACAGGCTTGATCCCGAATGTGCCCGGAAGTGATGGGTGGATGGATACCCCGCCTATGGGGAAGAAGTTCGGTGATGTGCTGGAGGCTCCCGCAGAGGTAAAGAGTGGTACGAATGCGCGGGTTATCTTCGTCGGGGCCAATCCCAATAACAACATGCGTCATGGAGAGGGCTATGTCACGATCGAGGATGGAAGTGGCAAGGTAGTGGCAGACGATTCCAGCGAAAACACGCTCATCACTTTCGAGAATAACTTTGGGCAGACCCGCACAACGATCGAGTGGGGTACACAGGACGTTCCGCCGGGGACTTACACCGTCCGCCTACGGGGAGATTCCAAGGCGTTCTTGGGGAACCTATCGCCCTTCGAAGGTACCGCTGAACTGCGCGTAAGCTGATTTATAGTCGCCTATATTTATTTTTCCAGGTGTAATTATGCTTTTCTAAGAATGTCTGTAGAATCGCAGATGTGGTTCAAAGAGAGTATCGCCCGACCGTTGCCCAATTGCGCACCTTTGTGACCATTGCCGAACATGGTCATTTTGGTACCGCAGCCTCCCATTTAGGTATCTCCCAACCTTCCCTTTCCCAAGCGCTCGCTGCGCTCGAGGCAGGTTTGGGAGTGCAGCTTATCGAACGATCCACTCGCAAGGTTATTGTCACCCCAGTGGGGCGAGGACTGCTGCCATTTGCACAAGCCACCCTGGAAAGCCTCGAAACTTTCGTCTCTCACGCACGGGGTGCTCACGGCGGCCTCGTGGGTTCGATGGCAATAGGAATGATCCCGACCGTCGCCCCGTATATCCTGCCGGAGGTTTTACACTCTGTACACGACGCAGCCCCGGAGCTCGAACCGCGCATTGTCGAAGAGAAGTCGCCACTTCTTATTGATGCGTTGCGACAGGGCAAGATCGACGTCGCCGTCCTTGGTATGCCGGGCGAAGGCGGCGGGCTCAACACGGTAGATCTCTACACCGAAGAGTTCGTGCTGGTGGTGCCTGAGGGGCACCCATTGGCCGGTCGCAAGGATTTGGCAGTCGACGAACTCAAGGATGTTGATCTGCTGCTGCTAGACGATGGGCACTGCCTGCGCGACCAGATTCTGGAACTGTGCCGGACGGTGGATATGGCCAATGATCCGCGCCATTCTGTCACCAGGGCGGCCAGCCTTTCCACCGTAATTCAGCTGGTGTCGGCGGGATTGGGCGCAACCTTGGTACCGCTGTCCGCAGTATCAGTCGAGTGTCAACGGCCGGGCATCGCCCTGGCGACGTTTGCCGGAGGGGCTGTGCGAGCGGGACGCACGATTGGCATGGCGTACCGCTCCAGTTCCACGCGGATCGACGACTATGCGTCGTTGGGGGAGATCGTCGCACAGTCCTTCAATCATGTGGCACAGGAAAGCCGTCGCGTTCTGGAGTCGTACTTCTAGAACCTGCCAGCTAGCCCTGAACGACGGTGAGCTCCGAGAGCCGGATCTCGCCGGCTTCATCCGTTGCAGCAAGGTCTACCACGCCCTCTAGCGCCCAGCCATGGTCGCCTTCGGGATCGTCGATGATCTGGCGCACGAACCAACTACCCGACTCGGGGCCTGTGCCGCGCTTGATGAGAATGTACCTATTTGAACGCGCGGCGGCGTCAACACCTATATCGGCATATTCCTCAAAGTAATCGTCCATCGCGGCAGGCCAGTCTGGTGGCGAATCCAGGTATTCGTCCATTTCCGCGAGCTCGCGCTCTTTTTCGAACGCGAAGAGTTCCACGTGGCGGAAGAAGTAGTTACGCACCATACGGGTCAGCGCCTGCGGGTTGGCAGAGAGCAGGTTTGTGTTTTCCACGCCGTAGGCATGCTCGGCCACCTGATCCTCGGTCAGCGGGGCATCCGGATCCGCCATCTGTACCCACTCATCAATGAGTGAGGAATCAACTTGGCGAATCAGCTCGCCCAACCACACAAGGATATCGTCGAACTCCTCCGAGCGGTAAGAATCGGGTACGGAGTGCTCCAGTGTGCGATATGCATCGGTGAGATAGCGCAGCACCACACCCTCGGAGCGTCCCAGCCCATACGCGGCCACGAAGTCGGAGAAGGTCATTGCCTTTTCCACCATGTCCCGCACAATGGACTTCGGGCTAATCTGAAAATCGCGAGCCCACGGGTTGCCCTCACAGAACGTGTCATAGGCCTGCTCTAGCTCGTCTGCCAGCGGCATGGGCCAGGTGATATCTTCGACGATGGCCATTCGCTCGGTGTAATCGACGCCCTCAGCCTTCAGCGCCGCAATCTCCTCGCCCCGTTCAGCCTTCTGCTGGGCGATAAGCACCTGTCGGGGGTCTTCCAAAACCGCCTCAAAAGTAGAGATCACGTCAAGCGCGAACGTGTCGGACTCCGGATCCAGTAGTTCCAGAGCTGCCAGGGCGAAGGGAGACAGTGGCTGATTGAGGGCAAAATCGCGGTTGAGGTCGGCGGTCAGGCGGGCATCCTTGCAACTAGGAGTTTGTGCCTGGAATTCTTCAACGACTTCAGCGTTGATAAGCCCCCGGTACAGCTCGATGGTGCGCAAGATGGCCTTGTTCTGTTTAGTGCGCGTGTCGTGATTGGTGCGCAAAAGATGCCGTAGCGCTTCAAAGGTCCACTGGTCACGAGCGATGACATTGAGCAGCATGGAGTTGCTCATGCGGAACTGGCTGGAAAGTTCCTCCGGCTCAGCATGGGTGAGGCGCTCATAGGTGGATTCACTCCACGTTGCCTGCCCCTCGGGGGCAGAGCGTTTGCGTAGCTTCTTGATCTTCTTCGGATCACTACCGGCTCGTTGGCGGAGGCGAAAGTTTTCAATCTCATGCTCGGGAGCCTGTACCACGACAGTCCCCTCCGTGTCATACCCTGCGCGACCCGCTCGACCCGCGATTTGATGGAACTCGCGGGATTTCAGCACGCGGTGCTTCACACCGTCGTACTTGGTCAGTCCCGTCATCAGTACTGTACGAATCGGCACATTGATACCTACTCCGAGAGTATCGGTACCACAAATAATTTTTAGAAGCCCTTTCTGCGACAATCGCTCGACGAGGCGACGGTACTTCGGCAGCAAGCCGGCATGGTGCACGCCGATTCCCTTGCGCAGCAGGCGGGAGAGAGTTTTGCCGAAGGCAGAGGTAAAGCGGAGATCACCGATCTCCTCGGCGATAGCAGCCTTGGCTTCGTCATTAACTAGCTTCATGCTGGTCAGAGCCTGGGCGCGCTCGATAGCTTCGCGCTGGGTGAAGTGAACAATGTAAATGGGCGATTTGCCGTCGCTTATTAGCTCCTCCACCGTTTCGTGGACGGGAGTGTAGACATAGTGAAAGTCGAGCGGCACTGGCCGTGTGCTGCCCGTCACCAATGTGGTTTGGCGACCAGTGCGTTCGCTTAGATCATCCTCCAACCACTTGGTGTTGCCCAGGGTGGCGCTCATCAGAAGAAATTGTGCCTTAGGGAGTTCCAAGAGCGGAACCTGCCAGGCCCAGCCACGGTCGGGTTCAGAGTAGTAGTGGAACTCGTCCATCACTACCTGATCAATTTTCGCGTTCGCTCCGTCGCGCAGGGCAATATTGGCAACGATTTCAGCAGTGGCGCAGATGATCGGTGCGCCGCCATTCACTGTGGCGTCACCCGTCATCATGCCCACATTTTCCGGGCCGAAGGTTTGGCACAGATCGAAGAATTTCTCACTGACCAGAGCTTTGATGGGCGCGGTGTAGAAACTGCGCTGCTTGCGAGCCATGGCAATGAAGTGGGCAGCGATGGCCACCATGGACTTACCGGAGCCCGTGGGCGTAGCAAGAATCACGTTGTCTTCAGCCACGAGGGCTGTGGCTGCCTCTTCCTGGGCAGGGTAGAGGGTAATGCCGCGGTCACGCGTCCAACCGAGAAAAGACTCTAGGATCGCGTCATCAATCAGAGATTCCGGTACCTCGTCCAGATCTGGCAACAGTTCCGCGAGTTCGGCAGCAATACCCACTGTGTTTTATTTGTCCTCTTGCTCGGTATCGGTTGGATCGTCGGCATTATCGGAGCCATCTGACATGTTCTGCAAGAATGCTTCGAACTCTGCGCCCAGCTCTTCGCCGGTTGGGATGTCCTGTCCCGGTTGCAGCAGGTTGTTCTCCCGCTTACGACGCATTCGTTCCATCTCGGCATCGTACTGGTGCTCCAATGCACTGACGACAGTAGCGATCTCCTGGGACTCCTCAACCTGGTCTTGCAGCTGGCGCTGTACGCGTTCCAACTCCTTTTCCAGAGCTTTAAGGGGCAGCTCGCGGTCTGCGACTTCGCTGAATGCCTCCAATAGGCGCAAGGTCGCCTCCGGGTAGTCGGAGGCCGCGATGTAGTGCGGCACATGGGCGGTAAAGCCAACCGTTTCGAACCCGTGGCGGTTTAACTTCTTTTCCGTTTCCAAAGCCGCGGCGCCGGGAACGATCATTCGCGAATCCCACGTGTGGTAGTCCTTGATCAGCGAAGATTCCGAGGCATGCGCAGAAATCACCAAACGGCGAGTGTGCGGCACCGTCATCGGCGCCGAGTACAGAGAGGCGACCATGCCGACCTGACCACGCCGGGCGAGATCCACCACAGCGTCGCTAAAGGCTCCCCACTTAAGGTCTGGCTCCAAGCCACTTAGCAGCAGGAAGGGGCGTCCCTGGGTGTCCTTTACCAGGTGTAGATCCAGGCGAATATCATCCGTATCCACAACCTTGGAGTTCTCGATGGTCACACCGGGGCGTCGCGAACGATAATCGATCAACTCATCGACCTTGAACGACGCAACCGGGCTATGCTCCAAGGCAGCCAGGATATGAGAGCTGGCGTTTGAGACAGCTTGTCCGGCATCCGCGTAGCCTTGCAATGCCACCAACATTGGCAGCTCCTCAGCACCCTCAGCACCCTCAGCATCGCTCAACCCCATGGGCTCGTCGGCAATCGAGGGGCGATCGAACTGGATCGGAGCCGGGTACTCCAGCTCGTACATCCGGCCGCCTAGCTGCCGCTCACGCCGCTCGCCATTGCCACGATGGTCGTTGTTGTCGAAGTGCTCATGCATAGTTTCGCTCTCCCTTCCGGCGGAACCTGTGTCCAACCAAGCACCGTCTGCCTAGCCTATCAGCCACTTCGGACAAGCCAGGTTGAGACGGCGCCATTTCTGGGACCCATATTCACAGTTTCAAGTTATCCACAGACCCCTGGGGCTTCGCCGCACCGTATGGGATTCGTCGCCGCGAAAAAACTTTGGTTCGGCAACGATCTGTGGCATGAGGAACTCACCAGAACACAACGAAAAGAAACCCCAGTCTATTCCCGCAGATTCCGCACTTAGTGCACCTACTACGCGCCCGCCATCCGTTCATTTGGGAGCAGACAAAGGCAAGCTGATCGCTGCCATTCCCTCCCTTCTTGGATTCCCACCCGTGGACTCGCTGGTCATCATCGGCCTAGTCGCTTCCACCGAGCACACCAGTTCCGCACCGCTGCCCGCGCATCACCGGCGCTTTCGAATCGGTCCGGTCCTACGATGCGACTTGCACCCAGCGGCTATTGACGAGGCAGTGCGGGGGATTACCAAGATTCTTTGCAACGCCCCAGCGGCGGAGGCAATCATTCTCACTATCGGCGACATGGATGAAGATCTGCGTGCCTGTGTGGCTTCTGCCGTCAGCCAACTGGAGGATGCATGTGTCGATGTTCAATCGGCCCTAGAAGTCGAAAGCATCACGACGGGAATGCCTTGGATCGACGTATTGGACGGCGAGACGGGCACGGTAGACAGCGTGGAGTCCAATGAGCTGGCCGATATCAGTGCGCTGAGTGGGGCTCGCCGTATGGGTAACCGGGAGGAAATGGAGCGCTGGCTGGATCCTGCCAACCTGAGCGAGCCGGAATGGATGCTCCAGGAACGTGCGGAGGCCACCACAGTCGATCTGATCCAAGTCCTGATTGGTATAGCCGCCGTAGCGGAGGGAACAAGGGTGTTGGAAGAGGAATGTGAAAACGAATACCTCATCGACAGCCTTGCCGCGATTTGCAGTGACGAGTTCCTTCATACGGTCGTTATTGCCTGGTCTTTGGGCACGAACAGCGCGATTCTACGCGAGATGCTTGCCAGTGCTGCGCGTCGAACGACGGGGTCGGTACGTCGACGGGTGATGTTGATCCTGGCACTGGTGGCGTCGGCTAACGACGAAGGAGTCCTGGCGTATCACACACTTACGCGACTGTTGGAGGAACTTGAAGCCGATCTATACACCGAGGATGCATGTGCGCGGCTCGATAGTATCGAGCGTGCTCAGGGGATAGGCACGGAGGATATGGAAGGCACAGAAGATCAGGTTGCGGAGGCAACGCTGGAGGAAATGCTTTCCGATATGGAGAAAATGGATGATTCTGCGGTCGAGCCGCAGCTGAGTGCATTCGATGAGTTCACTGCTGACATTGCGGTTACGGCGTTGGACGCCCATCAAAAAGGAAAGATCAAATTGCTTTTGGCTAAAGCAGTGCAATCCGCCTGCACCGTTATGGCAAATGTGCAGATGGATCTGGATGCCGCAGAAGACCCCACGGAGGAGGACAGGCTGCCGGAGCGAACCTATGTCACAGTCCGGGAATATGCGGGGCTCGATATCGCATGGGAGTACGAGCGACTCATGCAGATTGTGGACTGGGACGCAGTTAACGCTGTGCGGAATGCAACCTATCACCCAGTTGTCCGCTAAAGGCCCATGCGTCGGAGATAATGGTGTGCAAATCGGAGCGGGTGGGGTTCCATCCGAGCTCAGACTTAGCCTTCGCCGACGAAGCGATCAGAGTTGCAGGGTCGCCCGCGCGACGTGGCGATTCGATCGCGGGAATTGGGTGGCCGGTGACCTCGCGGCAGGTGTCGATGACTTGACGCACGCTAAAACCATCGCCGGAGCCGAGATTAAAGATGCGATGCTTGCCCGCAGTGTTCGACGCAGCGGCCAGCAGGTGGGCATCCGCCAGATCTCGAATATGGATGTAATCGCGGACGGCAGTGCCATCGGCAGTGGGGTAGTCAGTGCCGAAAATCGAGATGTGCTCTCGATGACCAAGGGCAACTTGTAGCACCAAGGGAATGAGGTGAGTTTCGACCTTGTGGTTTTCACCAATATTTCCGTGTGCGCCAGCGACGTTGAAGTATCGCAGGGAGGTAGCGGCCAGTCCATAGGCATTGGCGTACGAGGTGATCATGTGATCAATCGCCAGCTTGGAGGCGCCATAGGGGTTCGTCGGTGCCGTCGGCATGTCTTCAGTGATTGGAACCTGCTCTGGTTCGCCGTAGGTCGCAGCAGTGGAGGAGAACACGAGGTTATCTACCCCGTGCTCGCGCATCTGATCCAGGAGGTACAGACTGGTACCTACATTGTGGTGCCAGTAGATATCGGGATTCTCTACGGATTCGCCGACAAGCGAACGGGCGGCAAAGTGCATGACGGCTGCGACGTCGCCAGCGGCAAAGACATCGGAGATGACATCGCGGATGTCCCCCTCAATAAAGGTCGCGCCTTCTGGTACTGCATAACCATTGCCGGTTGATAAATCGTCCACCACCGTCACGCGGAAACCGTGTTCGAGAAGTACGCTGGCACAGACGCTACCGACATAGCCGGCGCCGCCAGTCACGACGATGTGGGCGGAAGGGGATAGGGCAGAGGAAGATAGATCGATGCTTGTCACAGCCCCCACGCTACCCCACGTCCTTAGTTGAGCTTTTCTACGCGTACGGCGTGGCCAAGCTCCTCCGGAACAACCATGGTGCCGTTGTCGTTGCCGAACTCCAAGCCGTCCTCGGTGGCCACCAGCGTTACGACGCTGCCTGGGCGCATGTCCAACGCGTGGAACTTCGCCATGAGCTTGTGCTCCACCTGCACGATTTCGTTGATACTGAGGATCTTTACCTCGATCGGCTCCGGCGATTCGATATCAGAGGCGCGCTGTGAGGAACCTGTCTGCAGAGAATAAATCTTTTCCTTCAGCTCCGTGCGCTCAGCCTCCGGCACGCTTTCTACCAACTCCTCCAGTCCCGGAATCGGATTGCCAAATGGGGAGGTGGCATATTCGCTGAGTACCTTTACCAGCTGAACCTCAACCTCGTCGCCCATGACGTGTTCCCAGCGACAGGCTTCGTCGTGAACCTTTTCCCAGGGAAGACCGATGACGTCGGTGAGCAAGCGCTCGGCCAGGCGGTGCTTGCGCATGACCGCGGTGGCTAAAGCTCGGCCTTGAGGACTGAGTTTAAGAGAACGATCCTTCTCAACCGTAAGTAGTTCGTCGCGCTCCATACGCGCAACGGTCTGGCTCACCGTAGGGCCGGACTGATCCAGTCTTTCTGCGATGCGGGCGCGGAGCGGCAGAATGCCTTCTTCTTCCAACTCATAAATCGTTCGGAGATACATCTCAGTGGTATCGACGAGATCCCTCACGTGCGCTACGCCCTTTCTTTGTTCATTGACTTGAAACGATTATAGCCCCGTCCGCAAAAGGAACGGGGCGGAAGCTTAAGTACTGATGCTATTTAGGGATGATGAGTCTCTAAACAGCGTATTCACGCAGCTTGTTGGCTCGGTCACCCTCGCGGAGCTTGGCCATAACCTCACGCTCGATTTGGCGGACGCGTTCGCGGGAAAGCCCGAAGCGGCGACCAATCTGATCCAGCGTGCGCGGCATGCCATCATCCAGGCCATAGCGCAGCTTGATGACGTCCTGCTCGCGCTCCTCCAGGGTGCCCAACACAGCGCGGACATCGGAGTGGCGCAGGGATGCAACCACAGCGGTTTCCGCATCCGTTGCCTCGGAGTCCTCGATAAAGTCGCCCAGCGGGGCTTCTTCGTCGCTACCGACGGGCATATCCAGGCTCACCGGATCGCGGGACTGCTTGAGCAGCATTTCGATCTTCGATTCCTCGATTCCGGATTCCTCAGCCAGCTCCTCGTTCGTCGCTTCGCGCCCAAGCTGCTGGTACATCTCGCGCTTGATACGGGAAAGCTTGTTCACCTGCTCTACCAGGTGGACGGGAAGGCGAATGGTGCGGGATTGGTCGGCCATGCCACGGGTAATGGCTTGGCGAATCCACCAAGTTGCATAGGTGGAGAATTTAAAGCCCTTGGTGTAATCGAACTTTTCCATTGCGCGGATCAAGCCCAGGTTGCCTTCTTGGATCAGGTCCAGCAGAGGCATGCCACGGCCGGTGTAGCGCTTCGCCAGCGATACAACGAGGCGCAGGTTGGCCTCCAGCAGGTGGCTCCGGGCTGCCTTGCCTTCACGTGCCAGTACCTTAAGATCGCGCTTCTTCGCACGGGTCAGCTTCTCTGCGGTGGCTAGAAGGTGCTCCGAGTACAGCCCGACTTCGATTCGCTTGGAGAGTTCTACCTCGTCCTCTGCAGTAAGCAGGGCGGTCTTACCGATGCCGTTGAGGTAGACGCGAACCAGATCTGCCGACGGGTTCTCGTTGTTTCCGCGGCGCCGCCCCTTGTCTTCTTTCTTATCGCTATCGTCGGCCGAATTGCCGGTACCCTCTTGACCGTGGCTGATGCCGTTGTATTCGTCATCAATCATGGAGTTACTCATAGTGCTGGTGTGCCTCCCATGGCTCGATAGCGTTCAAGCGCTTCAAGAATTTTCTCGTTGTGTGCCGAAGCTCTACGGGGTCAACGAATCTCTTGGAAGAATTGTTCCCCACCGAACCTGAAGAAGGAACTTGGTTCACCCCCGCACAGGGGTTAGCTATTTTTCTCTCTGTCGCGACTCTGCAGAGGGGAAGAGCTTTACCTGCAGTTTTTGTTGAACAAGCTCTCGTTCTTAGGTCTCCACAAGCACTGTGAATGGTCCCTCATTGACGCTGGCGACTTCCATCATGGCGCCGAATCGTCCTGTTTCTACAACTATGCCGCGCTCTCGGAGCAATTCTGCAATACGTTCGTACACCGGTTCGGCAGTTTCTCCCGGAGCCGCGTTAACCCACGAGGGACGTCGTCCCTTTTTCGTCTCGCCCATGAGTGTGAACTGACTTACCAACAGAACTTGCCCGTTTACTTCTTCTACGGAGTGATTGCGTGGACTATCCCATGGTTGCCCCGACGCGGGGAGCAAACGCAGTTCCGCAATTTTCCGCGCCATTTTCTCTGCGGCTTCGGGTTCATCGTTTACACCGACTCCCACGAGCGCTAAGAGTGCGGGTCCGGTTACTTCTCCCACCACTTCGTCTGCAACCGACACTGTGGCACTGCTGACGGTGCTAATCACTGCCTTCACTGGTTTTTCCTCATTCGTTTTCCCTTACTGGGTTGTCTTCATTGGTTTTCTCTAATCGCGCTGGCCTACATTTCGCCCTCGTACACCTCGCGCAGGTCTCGCGGCACAATCATCCCGTGCCTCACCAGAGCCACAGCTAGAGGAACAAGCTGATCTACAAGCTCTGCGGCATCCATTCCCAGATCTTCTCCATTAATTGCGTGGTAGAGCTCCGCTACGTCACGCAAGCAAAGTCCGTCCCAGCTAAGACCAGCCAGAATTGCCGCTAATGTCGCATCGATTTCGTGGGTCCAACCCGGCCCATCGGTCCGTGTCAACTGTATTGTTTCTTCGCCGAACCCCTGGTCGGTGGAAGTGGCGGCTTTTTCTAGGATGACGCCGTGTCGCAGTCGGTAGTGCGCATCCGCAATGGCTTCGGCGGCCGGGCGGCCGGGAACCTCCAGCTCCTCGAGCCAGCGGCAGCGTGCGAACCATTCGCCGACCTCTTGTCCCAAGAAGGCTCCATCGGGCAGGGCGTGTTCGAAAGTTTCGACTGTGAGCTCGGTGGCACCATCGATCTTCTCGATATGAATCCACCCGAGCCCGATCTGCGTGACATCGTGGTGATCGAAGAACTCGAGCCATTCTGTCGCCCGCTGCTGACCGCTGTCGCTGCGTGGGTCGATGCTCTCGTCGCGCAACCAGGTGGTGACATAGGTGGCCACATCCACCACATCACGCTGAAGAACCCATGCACGAGCTCCTTCGTCCGGCAACCAGCTCAAGATTCGTTCGGCGGCGGAATCCGCCGTACCTTCGCCGAGTGCCCAGCCGATTAACAGGTGCGCATGCCCTCCCGGTGCTAAGTGTTCAACGGCTTGTTGAACCACCAGCTTGCTGGCTGCGTCCAAGGGCAGACCGGAATCGCGATATACGTGCCCCTCGCGGGCATCGAGGTCGATGGAGGGGCCGATGACGAACGGCGGATTGGAGACGATCACGTCGAAAAGCTCGCTGGCGAAGGGATCAAACCAGGAGCCCTGAACCCACTTGACCTTAGGCGATTCCAATCCTTGCGCAGCGGCGGCAACTTGTGCATAGGCCAGCGCACGACTGTGAATGTCACTGCCGAAAAGTGTTGCCTCGCTGTTGGCTGCCAATAGCAACGCCAAGACTCCCGACCCAGTACCCAGGTCAAGAACTCGGGCGTTCGCTGACAGGCGGGGAATGGAATTCAGTAGGGATAGGGGTGCGTTTCCTATACCGGGAACGTGTTCCGGTCCGGGGATGCGCGGCTCCAGGGAAGCATCCGGGTCGGAGAGAACCAGCACCTCCGCGTTCCCATGCGCGGGGTGGTGGATCGGGCGGATGTCGAGGTTGAGCTGCAGCGTTTCATGTGAACCTTCTGACGGGATAAGAGCCTGTTCTGCTACGAGCTCGGAGGTGGACTCAGTCCCGACGAGAGATTGGAAGAAGGCGGCGGGCTGGGGGCGTCGTAAATAAACAGCGGCGACGAGCTGTGATGCCATAGAGTCCCGGCTCGTCAGGTGCCATTGAGCGGCTGCGGGAGAGCCGGATTGGGCGGCGGCGATACCTTCGACGCCGAGAGCCTCCATAATCAGCGATGAACCATAGCCTTGCGCGACGAGGGTACGGACGAGGTGCTCGGTGGCAACGCCAGGGGTGCAGAACGGACGGCCGGGCGGGGTAGAGGTAGGCATGTCGGTTCCTTGTTAGTCGGAGTGCTGATCGTTGTCGGTGCTGTCAGGCTGAGTGGGGGTGATGTCGATAACCTGCGGAGTGGATGCCCCGGGAGAATCTGACTCGAGCATCGGGCGAGATGTCTCGCCCGCAAGCGCGGCCCGTTCGGCACGGCGTTGTTCGCGGACGAGAGCAGGTTTGTACACCTTATTTGTGGTCTCATCGACCTGCCCGGTCTCGTTGGCAAGCAACACGGCTACCCACGGTAGCGGGAGGCTAATCAAAGCGATGCACACTGACAATGCTGCGTTGTGGGTAATGAGCATAACTACAGCGGCAAGGGCGAGGAGCGGGATGCGCAGCAGCTGCAGCACGGTGTACACCTTGCGGCGATGGTGCCAGCCTTGCAGTGGGGAGCTTTTTGCATCAGTGATGATCTCCACTTGCGAGGCGCGCTTGGCACGGGATTCACCTCCCGTTTTCCTTTTTCGTGCATCAGCCATAGAGCCAACGCTAGTACGCAGCTGGAAAACAGGCAGATTCAGGGGCATGATGGTGAACTGTGAGTAACCCAAGTACGACAACGATTGAGCGCCCAGAAGTCAATACGGACACGACGACGGACGATGATGTTCCGAAGTTCTTCCACTATGTGAAGAAGGATCAGATCGTCGAATCCGCTGTGATGGGCAAGCTTGTCGTGGCTCTCTGTGGGGAGACTTTCCCCGTACGCAAGCAGGCCAAGCCGGGGTCGCCCGTCTGCCCGGATTGTGAGCAGATCTACAAGGGGCTGCGCAAGAAGTGAAGCACCTCCGCCTATGGCAGCAGGAGGCACTGAACAAGTACGTCGAGGCCAGTCCGAAGGACTTCCTGGCTGTGGCGACGCCAGGCGCAGGAAAGACAACCTTCGCCCTGACGATCGCACGGCTGCTCTTGGATACCCGCGCGGTGGATCGCCTCATCATCGTTGTGCCCACCGAGCACCTAAAGGTGCAGTGGGCTCAGTCCGCAGCCGGACAGGGGATTGCGCTCGACGCAGAGTTCACAAACTCCTCGCCATTCAATAATTCCTACGACGGCGTGTGCGTAACCTACGCGCAGGTCGGTATGAAGCCGACTAAGCACTACCAGGTGGCCACGGCGAAGAAGACGCTGGTGATTCTGGATGAGATTCACCACGCAGGCGACGCAAAGAGCTGGGGCGATGGTGTGCGCATGGCCTATGAGCACGTCGAACGCCGCCTGGCGCTTACGGGTACGCCATTCCGTTCTGATGATTCGCAGATCCCCTTCGTGCGCTACGAGGCTGTAGACGGTGCTGAGGGAGCACTCGTCTCGTCCGCCGACTACACCTATGGATACGCGGATGCGCTGAAGGATGGTGTGGTTCGCCCGGTGGTTTTCTTGGCGTATTCGGGCCAAGCCCGGTGGCGCAACTCTGCCGGAGAGGAATTTGAGGCTCGCTTGGGCGAACCTCTTAACGCAGAACAAACCGCCAGGGCTTGGCGTACCGCGCTCGACCCGAAGGGCGATTGGATCCCAGCGGTGCTCAAAGCCGCACAGACGCGATTGCATCAGCTGCGTGAAACGACACCGGATGCAGGTGGTCTGGTGATCGCAACCGATAAAACGACGGCACGTGCCTACGCGCGCATCCTGGAAAGAATCAGTAACACTCCCGTTACCGTCGTGCTGTCCGATGAGGCCGGAGCCTCGGAGCGCATTAAAGAATTCTCCGCCAGTAGCGACGAGTGGATGGTGGCCGTGCGCATGGTGTCTGAGGGCGTGGACGTACCCCGCTTGGCTGTGGGCGTGTACGCCACATCATCCTCCACACCACTGTTCTTTGCGCAGGCCATCGGCCGTTTCGTGCGCTCGCGGCGCCCGGGGGAGTCGGCGTCAATCTTCCTCCCCAGTGTGTCTGTCCTCCTCGAGTTGGCCTCGAAGATGGAGCAACAACGCAACCACGTCCTCGGTAAACCCGACCGCCCAAATGAGGGCTGGGATGACGAGCTGTTGCGTCAGGCCAACAAGGAACAGAATGAAGTGGAGGACGACAAGGGGTATGAGTCTGTCGGTGCAGAGGCAGAACTCGACAGTCTGATTTTCGATGGCTCGACCTACGGTACGTCCACATTGAGCGGGTCCGAAGAAGAGCAGGCATACCTTGGCTTACCGGGGCTACTTGACGCCGACCAGATGCGTACGCTCCTGCGTCAAAGGCAAGCCGAGCAATTGGATGCGCGGGCGAAGCAGGAAGAGCAACGCCGTAAGAAGGAACAGCAGGCCACTGCCCCGGAGGGCAGCGGCGCGGATTTGCGCAATAAGCGCGTAGCCAGCGAAGAGATTCCAGCGCTGCGTAAAGAACTGAATGCGCTGGTGTCCATGAAATCAGCGCGGACGGGCAAGCCCCATGGGCAGATTCACAATGATGCGCGGCGGAACTGCGGCGGGCCGGCTACCGCGCTGTGTACAGCGCAACAGCTGCGGGATCGCATTGCCTATTTGAGAGACTGGTAAGCATGGAGCGGTGGGGTAATATACACCGCGACATGAGCATTGGGAGTGCACGTAGCTACAGTGCACACAGGATGAGGGAAGGCGGGCACACCGTGGCTCGAGAAGACTACACCGATCTGGATAAGTCGAACGCAGAGGAAACTGAGCTTCAAAAGGTTGCGCCCCGCAAGGTCAGCGGTTTGAGCATGGCTGCCCTAATCGTCGGAATCCTGGCCATTCCAGCGGCAATGTTCCCCTTGATTGGTCTGGTCGTCGCTGCGATTTCCATCATCGTAGGAATTTTTTCCGTCCTGAATGCGAATCGGAAGGGGACACAGCGTAGCTATGCGATTATTGGATTGGTTCTGGGGGTCGTCGCGATGGCGGTGGCAATTTTCTTCACCCAAGCGGCAATGCAGAGCGTAAAGGGGTGCGAGGATCTGCGCGGCACGGAGTTCCAGGACTGCGTGCAGAAAAACCAAAAATAGCCCGAAGCCTTCTTGGCCTCGGGCTATTCGTTTTCTTGGGGGCTAATCCAGGTAGTCGCGCAGCACCTGAGAGCGCGACGGGTGGCGTAGCTTGGACATCGTCTTCGACTCGATCTGGCGGATGCGTTCACGGGTCACACCATAAACCTGGCCAATCTCGTCTAAGGTGCGGGGCATTCCGTCGGTAAGGCCGAAGCGAAGCTTCACCACGCCAGCCTCGCGCTCCGACAGTGTGTGCAGAACATCTTGCAGCTGATCCTGCAGCAGAGTGAACGAGACCGCATCGACGGCAACGACGGCCTCGGAATCCTCGATAAAGTCGCCCAGCTGGGAATCTCCCTCATCGCCGATCGTCTGATCCAGCGAAATCGGCTCACGGGCGTACTGCTGGATTTCCAGTACCTTGTCGACGGTGATGTCCATCTCGCGTGCGAGCTCCTCCGGGGTGGGTTCGCGTCCTAGATCCTGCAGAAGCTCGCGCTGGATACGTCCCAGCTTGTTGATGACCTCCACCATGTGTACCGGAATGCGGATGGTACGAGCCTGGTCGGCCATTGCGCGGGTGATGGCCTGGCGGATCCACCACGTAGCGTAGGTGGAGAACTTGTAGCCCTTTACATAGTCGAACTTCTCCACCGCACGGATGAGACCCAAGTTGCCTTCCTGAATAAGGTCGAGGAAGGCCATGCCGCGTCCGGTATAGCGTTTCGCCAGCGACACCACTAGTCGCAGGTTTGCTTCCAGCAGGTGGTTCTTTGCGCGGCGCCCATCGCGCTCGATTTCGCGCAGGTCGCGACGGTTCATCGGGGAAAGTTTCTCGCCCGATTCCTTGATCTCCTGCAGACGATACGCCGCGTACAAGCCCGCCTCAATGCGCTTAGCCAGCGATACCTCCTGCTCAGCGTTGAGCAGTGCGACCTTACCGATTTGCTTGAGATACGCGCGAACGGAGTCGGCAGATGCCGTCAGCTCTGCGTCCTTGCGCGCCTGACGCAACGCTGCGGACTCGTCTTCGTCCCACACGAAGCTACCGTCGTTCTTATCGGTACCGTCTTCGTCGTCGTCCGAGTCATCGTCGTCATCGTCCTCGAGATCATCTTCGAGGTCGTCGTCTAGATCATCGTCATCGTCATCGTCGAGGTCATCCAGATCGTCTAGATCATCCAGGTCATCGTCCTCGTCAAGATCATCCAGATCGTCGAGATTGTCCGGTTCGCTGTCGAACTCGTCTGGCTCGTCGGGAGTCTCCTGAGCATTCTGGTCCGCTGAGGTTGCATCGACAGCAGCCTCATCAACCTCAAGCAGTTCCTCGGCTGCCTTTGCTGCCTTGGTGCCCCGCTTTGCAGTGGTCTTCTTAGCGCTGGTCTTCTTCGTGGTTTTGCGAGCTGCCTTTTTGGCAGTCTTCTTAGCTGTCTTGCGCGCCGTCTTATTGGCAGCCTTCTTGGCGGTCTTCTTCGCTGCCTTCTTCACCGGGGTGGACGCCTGCTCCTCCGGCTCAGCAGCAGTGTCAGAGACGTTGACGGCAACAACCTGCTTCGGAGCGGTCTTCTTTGCAGCAGTCTTTTTAGCGGCGGTTTTCTTTGCCGCGGTCTTCTTCGCCGTGGTCTTGCGAGCGGTTGCCTTCTTGGCAGTCGCCGACTTCTTTGCCACCTTTCGGGCAGTCTTCTTCGCTGCCGTCTTTTTAGCAACCTTTCGGACAACACCCTGGGCGTTGTCGTCGCTGGTGGTGGTCGAGTCGTTCGCTGCCACTGAAGCCCTTTCGCTCGTATCGCATGGTGCAACAAAATAGCCACATGACGTGGCCACATTCCGAAAAGGAATTGGATCGCACCGGGTTGCGTTAAGCCCGCAACCGTTGGTCTTTGGGGTTAGTCAAACCCTTTACGTGGGAATCGACCGCCCATTATAACTCAAAACGAAATGCGGTGTGGTTTGGATCCCTAGGGTTTGATGCCGTCGCGCACAGCCATAGCGGCTCCAATGATGCCCGCTTGATTGCGAAGCTTCGCCGGAATGACTTCCTGTTCCACGGTCAAAAGCGGTACCCACTTGTCGGCCTTGCGGGAGATGCCGCCACCCACGATGTATCGCTGCGGGCTAAATAGGGCGCTGTAGGCATGCAGTACCTCGTCCACGCGTGCCGCCCACTTCTTATAGGACAGCTCTTCGCGATCCTTTGCAGCGGAGCTGGCATACCGCTCCACGTCACCGTTTTCGTCGTGAGGCAGGTGCCCCAGCTCCGAGTTGGGGAATAGATGACCATCGCATAGCAGTGCCGAGCCAATCCCGGTGCCAAAAGTTAGCATCAGAACGGAACCCTGTTTCGCACTCGGATCGCCATACTCAACCTCGGCCAGGCCTGCCGCGTCGGCGTCATTCAATACGGCAATTTCGCGCTCGCCGAGATGGCGCTTGAACAGTTCCTGCATATCAGTGTCGATCCAGGACTTGTCGATATTAGCTGCAGTCCGCGCCTTCTGGTTCTTAACAACCGCGGGGACGGTCACTCCGACAGGACCATCCCACTCGGCCATTTCCATCAGTTTGCGTACGACCTCGGCGACCGCATCCGGGGTCGATGGCTTTGGAGTGAGGATCTTGAAGCGTTCTGTCACCAGCTCGCCAGTGTCAAGGTTAACGACTGCTCCCTTAACTCCGGAGCCGCCGATATCCACGCCAAAACTTAGGTTCTGTGCTGCTTTGTCCTCAGTCATGAACACAACCCTACCTTGACGCTGTGCGGTTTAGCTTGCCGAAAAGTGGCACAGTGGAGGGCATGCAAACTACGGTTAATCCACATGCAGGTAAGACGGCCCAGGCCGTCTCGGAGGTTTTTAACTCCCACTCGGGAAGCTCTGCGCTTTCCAAGCCGGTGCTACTGCGAGTGTTCGATGAGGCCTCGACAGCGGGGGAGGACGGGGCGTCACAAAGTAAAGAAAGGTTAACTCCTAAAGACCTGGAGGCCATCGCACTTGTGGTGGGGCGTGAGGCTGCGGGTTTAGTTCGACGCCGCCGTGGCGAACTAGCCGATGATCACGGGCACATTGGCGTGCTGGCGACGAAGACCTCCGAAGTAGATCCGGTAACGGAGGTGGATGAGGCTAGCGAGAGGCTGATTTCCCAACGACTTTTAGAGCACGTGCCGGGGTCGCGGATTCTTGGCGAAGAAGGTGGGTTCAGTGGGGTGTCCGATGAGCTAAGCTCCAGCGATGAAGTGCTGTGGATTGTTGATCCCATCGATGGCACCGTGAACTTCCTCTATGGAGTACCGGCCTATGCAGTCAGTATTGCCGCTGTAATAAACGGTGAGCCGGTGGCGGCTGTGGTCGTGGACGTAGCGGCACACGTTGCTTATGCGGCACATGCGGGCGGTGATGCACGGCGCCTAAGCTACGACGACCACGGGAAATTGGCGCAGGTCGAAACTTTGAGGGTCGTGCCTGAAGACAGCGATGAGGCATTGCACAAGGCTCTGGTAGCCACTGGATTTTCGTACGTGGCGGAGGATCGTCGTAGCCAAGCCGAGCGCCTAGTAAGGCTCTTGCCGAAGGTACGGGACATCCGGCGGATCGGGTCGGCAGCATTGGATCTCTGCCGGGTGGCAAGTGGAGAAGTGGATGCGTATTTTGAGCATGGTTTGGGGCCCTGGGATCATGCTGCGGGGTGTTTGATTGCCGCTCGCGCGGGGGCAGTTTCTGTAGCTCCTGACTATGACGTAATGAAGGAAGAAAAAGCCCTGGTCATGGCGGCGAAACCGGGGATTGCAGTAGAGCTTGCTCGGCTGCTTGGAGAATAGGTGCGGGGGGAGGTCAAATACCCCAAAAGGTAGCCATTGCGCGCGTGAAGGTGACAAGTGGCACACATGTGCT
Organism: Corynebacterium sp. 22-2729; assembly: GCF_053479475.1. Taxonomy (NCBI): domain Bacteria; kingdom Bacillati; phylum Actinomycetota; class Actinomycetes; order Mycobacteriales; family Corynebacteriaceae; genus Corynebacterium; species Corynebacterium sp. 22-2729. The sequence continues at coordinate 93,210 of NZ_JBRBCA010000010.1, forward strand.
CTACGATCCGCGACAGCGAGACGTATTTAAGTGAATTTTAGCTAGTGGTTCGGCAGGGCTGCTGGCTCGAAGCGACTGCACAAGATCGACACGAAGGACCCCACATGGCGACTGACTACGACGCACCACGCCGACGCTCCGAGGACGACATCGAAACCGACTCCCTAGAGGGACTAAAGGCAGCGGAGAAGGCTGAGCCGGCTGTTTCCGATACGGACGATGGAGAGATCGTCGAGCCTTTTGACGTACCTATGGCGGATCTGTCGGGCGAAGAGCTCTCCGGTTCGGTAATCCCACGCCAGAGCGATGAGTTCACGTGCAGCGTCTGTTTCTTGGTGCAGCACCGCAGCTGCATCGGTGAGACCGTCGGTGACGGCGAGTACATCTGCAAGGATTGCGCATAAGTGGGCTTAATCGAGCCCAGAGGTTAAAAAGACTGTAACGTCTTACAAGGCTTCATTGTCTTAGTAGATTGGGCGACCGAGCTTTTCCAGAACCTCTTGCGGTTCCTTGGTGGAAATGAGCCAGTAGGGGGTGGGGTCGTCCGGATCATCGAGGACGAGCATCGCCATTGTGGGGATCCAACCCTTATGAACAACATAGGCAGCAGGGTCGAGCTGACGACCCATAGCGGCGCGCTTGGCGGTCGGGGGGATTACTAGGCTGCGGCTTACGACGTGAGCGGGAAGCTTTGCCGGCCCCACGTGGAGCCACCGTTCACCAGAACTATCCTCCGTAACTTCTACCTTGGTTCGGGAGAAGTAGATCAACGCCCACACTGCCAATGAGCCGGCGATAGCGAGGGCTACAAACGATGCCCACATCGGTCGGCCCATCTGCGCCTGCCACGAAATAATGGCTACCACTCCGGCGGCAAATAGCCACCAGACGAGGGGGACTCGCTGATGCTCCGTGTACAGCAGCTTTTCCTGCTGAGTGCCCGATGCCAATTCAAAACTCCTGTTTGCGTGTCTGCTTTGAGTGCTGCCTAGCAATTCTAGCCCTTGGCGGTTCGCACATCGTAACTTCGCCCGTGGACTTGTAGTCTTGGTGACCGTGACCCCTAATCAGACAGCAACAAATAACACTGATTCTTTTGGCAATGACTCCCCGCTGCGTATCGTTCGCCTGGACAAGGATCTGCCCTTGCCACGCCGTGCTCACCCAACGGATGCAGGCATTGATCTCTTTACGACCACGGATGTGACCATCGCTCCAGGCAATCGAGAATTGGTTGGCACTGGCATCGCCATCGCACTTCCCGTGGGAACCGTGGGGTTAGTACACCCACGCAGCGGATTGGCGCTGAAGAAGGGGCTTTCCATTGTGAATGCGCCAGGCACAATTGATGCTGACTATCGCGGAGAAATCAAGGTGTGCTTGATTAACCTGGATCCCGAGCAGCCGATCGAACTGACCCGTGGAGAAAGGATTGCGCAGCTGCTGGTGCAGGAAGTGAGCTTGTGTGAGGTCGAAGAGGTTGCCAGCGTAGAAGAGTTGGGAGCAACCGTCCGGGGAGAATCCGGTTACGGCTCGACTGGCGTGTAATCCAGCTGGACAGAGCAGTTCAGAAGACATAGCTCAGAAGACATAGGGTAGAAGATAAAAAAGACGGAGTTTGAGGATGTTTGGGCGCAAGAAGAACACAAGCAATACCAATAAGGATGCCCGTGATGCCGCGAAGGCTGCAGCGGAAGTACAAGAGCAGCCGACCGTGGCGAGCCAGGCGAATTCAGCCGACAATGACTTTGGTCCCTTTGATGGGGATACGGTGAATTCCCAAGACTTCGACTTCTCCGATTTCGCCAGAGGCTTCCTAAAACTGGGCTCCATGCGGGTTCCAGTACCCCACGGCGGCCATGTGAGTGTGGAAATGGGGCCGGAGGGGCCCCAGATGATCCACCTAGAGGTCGAAGGCGGTCGCTTCACCCCAGTGGCCTTTGCCGCCCCACGTAGCGGCAACCTGTGGGAAGAGTCCGTCGACGAAACCGTAGCGGGCATGACGAAGGATGGGCTCGAAGTCCACCTGGAAGACGGACCGTGGGGGCCGGAGATCTGCGCGGTCGCTGGTGAGGGCCAAATGCGTGTAATCGGTGTGAACGGTCCCCGCTGGATGTTCCGCGTCACTCTTGCGGGAGAGAAATCCCGCGCGGATGAGATTGCCAGGATCGGCCGGGAGATCATCGCTCGCAGCTTTATTTACCGCGGGAACGATCCGATCCCAGCTGGCCAGCCACTGCCTGTGCAGATGCCGCCGGAAATGTATGAGGAACTGCAGGAGCAACTGCAGCGCATGGCCGCCGAACAGAATGGCATACCGGAAAACAATCCGCAGGCGCCCGGCGAGAACCAGTAGAAAATGGCAGAAGTTAGCAAACAAGCTTCTCAAGGTAAGCCGGATGAGCAAGATACCTTGCTGGAGCAAATGGGAGGCCTCTCTGGCCTTGTCTCCTCGACCCTTCCCGTATTGGTTCTTGTACCAGTCAATAGCCAATGGGGGTTGACCCCCGCCCTCATCTCGGCTCTCGGAGTCGCGGTGCTCATTTTTGTATGGCGGTTGATCCGCAAGGAGAATCTGCAGCCTGCAATTTCTGGATTCCTGGGTGTAGCGCTATGCGCTGCCATCGCGTGGTTCATGGGAGACGCAAAGGGGTATTTCGCCTATGGAATCTGGTACTCCCTGGTGGCAGGCATCGCCTTCGTGATCTCAATCTTCGTCCGATGGCCACTTGTGGGTACAATTTGGCGCGGAATTAACGGGGATGACCACCGCTGGCGAACCAACCGACGGGCCGTGCGCGCATTCAACGTAGCAACAATTGCGTGGGCGCTGGTTTTCTTCGCTCGCTTTGGCGTGCAGCAATGGCTCTATGCCGCAGATAAGACTGACGCTTTGGGTTATACCCGAATTGCTATGGGTTGGCCTTTAACACTGGTCGTCGTTGCCGTGACCATCTGGGCTGTAAAGGCCGCGAATGAGGCCGAGGGGCGCCACTTGGAAAAGCAAGACATATCTGAAACTGGCGAAGAAGTTGGAGCCGATGAGCGTCACTAACAAAGAAGAAGTAGTGATGGACCTGGCCGGTCCAGCCAACGGCGGCACCGTGATCGGTCGGATGGACGGGCAGGTTGTGTTCGTACGAGGCGCGCTGCCCGGCGAAAAAGAGGTAACAGTAGAGCTGGATCCGGCGCGGAACACTAAAGCGAAGAAGGGATTCCGCAGCGGGGTGGCAACGAACATAGGCCAGCCTAACCCTCACCGAATAGCGCCGTTGTGTCCGGCAGCCAAGGTTGGCGCAGGATGCTGCAACCTGGACTTTGTCGACGCTGCTGGTTCGTTGCATTATAAAAAGCAAGTGGTGATGGATCAGCTGTCGCGCGTAGGAAAAATCAGCGCGGAGGCTCTGGAGAAGATCACTGTGACCGCCGAAAGCCTCCATCCTTTCGCAGGCTCTCGTACGCGAGTCCGGCTGGCGGTTGATGGCGAAGGGAAAGTTGGACAGCGTTCCCGGGGGTCCCACAATGTCGTGCCAGTGAACAACGAATGTGCCCAATGGAGCGCGGAGCTGAAGAACGGTCTGGCAGCAGATATTGAGCAGCTCAGGGAAGCGGGTTTGCTCACTCCACACTCGGAGATTGCCGTTGCTGTCGGCGACGATGGCGCGCGGCACATGGTGCAGTTGCAAGGCTCGCCAGCTAATCAGCGAGTGGCGGCCTTTGGAGACGAGGTACCTACGGTTACCCGCACCGTGCATTACGGGGCGGGGCTTGACCGGGAGTTCGATGTGCAATGGGAAAGCCAGGTACAAGACTTCTGGCAGGCTCACAGCGCGGCTCCGCAGTTCTATTCCTCGTGGATTGCGCGGCATATTCCACCGGTAGCGCAAGGAGAGAAGCTGCAGGGGGAGAGGGGCAAGCGAACTGTCGCTTGGGATCTCTACGGCGGCGCGGGCGTGTTCAGTGCTGCGCTTTCTCGCAAGGTCGATCATGTGGTGTGCGTGGACGTCGCGGGTAGCGCCAGCGAGTCGGGTAAGAAAGCACTTGCCACGGCCGGTATCGGCAATGTCGAATTCATTAGTGGCGATGTATCACGGCAAGTGCTGAGCCTGCCGCGGAGTGATGACGTACACGCTGTAGTACTTGACCCTCCGCGCACCGGTGCGGGAACGCAGACGGTTGCAGATATCGCAAAGGCTCGACCGCGGCACGTTGTGCACGTAGGGTGCGATCCTGCCACCGCCGCCCGCGATCTTGGGGCGTGGATCCGCAACGGCTATGAGATCAAGGAGTTGTGCGTAGTGGATGCCTTTGGGCTGAACCATCACGTTGAACTTCTTGCACACCTCGTTCCCGTACGTGGGTCACGCCGTGAGCGACGTAGCTGAGAACGCAACGAGCGACGTAGTGGACAACACGCAGGAACGTAACCCCGAAGGGGATTGTTTTAATTCGCTCACGCGCCGTTAGAATGGACTGAAAATACCATTCGGCGCGAGCATAGGACGGAGAAGAGTAGCTTCACATGGGAATTCTCGACAAGGTGTCCTCGCCCGCAGACCTTAAAGGCTTGGACGCGAACCAGCTAGAACAGTTGGCTTCGGAGATCCGCGAGTTTCTTGTCCAAAAGGTCTCCGCCACGGGTGGCCATCTAGGTCCGAACCTAGGTGTGGTGGAGCTGACTATCGCGATGCACCGGGTTTTTGACTCACCGTCGGATCCACTGATCTTTGACACTGGCCACCAGTCCTACGTGCATAAGATCCTCACTGGCCGTCGCGATCTCTTCGATACGCTGCGCCAAAAGGATGGACTGTCTGGCTACCCAGATCGGGCGGAGTCGCCCCATGACTGGACCGAATCCTCTCACGCTTCGGCCTCGTTGTCCTACGCCGATGGCTTGGCTAAGGCCTTCGAACTCACTGGACAGGTTCACCGGCATGTCGTCGCTCTCGTTGGCGATGGTGCTCTGACCGGTGGTATGACGTGGGAGGCGCTGAATAACATCGCAGCAGCCAAGAAGCGCAGCCTGGTGATCGTTGTCAATGACAACGGCCGTTCTTATTCGCCAACCATTGGTGGCCTTGCCGAAAACTTGGCGGCGCTGCGCCTGCAGCCAATGTATGACCGGGTTATGGATACCGGAAAGAACGCGCTGGGGCGCATGGGCTGGGTCGGTGATCGTGCGTTCCAGGTGATTCATGGCTTCAAGGAAGGCGTGAAGCACACCGTCATTCCGCACGAGATGTTCCCCGAACTCGGCTTGAAGTACATCGGTCCGGTGGATGGCCACGACCTAAACCAGGTGGAAAACGCGCTGCGCTATGCCAAGGACTATGGTGGGCCAGTCATTGTCCACACGGTCACTCAAAAGGGCAAGGGCTTCGACCCTGCCGAGCAGGACGAAGCCGACCAGATGCACTCCACCGGCGTGATCGATCCGATCACCGGTGAGTCCATGGCTAAGAAGACCGAGGGTGCGATCAGCTGGACCAAGGTGTTCTCCAACCACTTGATAGACATCGCCAACGAGCGCGAGGACATTGTCGCCATTACCGCCGCGATGGCTGGCCCCACTGGCTTGGCCGATTTCGCGAAGGTTCACCCCAGTCGTACCTATGACGTCGGAATTGCCGAACAACACGCAGTGACTTCCGCTGCCGGTTTGGCTCTCGGTGGTTTGCACCCGGTGGTCGCGGTCTACTCGACATTTCTTAACCGAGCATTCGACCAGCTCTTGATGGACGTTGCACTGTTGAAGCTGGGTGTGACTTTGGTTCTCGACCGTGCCGGCATTACGGGTTCCGATGGCGCCAGTCACAACGGCATGTGGGATCTTTCCATCACCGGCATCGTCCCTGGTATCCATGTTGCCGCCCCGCGCGATGCGCACACCCTCGAACGTGCACTCGATCGCGCAGTCGCCATCGACGATGCGCCGACGGTGGTGCGCTTTCCTAAGGGCAATGCCCCGGCAGATGTCCCAGCCATCCGCGAGGAAGCTGACTACGATGTGCTCTTTGAACAGGAGGGGGATGGTTCCGGAAGCGGTGAGGCTGCTCGCCGCAAGATACTCATCGTCTCTTTCGGAGCGTTGACGCAGCAGGCGCTGGGTGCTGCACAGGCTCTGTGCGACGCCGACTTCTCCGCTACCGTAGTAGACCCGCACTGGGTATTTCCCACCGCAGATAGCCTGCTGGAATTGGCTCGCGGTTACGACTTGGTAGTGACGATCGAGGACAACGGCGTGCACGGTGGTGCTGGCAGCCAGCTACACTACGACCTCTCTCAGGCAGGAATCGATGTGCCGGTCCGAAACCTCGGCGTACCGCAAGAGTTCCTGGCGCACGCTTCGCGTGGTGAAGTTCTAGAAGAGCTCGGCTTGGATGTAGACACGGTCGTAAAGACCGTCGTTGGCTACGCCGAGAAGCTATAGGAGCGGGCAAAGACATCGGCAACAGCCGGGACAGCTGCGTCGAGGAGAAGCTCCACTTGCCAAGGACGCAGGCCGAGGCCTGCCCACGAGTCGCCTAGGAGTTCTTCCCAACAGGCGATCGGGTCGGCTGCATTGGGGTATTCGCCAGAGTCCTCGAATAACCAGCAAGCCCAGGCTGCCTTGCGTAGATTTTTCCGCGTCGCGATCGTGTCTAGACGGATCTCAAGTGCGTCGGCGAGATCGAGGGCTGTGTTGAGGATCGCATCGGCGTAGGCCGCAGCGCGCGGAAACTCCTCTGGCCATAGCTTGTGGTCCGGGATCCGGGGGCCACAGTACTGCGGAGCACGGTATTGCTCCATTTCGAGGTCGGAGGGGGCGGAGCTGAGGGCGTCAGAAAAAGCTTCGATGAAGTGCTTATGGGTACGGGAAGGCAGGTGCGCGCGAGAGCGGCGCAGGGACATCTTCAGCTCCCGCAGGGCAGCGGCGCGATTGTCCTCGGCGCCTCCGGCGATAGATATGAGATCGCGACTGCGCAGAATCGATTCGGGGGAAATATCGCGCTGACGAGCGATCTGGTCACGCTTTTCCCACAGGTCGTGGGCGAGTTTGCGGGCGCTCGTCCGACGCACTGAATTCAGGCCTTTGAGACCGGTCCAATCATTGTATGCAAGGGGTGTGGCGGTTGCCAGAATGTGGGCGCATTCCTGGGTGTACCAGTCGATGCGACCTGCATCGGCAACGTCGTTCAATGCGGTTTCCGATAGTTCCACAAGCCATTCGACGTCCAGGGCCGCATAGTTCAACATGGCGGGGGACAGTGGACGACGCGACCAGTCGGCGTTTCCTTTGTCCTTTGGAACCACAATGTCGAAGTAATCCTCCAACATTGCAGAGAGGCCGATACGTTTTTTGCCTAGGATCTGGGCTGCGACTTGCGTGTCGTGGATAGCCGGTGGGGTCCAGCCGAGAGCCAGGAGACAAGGCAGATCGGTGTGCGCGGCGTGGAGCACCCACTCAGACTGGTTAACTACTTGCGACAAACGGCGCGTGGCAGAGGGCTCAGCCTCGGGGTCGATGAGGAAGGTTTCTGTACCTCGGCGCCGCAGCTGAATCACAAATGCGCGGTCATCATAGCGAAATGCTGATGCGCGTTCAGTGTCGATGGCGATGGGGCCGGTGCCCGCAGCCAGTGCGCGACCCGCCGCAGCTATGTGCTCTGGGGAGTCCAAGAGCACTGGGGTACCGGCGGCGGGAACGGACACAAAACTCACAGCAACAACGATACGTCAATAGCAATAAGTCGTTGCCTTAAAAGGCTGCGCGAGGCTTTAAGAGTCGTTTGCTGCGGCGGCGGTACCAGCGGTCCGGGTGCCGAAGGGTAATGCGGTGACGCCTTCTGGAGGCAGGCCAGCTACATTAGCCAGCACCTCTGCAAAGGCCTTGACATGTCCGGTGAGGTCAGATCCATTAGCGGTCCATGAGGCGCGAAGCTCAAGTTGGAAGGCTCGTGGAGGGCCGCCGATATCGCCGTAGCGGACGGACGCCGTGGAAGTCACCGTGCCACCGAGATCGGTGTATTCACACTCAGGGGAATCGAGCTGCTCCTTGAGCCAATCCCAGGCCACGTCGGGTAGCAATGGGTCAGAGGCGACGGCTGCATCCATGTCGGCTTGGATGTAGGCGACCATGCGCATCTTCTTGCCTTTCCACTGCTCATCGCCTTGCGGGTCATGCAGCAGAATCAGGCGGCCGAAAGCGTCACCGGCGGGGGTGCCGGTACCGTCTTCGGGGTCTTCTTCGGCGGGTAGCACCTCGAGGCCGATGGCGTGGCTGAGGGGTGCGAGGTTGCGGGGCGGGCGGATGTCTCCGACGCTAATGCCGCGACGCACTTGTGCTTCCGACATGGAGCGCACGGCTTCGTGGAAGTACTTTGGAATCTCAGTCTCTTGGCTCACAAGGCCTAAACCTAGCCTTTAAGGTTTGTCCCATTTGTGAGGCGCGCCGACAACGGTTGTGAATGTCTGCCGGCTATTGGTCGCAGGGGTGTCCCCGAGATTCCCGAGCTTTAGTGAGGCGCTGGCATAATGGCACTTATGACGAGTGAGCTTAGCGATTACACCATCCAGCCTGATATTGCTGCCGCGGAGGCGCGGCGTCGAGCCCACAAGGACGCACCGTTTCTCGCCGCCGCGCGGGGAGAGACCCCGAGCCGTCGTCCGATCTGGATGATGCGTCAAGCCGGACGCTCGCTGCCCGAATACCGTGAGATCCGCAAGAACCATGGAATGTTGGAATCCTGCTTTAACCCTGAGCTGCTGGCAGAAATTACTCTGCAGCCAGTGCGCAGGCACGATGCCGATGCAGCGATTCTGTTTTCCGACATTGTGGTGCCGCTGAAGGCCGCAGGCGTGGATCTAGACATCGTCGCCGGACGCGGGCCAGTCGTGGAACACCCGGTGCGTACCGCGGCGGAAGTTGACGCTTTTCCGATTGTTGAACCCGACCAATTAGAACAAATTGTTGAGGGCATTGGGGGCGTTCTGAACGGCTTGCGAGACGACCAGGTTCTCATTGGTTTCGCGGGTGCGCCTTTTACTTTGGCCTCCTACCTAGTTGAGGGCGGACCGTCCAAGAACCACGAGGTCACGAAGTCTCTGATGCACTCGAACCCCGATGTGTGGCATGCCTTAATGCGCCGATTGACGCCCACTATTATCCGCTTCCTCCAGGCTCAGGCGGAGGCCGGCGTGGATGCTTTGCAGCTCTTCGACTCCTGGGCTGGTTACCTTTCTGCACGTGACTATCGAGAGTTTGTGCGTCCTTACTCCACCCAGATTTTCGATGCGATGCGCCCCTATGGCATTCCGATGATTCATTTCGGTGTGGGGACGGGGGAGTTGCTGGGGGATATGGCGCTGGCGGGGCCGGATGTCGTGGGCGTGGATTGGCGAGTACCAATGGATTCCGCCGCTACCCGTATCAGCGCTGCATTGCAGGAAGCGGATCCGACCGCGGAACCCGGCAGTCGCGCCAAGGTTCTCCAGGGCAATTTGGACCCGGCGATGTTGTTCGCCGGACCAGAGGTGGTTGCCCGCGAGATCGCCCGCATTTGTGCCGAGGTTGACCGAGCCATCGAACGAGGTCAGGCGCGGGGCCACATCTTTAACCTCGGCCATGGAGTTCTGCCGAATACCGACCCCGATGCCATCACCCGTGCCTTTGAGGAGGTTCACAAGCGATGAAAGCCAATGAGTTTTCCAGCCACTTTGAAAAGCTAGATACGTCCGGGTTGGAGGGACTTCGAGTAGCTGTCATCGGCGGCGGCATCGCCGGGCTTTCCGCAGCCTGGGAGTTGCGACGCCAGTTGGGGCCGAACGCGCGAATCTTGCTTACTGAGGCCTACGACCGTCTGGGCGGCAAGCTGAAGACCGTGAATTATGCCAACGGTCCGGTGGATATGGGAGCTGAGGCGTATCTGGGTTTCCGTGGCGACTTTACGGAGCTGATTGAATCCGTGGGCTTGGGAGATCAGTTGTGCGTTCCCTCCGGCCTGCCCAGCGGCTTCTTTGTAGATGGGGCGCTGGTGGACATTCCACGTCGGACGCTAATGGGGATTCCCTCGCGTGGCGAGGATGTGGTGGAGGTAGTCGGTGCCGCCGGCGCTGCGCGCGTCGACGCGGAGCGCAATGGCCAACCGATGACGTGGACGCCGGGACAGGACACCTCTGTGGGGCAGCTTGTGGAGGCCCGTCTAGGCCGCATCGTGGTTGATCGTTTGGTGTCCCCTCTATTGGGCGGGGTGTACTCCTGCAATGCTTTTGACTTGGGTGTGCGCGCTACGTTGCCACAGCTGGCGGAGGAACTCGATAGGCGCGGTAGTGCCGGGGAATCCTTCTTCCTAGTCGACGCCGTCGACTCCATCCTGTCGCAGCGCCCAGCCCCGCAGAAGGAGGCGAATGGGACAAAGCCCAAGCCCGTTTTCCGCAGCCTCAAGGGTGGCTATGCCAGCCTGGTAGACGCGCTCGTGCGTCACGCCGACCCGGAGGTGCTGCGCAACACCGGCGTCGAATCCATTGGCCGAACCCGCAACGGCTATTACATCGACCCGATCGGAGAGTTCGACGCGGTGATCGTTGCCACTCCCGCCCCTACGGCATCGGCGATCCTGCAGTACATGGCGCCCACGGCCGCGGAAGTGTTGGGAGAAATCGATCTTGCCAGCAGCGTTGTCGTTGGCATGCGCATGGCATCTTCCCACGGCATTCCAGAACGCTCCGGTGTGCTGCTGGGCAATGATGCTCCCACTGAGGCAAAGGCTTTCACGTTCTCGTCTCGTAAGTGGCCGCACCTTGCCGAACGCGGGGGAGCCTTCGTTCGCGCAAGTTTCGGCAGCTTCGATAATCCCTGGCACTTAGACGTCGATAACCGTGCACTGCTCAGCTTCGCCGTGGAGGATTTAGAGCGGATTACCGGTGAGCGGAAGAACCCAGAAGAGTATTTCGTCCAGCGATGGTGGGGTGGCCTGCCACGCTACGGAGTGGGATATATGGAGGCTATCTCCCAGGCCTACGACGAGGTATTGGGCATTCGCGGACTGGCGCTGGCTGGCTCCATGCTTAACGGTGTGGGCGTTCCGGCGTCCGCAGCGTCCGGTGTGGAGGCCGCGCGGGAGATTATCCGCGAGATGGCATGACCCCGGCCACGGCCAAACCCTTGAGCCACAGAAGTGGCGTAAATTCGATTTCACATGCGTCTGTCCCGCGTCATGCGGGCAGCGCGCGAGCACATATCAAGAAAGGCTAAAGAGGCTAAACACCATGACTGAACTGAACGCGCAGGAAATCAAGCGTCTCAACGCCGTCGTTCGCTTCGCCACCTACTCGGTCTTCAAGATCGAGCCTGGCGTGCTGGGGGATCGCTCGGAGGTAGCTGCTGATTTTCAGGCATTCATTGATTCCTTTGAGGATGAGGACCTGGTGATCCGCGGCGTCTACGACCTGTCCGCACTGCGCGCCGAGGCTGACGTCATGATTTGGTGGCACGCAGAAAAGATGGAGGATCTGCAGGTTGCCTACCGTCGCTTCCTCAAGGAAACCAAGCTAGGACAGGCTTGCGAGCCGGTGTGGTCCAACACTTGTCTGCACCGCCCGAGCGAATTCAACAAGGCCCACCTGCCGTCCTTCATCATGGGCGAGGAGCCGGGCGATTGGATCTGCGTCTACCCATTCGTCCGCAGCTACGACTGGTACACCATGGAGCGCGCCGAGCGTTCCCGCCTACTGCGCGAGCACGGCAAGGCCGCTCTCGGCTTCGACGAGGTCCGTGCGAACACCGTCCCGGCCTTTGCACTGGGCGACTACGAGTGGATTCTGGCCTTTGAGTCTCCGACATTGGAGCGCATCGTCGAACTAATGCACAAGATGCGCTACACGGAGGCGCGCCACCACGTGCGCGAGGAAATCCCGTTCTTTACGGGACGTCGCATTAATGGCTCCAAGGAAGAGCTGGCAACCTTCGTGGAATCGCTGGCCTAAAGTCCACTGAGAAGAACCCGGTAGCCTGTGGCTAGATCGGATCGGCCTAGATTAGCCCAACCTGAACCAGGCTAGCCGGGACTAGTGCGCAGCTGGCTTCAGAGTCAGTGCGATGCTGTTAATGCAGTAGCGCAAATCGGTGGGGGTGGGGTAACCCTCACCTTCAAACACGTGACCTAGGTGGCTTTCGCACCGGGCACACAACACCTCAATGCGACGCATACCCAAGGAGTCGTCGACGCGGGTGATGACCGCGTCCGAGTCCTTTGGATCGAAGAAACTTGGCCAACCGCAGTGCGAGTGAAACTTCTCGGTCGAGCGGAAAAGCTCCGCGCCACAGCCCTTACAGGCATAGATACCTTCGGTTTCGGTATCCGTGTATTCGCCCTTGAAAGGCGCCTCTGTGCTGGCTTGGCGCAGTACTGCAAATTCCTCAGGGGAGAGACGATCGCGCCACTCCTCGTCGGTAAGAGCGCGGAAATCAGTGGTGGGGTTGAGTTCAACCATGAGTCTTTTCTTCTGCTTCCTTCTTGACTGAACCTGTGGCTTTTCTGTTGTGCTTTTTTACCGAGGTGCGGGGGGATCTATCCCGGTAGAAGAGGCCATTGGTGTGTAGATCTCCCAAGGGGTGGACGTTGTGGCGTCGATCCCCAATAAACCAGAGCACCGAAACCACCGCGGCAGTGAAGATCAATAGAGACCAACCAATTGTGCCGCGCGTGTATTCCGCCACGCGTCCGTAGTTCACCCAACGGTCGGAGGACCAGGTATCGAGGCTGAAGAAGAAATAAACGCCTACCCAGGCCATGGGGCTGTGCATGATGGAGCGGGAACACAGCACGGTGAAAATCATCGGAAGGAGCAGCATGGAGTAGTACATCTGTCCCAGGCCGCTGATAAGGAACACACCGGTAAGCAACACCCCAGCCGTAGTGGTCGCCCACATTACCGGCTCGCGATCGCGGAAGCGCAGCAGCATGGCGACGGCGACGACCACGCAGATAGCGGCGAGAATTCGCCACAACCAGATTGTCCAGTCGGGGAACCCGAAATACACGCCGACGCCGGGAATGGAGGAGTTCGCGAAATCGCGTACGCCACCGAGATAGGGCAGTAGCTTGTCGAAGTAATCGCCACCGTTATTGGTCAGAGGGAAAGCAACAACATTGAGAATGATCGGAATTACCACGCCACCTGTAATTGCAGAGAACTGACGCCGCATAAGCGGGATGAACAGTAGGGGCAAGAACTGTGGTTTCACGGTGATGGCCAATCCGATAACTAGCCCAGCCAGCAGACCGCGGTTGTTAAGTAGCAGCCACAGAAAAAGGGATTGTGCCAGAAGTAGTACGCCGTTGATATTGCCGAAGCTCAGGGTGTTGGAGATTGACTCGGTGCTAAAGAGAAAGAAGATGCCTACCGGCAGCACCCAGGAACTCCAGCGGAAATTAAACAACTTCGTGAGCACCATTACCGCCAGCACCGCCGCCACACCATTGGCGAAGACATACAGTGCACGCGCAGCATCGACGTTGGACACTATCGACAGCGGACTCAGTAGCAACGTAGCCCCGGGGGAGTAGAGGTAGTGCGGATCCGTTGACGAATAGTCCTGATCATAGATGGCCTCGTGGGCACGGAACTTGTACAGAGCCGAGATGACCGTCCCAAAGTCATCAGTTGCCCGCGCATTCCATGGGAGCACAAACACCCGGTGGATAAAAGTCATCACGGCCAAAGGCCAGAAGACCCAGCACAACAGCCGGGAAGTGTCTACGCGGGTGGAGCTTGTTTTTTCGGCGTTCATCGCCGGTAGATTTTAGCCTCGGATACTACACCAAGCTCCCTGCCACGCCGCAGGTAGTAAACGAAAAAAGGGGCTCGAGACCCCTTTTAAAAAAGTGGAGCGGATGACGAGACTCGAACTCGCGACCCTCACCTTGGCAAGGTGATGCGCTACCAACTGCGCTACATCCGCATTGATCAACCACCGTAACAGTACGGCGACTGCTCGTGCGCGATACTGGG
>NZ_JBRBCA010000011.1:0-77807 GCF_053479475.1 Corynebacterium sp. 22-2729
CTCCTAGAAAACGAGATGGGTATGGCGTTGTTCCAGTCGCTGGCGTCATGACCTTCGTTGCAAGCACCCACGTTACAAAGAGACCTAGTTTGAAACTGGCCGTGTCCCTATCAGCTGTCATCGAAAGCCCTGGCACCCGGCGGCAACACCCCCCGGATTATGGAAACTACAGGGCAGGTAAGCCATACCGGGACCAGCGACTATCCCCATTATCAGGGACACTCACAAGGTAACGGGGGGGGGAGCCCGCTGCAAGATTCTCTTAAAAAGTTCCTAATAGAAACTTCTTGATCAGGCACGATTCATAACGTGCGATGGGGAGGCTGCACGGTCTGAAATTAGTTTCATCCCGGTGTTCTAATGGTCGGTATTAACATCTACTGACTAAGGAACTAAATGGGAGAATCTAAACAAGAGCACTTGATCGTTGGCGTTAGTCCGTTTAACCCACGTTTCACACCAGAGTGGCTATCTTCGGCTTTTCAATGGGGTGCAGAAAGATTTAGCACCGTAGATGTACTTCATCCTGGGGAAATTTCCATGTCGCTGCTTACGTCGACAGGTACGCCACTAGGGAGGGCAAAGAGAAAGGTGCGTCAGCAATGTAATCGTGACATGCGCAACGTTGAGCATGCCCTTGAAATATCAGGAATAAAGTTAGGACGTGGCAAGCCGGTACTGATTTCTGACTACCTTCAAACGCAAAGTTATCAATGCAGACGGCGCAGTGTGATAGCTGAATTTCAGAACAACCAGCTTTTTCAGGATGCTTGTCGTGCTATGAGTAGAGCTGCATGTCAGTCAAGACTGAGGGTAACAAACGTGAATATCGAGCCAGATATAGAAACTGCAGTCAAATACATATTTGACGAGCTACCCGCCTACACTCACTGCAGTGATCTCTTTGAATATGAAACAGCTGCATTGGGATATCCAACAGAATGGCCAATAGGGAAGTTAATAGAATCAGGTCTGACGTCACTGGGCCGGGATCCAAATAGCTCGTTTATTGTTATCGATTTCGAAAAGGAGCTAATCGATGATTAAGCACAACCAACCTTCTCTTTTTAGCTTATCAACCACAGATGATCCCTATTCGATTTATGAGAAAATGAGAAAGTACGGAGATATATATTGGGATGATAAAGCGAGCTCATGGTGCGTTTTATGTTTCGATTATGTCCATAAAATTTTGAATGATGACTCGAATTTCAGTACAGACCATTTGGCAACAAGGGCGGAACCAGTGTTAGGTGATCGTGTTTTAGCGCAGATGACGGGAAAAGAACATTACGAGAAAAAAGCGATTGCTATGAGAGGCTTGGCGCAGATTGCCCTTGATGGTTACTATCTACCTATTGTAAGAGAAAAAGTTAATCATTTGTGGGAGGGGTTAGGGGTATTTAAGGAGGTAGATATCGTTAACAAACTGGCTGCGCCTTTCGCTCATGATGTTACCTGCCAACTACTCGGTATTGATGAACAATGGAAAGCGCAGATTGTTCCTTGGAATAGAAGCATTGTTAAGTTTATTACTTTATTACAGCAGCCGGCTACGGCACGAACAAAGCAACTAGCTGACGCAAAACTTTTTCGTCACTTCATGTTAAAGATGATAGAAGCGAGAAGAAAGGCTCCCCGTCATGACTTGATCAGCTTTCTTGCCGTACGGGGGTATAGAGAAGGGGTAAGCGACACGGAGATAGTTGCTCTAGCATTAAATATATTTTTAGCAGCCTCCGAGCCTCTCGATAAAACTTTAGCCTACTCTATCTTTGAGTTGCTACGAAACCCAGATTGCTTGGCCAGGGTGCAATCCGACAAAAAGTTTTGTGAAGCGATTTTATCGGAAGTTCTAAGGTTGCATCCTCCAGTTCAGATAATTCCCCGAGTTGCCGTCAATGATGTGAAAATTTCTAACTACAGAATTAAGAAGGGAGATACAGTCTATTGTCTAATTGGAGCTGCACATCGCGATCCGGCAAAATACAATGATCCTGCCACTTTTCTCCCGAATAGAGTGGAAGGTGTGCCTAGAAGCGCCTTTACGCCGTCAGCGAAACATCTTGCATTTGGTTCCGGTGTTCATTTCTGTATTGGTTCAATGCTTGCGAAACGACAGTTGTTGGCTGCGCTAGAATCTTCAATTCCGTATTTGGATCAGTGGCAGCTTGTTCCACACTCGCTTGTGGAAGCTGGGCTCTATACACGTGGACCTATCCGGCTTTGCTTAGAAAAGGTTGGGGGGTGATTGGTGGGATGAATTACTTAAACGGTCGCATAACTGTCGCACTCTTATTGGCCACCATACTGCCGCTGCTTGATTCGAGTTTAGTCAATGTTCTTTTGCCATCAATTAGCGCCGATTTCGGCGTTAGTGAAGCTTCGGCCCAACTAGGAATCTCTACCTATATGCTCGCCGCCACGGCGGGGATAGTTTTATCAACAACGTTGTTACGTCGTTTTGGGAGTAGGCGTATTTGGATAGCTTCTGTCGTGGTCTTCGTGGTCGCCTCTACGGCTGTCGGTTGTAGTACTAGCGTGGCTATTTTCGTCATCGCCCGGATAGTCCAAGGCGCAGCCTGCGGATTCATTATGCCTGCTGTACAGAATATAGCGGTGGAGTTAGTTGGTAAAGATGGAATGCGCGCGGTTCTAGCGACGATCGGGCTGCCTGCTGTAATTGCACCAGCCTTTGGCCCGCTTTTTGGTGGAGTTTTGGTTGAAACAATCGGGTGGAGACCAATGTTTATAGTGAACATTCCACTAGGTTTGACAGCTTTGTTGCTCGCCAATATTGAATTACCGAAGTCCTACGGCAGCCGTGTGCCAATAGGTATAAAACAAGCGTCTGCTGCGCTTGCTGGCATGGTCGGGCTTCTTTGGTGCATTTCCAGTATTGGCTCCATGACAGTCGGCTGGCTCTCGATGGTCTTTGTTTTATCGGTATCGTTTTTATCTCTATTTTGCTACATGGATTTAAAAGCGTCTGCTCCTTTACTTGATGTCGCGATTTTTAAAAATATCCGCTTCGCGATAGCGATGATGCTTTGTTTTTTAGTCGGCTTAGTCTTTTATGGAACTCTTTTATCGACTTCTCTTCACATTCAAACAGATCTTGGTAAGCCTGCATGGTGTGCCGGATGTGTGCTTGCTGTTCAAGGTGTAGGTGCATGGGCTGTTCGTTCACTGATCAAAGGCCCGTGGAAAGCTGTTAATCCTTTCCAGGTGATTGCCGCCGGTCTTATTCTCAGCGCTATTGGAACTGTTGGGATACAGCTGGTGACACAGTGGTCCGCTGTGCAATTGGTGGTCTTGTTCTTAAGCGCTCTAATTAGAGGACTTGGCATTGGCGGATGCACCCTAATGGCGCTCTCAGCGGCATATGAAGTCGTGACTGCTGATGACGCGGGAGTTGTGGGAGCTCATACGAGATTGATGCTGCAATTGGGTGGCGCCCTGGGAGCTGCTGCGGTGGGAGTCTGGAGTGGATCGGCTATTGGTTTGGGTGTATTGACCGTAGTTATGGCATTCGCCGGTGCCCTCGCATCACTTATCTTGGTGATCAATCAACGACAGTCGAAAGTTTGAAGCGGATGGCCTAGATTGGCTCCATGGAAGATCACAGTTCTACCGGTGCCGAATTCGGGCGCCGGTTGAGGCATGCCCGGTTGGATAGGGGGCTTTCCCAAAATGCACTCGCCGAAGGTATTTGTTCCGCTAGCGCCATTTCGCGGTGGGAAGCCGGCGTGCATTTACCTCCGGAAGATGCAATTTGGTCGCTTGCGAACCGCCTTGGTATTGACGTTTCCGTTCTCACTGGGCTTGGGTTCGATACCCGGTTTGCTGAGTCACCTGACAGATTCGCAGAAGTAATTTCTGCAGGGGTTGAAAATTGCAGCACTTTTGATGATTGCTCCACGGCTCCACGCTCACCGATCGCGAACTGGTTGCAGTTGGCGCGTAGCTTGTTGAATTGTGTTGATCCGTGGAGCGGGCAGAGCTTTGGAAACGTTTTAGTTGATCGACTCGAAGCCGATCCTCTTACAGATTCCTCCCCGGTGGCTCTGGAAACCATGGAGTTATTTAGATCGCTCGTGGTGCTACGTGAAAATCCGGCACGGGCACAGCTTGAATCTCTAGTCAATACCTTGAAAATTACTCCGGATGCGCCACAAGTTCTTCGTCAGAAGGCGGTAGAGATCGCAGTAGCTGTCTTGGTGTGTGAAAACATGCCGCTGGCAAGCATTGAAGTTATTCGATCCGTGAAGCCAAAGGAAATTACCTACACAACGTGGTTCCTTTTGGGAATTAACGCTGCGGAGCGATCCAACCTGCCAACCGTAGCTAGAGCTCGAAGTACACGGGATAGAGCATTTATTCTGTTGGAAAAATTATGTAGCACTCCAGGAATCAGCCGGCACGATAGACAGGAGATCCTTAATGCCGTGTCTGGAGAAGATAGGCTAGTTGGGGAGATTTTCGACCGGATGATGTGATGTGAACAAGGAGAATCTCACCCAGACGTTGATTGAAATTTTTTTTACTTTAAATCCTCCGTCTTCTTCATCGTCTTCACCATCGCCTTACTGACCTCCGTGATGGTCGAATTGTCCTCTTGAGCACCTGGCATGGAAATACCCACGATCTGCTCCCGGCCTAGGCCGAACCAGTTTCCACTGGTGGAGCCTTGTGCTAGGTTCGGTTCCGCGAACCATGGCACGTCGTTGACGGAAGTCAGGCGTTCCCCAGCCTTGTACCCATTGGGCATATCGAGCCCACAACGCACCACAACAGGTTCGCGGCGATCCGCGCGATATGTTGCCGAAAGGGCCGGGGCTTGGGCCGCCGCCGGATCGTCAGAACCCACGCGGGAATAATCGCCGAGCTTATCCGGAAGCGTGCTCAAGAACTCCCGGCAGACCTTCTCATTGGCCTGCTTCGCGGGTTGCTGCGTGGACATAGGGTAAGGCTTGCGTTCTGGAGCCGCGGCGGCGTCGGTATGCGAAGCAATGGCAGACGAGAAATCATCGAGGGCACCGCTGAAATCAGCCTCAGAGGTAATCGCTAACACAGGTCCGGCGCCCACAGTGTAATAGGTGCTGAGGTTCGAACCAGGAGTGGCATCCTTGATCGGCAGCCATTGGGTACCCTCGTGATCCTCGGTGATGCTGGCTTGGGTGAATTGATCGGGGGCATTAACACCGCAGCGAATCGTCAGCTCCACGCCTTGTTCATTGCGATATGCAGTCGCGCCCGCCGGGGCTGGTTCGCGCACATCGACCTTCCGGAAACCGGAGGCTTTATCCGGGAAAGCTGCGGAAATATCGCGGCACTGGGGTGAATCTGCCTGCGGGGGCATCCACCGGTCCCATCGTCACGGTGGAGTATGTGTTGCGGTCGCTGATGACCTTCGCGCCGCCGAGCACCCCCACAACGAAGATTACGCCCAACGCTAACGCCAGAAAGATGAAGAACCTGCACTTGCTGTGCAGCAAACACCACAACTTAAAGACCGCTGGTAGTTGGGACGTTGCACTGCACCCCGATGGGCATGAGGTGTGGACCTCCCACGGAGACGGTCACAGCGTGATCACCGAAGCGGAAGGGCCGCTGGGACGTGAGACCTTCGCCCAACGAAGCGTTCGCAAGACCCGGGCGCTTGCGGAATATCACCAAGCGATAGAGGAAAGAGGTGGCGGCCCGTCGTACTGAGGTAGGACATGAAAGATCAGTCCACCGTCCGATGTAGAATCCCCGCCTCGGGCGGAACCATGGAAACCATGATCATCGTGGAAAACCTCAGCAAGAGATACGGCAAGAAAACTGTAGTCAACGACCTTTCATTCACTGTCCCGGACGGGCAGGTGACTGGCTTCCTCGGCCCCAACGGTGCGGGCAAGTCCACCACCATGCGCTGCATGCTTGGCCTTGACAAGCCGAGCGCCGGCAAGGTGACCTTCAGCGGCAAGGGGTACGCCGGCGAGTTCGCAGGGCTTAATAACAAGTCCAGCATCGCTGGTGCCGTCCTCGACGCCGGTTGGTTCACCCCGGCCCGCAGCGGCCGCAATCACCTACGCGTCATCGCTAAGGGCGCGGGTATCCCCGACAAGCGCGTCGACGAATGCCTCGACATGGTCGGCCTCACAAGTGCCGGCAAAAAGAAGGTCAGCGGCTACTCTCTGGGCATGAAACAGCGCCTTGGCCTGGCCGCAGCCCTCCTCGGCAACCCGCAGCACTTGATCCTCGACGAGCCGGTCAACGGCCTCGACCCAGAGGGAGTGTCCTGGATGCGACGCATCATTCGCCAGCTTGCCGACGACGGACGCAGCCTGCTTGTAAGCTCCCACCTCCTCAGCGAGATGCAGCAAACCGCCGACCGCCTAGTCCTTATCGGCCAGGGCAAGCTCATCGGAGAGCAAACCTTGGACGACTTCCTCGCCGGGGGCGCCCACGTAGAGGTCGAATGCAAGGAAGCAGTTCTGCTCGCAGAAAGCCTGCGTGCCCATGGCTTCCAGGTCGATCTGGAACGAGATCGGACGCTGCGAGTGGGCGTCAACAACATGCCAGAGCACGAGGTACGCGCGGCGATCGCAGCAACGGCGCTGAAGGAAAAATTCGCGGTAACCAAGCTTGCAACCACGGCAGAAAACCTGGAACAGCGCTTCCTCGCCGCGACGGCAGGACAGCAGGAATACCGCAGCCACTAGGCCAAACAACAGAAAGAGAACCACAATGTTTAAGGCAATTTCCTCCGAGGTCACGAAGCTGCTGAGCCTCCGCAGCACCTGGATCTACGTAATCTTGTTCACGGGCTCGCTCTATGGCCCGACCACTCTGTATATGCTTTTCAATGATTCTCCGCAGATTGACGCAGACTGGCCTGATCTGCTGATTGGCGGAATGATCTTCCTGATGATCGCCTGCGTATTCGGTGCCTCGACCACCGGTGGCGATATTAATAACCACATGACGGCCCACTCTTTCCTAACGCAAAAGAGCCGCAGTTCTTGGCTGCTGGCGCGTGCACTGGTGGTAGCAGCATTCACGGAGCTGAACTTCCTGCTGGGCGCAGCGCTGAGCTGGCTGGTGGCTACCGTCACTCCGGCGGGGCACTTTACTGGTGAAAACTCGCTGGTTCTCTGGGGCTATGTGGTGGCCGCCCCGGCGCTGGCTGTTATGACTGTAGGAATCGCGGCACTGCTGCGCAATCGAGTGGGTGCCATCGCGCTGCCGCTGGTGTGGATGCTGGTGGTCGAGGGGCTGATGTACGCGGGCAGCGAGAAAATCCCGTTCCTCAAGACCCTCTACCACCTCTCCCCAGGTAGCCGCGTCCAAGACATGCAGTCGTGGGTCGTTTCGACGGACCATGCCGGAATGGCTTCTCCTACCTCCGGATTCATTGTGCTTATCGCCTGGATGGTCGTCCTGCTGGCACTGGGGCTGTACAGCAACAAGGTGCGAGATGTGAAATAAGATTTGATAGCCTGACGGCATGATCGCAGTCAAAGAATTAACAAAAAAGTATGGGTCCACGGAGGTTCTCCATGGGCTCACTTTTTCTGTCCCAGATGGCCAGGTCACAGGCTTTCTGGGGCCGAATGGTTCCGGAAAGTCCTCAACGATGCGCTGCATTCTGGGGCTGGATACGATTGGCAGGGGAGAGGTCACTTTCGACGGCCAACCTCTGCATGCCTACCGCGCCCAGCGACCTCACATCGCTGGCGCTCTTCTCGAACCCACCTGGTACATGCCGGGCCATTCCGCCCGGACGCACATCCGCTCCATTGCTCAGGCGGCGGGGATCTCGCAGTCCCGCGCCGACGAGTGCCTGCAGCAAGTCGGCCTGACAGGGGTACAGAAGCGCAAGATCAAGAAGTTCTCCCTCGGTATGAAGCAGCGCCTCGGCCTGGCAGTGGCTTTGCTGGGTAACCCGAAGCATCTCATCCTCGACGAACCGGTCAACGGACTCGACC
This sequence comes from Corynebacterium sp. 22-2729, assembly GCF_053479475.1. NCBI lineage: Bacteria > Bacillati > Actinomycetota > Actinomycetes > Mycobacteriales > Corynebacteriaceae > Corynebacterium > Corynebacterium sp. 22-2729. Next base: position 7,977 of record NZ_JBRBCA010000011.1, read on the forward strand.
CCGAGGGCGTGCACTGGATGCGCGAGCTCATTCGTCGCAACGCGTCCGAGGGGCGCGCCGTGCTGGTCAGCTCCCACCTCCTGCACGAAATGGAGCTCACTGCCGACCGCTTGGTCGTCATCGGCAAGGGCTCCCTCATCGGCGAATACACAATGGACGAGTTCCTCCGTTCGGGTACCCAGCCCACCATCCGGATGCGCGTCGCCGATTCCAATGCTTTTATCGACGCCGCCTCGCGCTTGGATGGCATCAACCTCACCCAGCAGCCCGACGGCTCGCTGGAGTTCGCCTCCGAAGCTCCCGACCTGGACCGACGGCTCGGCGAACTGGCACGCGATACCGGTGCTGTGGTTCTGGAGATGGCACCCCAGCGCGCCGGCTTGGAGCAGAAGTTCCTGGACGCGACCGGGCAGGCAGTGGAGTACAAGACCCAGGGGAGGAGAAGCTAAGAATGCTAGGAGTTATCCGCAGCGAATGGACGCGCTCGCGCGCGATGTGGGGCACCTGGATCATGTTGGGCTTCGTCCTGCTGTTCTACGTGGGCGCCAACATCTTGACCCTGAGCTACTACAGATCCGAGTACGGGGCCAACGAGCCCGAGGTGAACTTGGGGGAGCTGGGCGTGGGCCTGCTACCGGCCTACCTGATGATCCTGTCGCTCTCCGCGGTGAGGGTCAGCGGCACCCGAGGGCACAATCTGCACGCGCAATCCTTCCTGGTGATCCCCGCGCGTTGGCAGCAGCTGTTCGCCCAGATGTTCGTCAACGCCGCCCTGGCGATGGTGACCATGGCTGTGGCAGTAGGAGTATCGGTGGCGATGGTGGCCACCCTGCCGCAGAAAATGAACACCGACCAGCTGCCGCTGCTGGGCTACACGATCCTTTTCGCCGGTTTGGTTAGCCTCATGGCCTCGGCGATCGGCGTGTTGATTCCCTCCCCGGCCGGCGCGGTGGCGCTGCCGCTGGTGTGGGCCACTGCGGTGGAGCTGATCTCTCAACAGCTCAGCGAATGGATTGCCGACAACATCGCGCCCTACCTGCCGTTCAACAACATTTGGATGGTCCTGGGAGGCAACGTTTCCGTGGGCGGGCACGATACCCCAGTCAGTATTGCTATCGTGGCTGCCTGGACAGTGGTTCTAGTGGCCTGGGCTTTCCTCGTCCACCAGCGCAGAGACGTTAAATAATCGCGTTCTCAGCCGCTGCGATCTCGGCTGTCGGCTCGGTGGCCATCACTACCGACCCGCCGTCTCGCAGCGGCTTTAGTGTATCCAGCATCGACTGGGTATCGGTCCATGCCGGAACTAGCACTCGTGGACCCGCCGGGGCGGGGGCGGCCACCGGGCCGGGGTAAGCATCGGGCTGCACGCGCAACTCGGGGGAGAAATCATTTACGCCGAAGGGCAATTCGCCGCCGGACTCTTCTACGCCACGGCCAAAAGGATCGTCGGAGAGCAAGAAAACCTCGCCCGAGTGGGCCTCCGCTAGGCTGAGGTCGTCGGTGAAAAGCACGTCGCAAGAGTCGGCGTCAATAATAGGAACGTCGGTTCGCCAACATCCCAGAACAACCATGAGTGGCTGCCAGCCCGGGGCGCAGGCAATACCGACGGAACTTGGGGCGAGAGAATCCAGCAGGTTGGCGGCTTTTGACTGCCAATTGTGCAGGGTCTGCGCGGATAGCTCCATGCGGCCTGAAGGGGTGTAAGTGGTCAGGCGCGGGGAGGCGGGATCCTGGGCTACGAGGGGAGCAATAATATCCATTAGTTCACGCACATCGGACCGTCGCCGCTGGCGTCGATCGGATCCTTTCGGTCGGTACCCTCGCCGGAGCCCGGGGTGCCGACGGTGGAGGATTTCTTAGCGGAGGAGCCTGTACTGTCAGTGCCGGTCGAGGACGTGCTCTCGTCATCGGGAATGCCGTCGCCATCGAGGTCCTTGATGCCTTCGGTCAAGGTGCCGACTGTGGGGTCATCCGGCTTGGTCAGAGGAGCGGATTGCTCCAGTATGCCCGGGCCGGCATAGGTGCCGGATAGGGTGACGGAGAGCTCGTGCTCATCCAGCGAGGAATCCTTCACCACATGCAGCCCACCGAGCTGCTTGGCCAGCGCGCGGGCTGCAGGATCATCGGGATTCTTGGCGTTTACCTGCGACTCGGATACGCCAGTCTCCGGGTGATTTCCCACCTTGCCGGACTTGTAGCCGTACTGCTTAGTCAGATCCGCCACGCGGCCGGCCAGTCCCGTCTGCTCGGAGGCGTTGAAAACGTTGACCTTGTAATCCTTGGCCTTGTAGTCGGTGATGTCAGCTGGCTTATCGGAGGTGGTCTTGTCCTCGCCAGGCTTGTCGCCCAACAGCTCTTCAAAGAAGCCGTGAACCTGCTCGGTATCGACCGTAACGACTGATTCGCCATAGTCTCCCGTGCCGTCGATACTGGTCACGGGGATGGTTTGGAAGCTAACGTCGCCGCCAGCCATGTTTTGCATCTGGGTGGCCAGACCCATGACATCCCAGCCACTATCCAGCACGACGGAACGCTGCACCGCATCGTTGAGCTTGGACATGCTGCCCGGATCCGTCAGCGTCTTAGAGGAAAGTACCTTGCTGGCCAGGCTGGCCATATAGGCCTGCTGGCGGGTGATGCGGTCCAAGTCGCCGCGTGGCAACTCGTGGCGTTGACGGACAAAGCTGAGCGCATTCTGTCCGTTGAGGGTCTGGCGCCCGGCCTTGAACTTCGCGCCAGAAAGTGGCTCGTCGACCTTATTCTTAAGGCAAACATCCACCCCGCCGACTGCGTCTGTCAGGAGCACGAAGCCCAACAGGCCAACCTCGGCGTAGCGATCCACAGTAATGCCGGTGAGATCCGCAACCGAACTGATCAAAGCCTGACGTCCGGCTTCGGTTGATTTCTTCTCGATTTCGGGCTTCTTGCTATCGGCATCCTTGTCGGAGCTGTCCTTGGTGAGCTCTTGAGTCTTTTCGAACTTCGCCGTGCCGTAGACACCATTGAGTTTCATGTTGCCGTAATCGCGGGTGCTCACGTACGTATCTCGCGGCAACGAGACCGCGGTGGCTGAGGAACCGTCATTCGGGATGCGAATCAGGATCATGGTGTCGGTATTCGTGACATCTTCCTCACCCGCGCGCAGCATGTCGATCTCCTTCTGGGAGAGCGGGTTACCCTTAGCGTCCGTGCGGGAGTCCACACCGACCAGCAAAATATCGGTCGCACCGTCCGCCTGGTTGCCGAGGTTAAGGTTATCTGCCTGAGCCAGCCCATCGTTCAGGTTTCCGACGGTCATGTAACCAATGCCCATTACGGCCAGCGCGAGCGCCGAGACCGCAGCCAGCACGCCACGGGAGATTCCGGAGCCAATCTGCTTGGCTTCCGCCTCGCCGGGAGCTGCCTGGATGCGCCGGGAGTGCCGGCTTCTCTCATGCTCTGTCATTGTTCACACTTTAGCGGCTAATTAGCCACTGGTGTAGTACTGATTTTATGAGTGTTTTGGTTTTCGGAGCTTCCGGACAAGTAGGCCGCGCCCTGCTGCGCCTCCGCCCCGACTTCGTGCCGGTCGGTCGCACACAGGCGGATCTAGCGGTGGCAGGGTCTGTGGATTCTTTCCTTTTGACGCCACCATCTCCGGTGCAAGCCATCGTCAATCTCGCTGCATTCACAGCGGTTGATGCGGCTGAAAAGCTCGAAAATGCGGAACAGGTGCGCCGAATCAATGCAGTGGCTCCGGGGCGAATCGCCTCGTGGGCGCAGGTACACGGGGTGCCGATGTGGCATGTCTCCACCGATTATGTGTTTGCGGGAGACCTTCCGGTGGGCTGGGAGAATCCCGTCGATGGTCAACCCGGTCCGCTGAACGCCTATGGTGGCAGCAAATTGGAAGGGGAGCGGCGTGTGCTAAACCTTGGCGGGCATGTAGTGCGCACGGGCTGGGTGTATGACGCGCAGAGCCCAAACTTCTTCACTACGATGGTTCGCCTCGCGCGCTCCGGAGTGAATCCGTCGGTTGTTGATGATCAATATGGCAGGCCCACCCATGCCGATGTGTTAGCTGCCGAGCTCGTTGCGATGGTGGAAGGGCGACAAACCCCGGCCATTAGCCATGTAACTGGCTCAGGTCCAGTGACCACCTGGTGTGGTTTCGCGCGCGAGATCTTCGCCACACTTGGCCACGACCCGCGCCGGGTTAAGGCCATTCCGAGCAGTGATTACCCGACTCCGGCTAGGCGCCCGCGGAATAGCACGCTGCAGATTCCAGCGAGCGGTCTGCCCGCGTGGCGGGACAGTTTGCGAGCCACCCTGGGGTAACCTCAACGGCCATGACAGAGGCACCCATCGCGATCATCACCGTGACTTATTCACCGGGGGAGTACCTGACCAAGTTCCTCGATTCGGTACCAGCCAACTCGCGGGTAGTTATGGTCGACAATGGATCTACAGACGGGGCGCCCGAGGCTGCAGCGGAAGCTGGGAAAGCCGAGCTGTTCTACAGCGGCGGAAATATTGGATATGGGGCGGGTATGAATCTCGGCGCTCGACACCTCCGCGCCGCCCGCGAGGCTGGAAAGATCAACCCAGACTACCTTGTGATTTCCAACCCGGATGTGGTGTTTAGCGACGGCGCCATCGATGAGCTTTTGGAGGCGGCGCGGCGTCATCCTCGAGCAGGCTCTTTGGGACCCCGCATTGTAGAGGCAGACGGCAGTGCCTACCCATCAGCGCGTGCGGTGCCACAACTCGGTTCCGGTATCGGCCATGCACTCCTGGGCAAGGTGTGGCCGACAAACCCGTGGACGAAGCGCTACCTGGACGACGAAGACATGGAAAGTGAGAGAACCGCAGGTTGGCTGAGTGGTTCGTGCCTGCTGTTGCGTTGGGATGCATTTGAGGCGCTGGGAGGGTTCGACGAGCGCTACTTCATGTATATGGAAGACGTCGACTTGGGGGATCGACTCGGACGTGCTGGCTGGTTGAATGTCTTTGTCCCCAGCGCGGAGATTCGTCACGCCAAAGGGCACGCAGCGGGCAAGCACCCAGATGTTGTACTCAAGGCGCACCATGACAGTGCCTATCGATTTCAAGCCGACCGTCTGCCGGGGTGGCGCAATCTGCCCGTGCGGTTAGTCCTTAAAGCGGGGCTGAAAATCCGCGAGAAGATTGCAATTGCGGCGGCGCACGGCGTGGGCTGACTTGCAGAGCGCAAACAGTGACTAGTGTGTGAAAACCAGTAGCAAAAAGCAGCAAGGAATAGAAAGGCCATAGAAGTGGTAGATCTCGCAGCCACCACCGACGCAGTGATCCTGGTCGGCGGCAAGGGGACCCGACTACGCCCCCTGACTAACTCCATCCCGAAGCCGATGCTGCCGGTGGCGGGCGCGCCGTTCCTGGAGCACCTGCTGGCCCGCATCAAGGAGGCCGGTATGACTCACGTCGTGCTGGGAACCTCCTTTAAAGCCGAGGTTTTTGAGGAGCACTTCGGCGACGGAAGCCACTTGGGACTCGAGATCGAATACGTAGTGGAGGAAGAACCGCTGGGAACCGGTGGCGGCATCCGCAACGTGCTGGATCACCTGCGCTACGACCGGGCAATGGTCTTTAATGGCGACGTTCTTGGAGGAACTGACCTGCAGGCCGTTTTGAAGACCCACGTGGAGCAGGAAGCTGATGTAACTCTGCATCTGTTGCGAGTGTCTGATCCCCGAGCCTTCGGATGTGTGCCAACCGACGCTGACGGCCGTGTCAGTGCTTTCCTGGAGAAGACAGAGGATCCGCCGACGGATCAGATCAATGCCGGTAGCTATGTCTTCAACCGCTCCGTGATCGAGAAGATCCCCGCTGGCCGCCCGGTGAGTGTGGAGCGTGAAGTATTCCCGGGCCTGTTGGAAGCTGGTGCCCGCGTATTTGGTCACGTTGACCAGGCCTACTGGCGCGACATGGGTACGCCCGCCGACTTCGTGCGCGGCTCCTCTGATCTCGTGCGCGGTATTGCCCCCTCGCCGCTGCTAGATGGACGCCACGGCGAAAGTCTAGTGGACGAGTCCAGCGCCATCGCTGGTGGTGCCCTGCTGCTGGGTGGAACCGTGATTGGCCGTGGCGTCGAGGTCGGGGGCGGCGCGCGTGTGGAGGAGTCCGTGATCTTCGATGGAGTACAGATCGAAGCGGGCGCGACGGTGGAGCGTTGTGTGATCGGTGCGGGCGTGCGCATTGGTGCGCGAGCTCACCTGGTGGACTGCGTGATCGGCGAAGGAGCCGTGATCGGTGCTCGTTGTGAGCTGCGTGATGGACTGCGCGTGTGGCCGGGAGTGACCCTGCCAGATGGCGGTGTGCGCTTTAGTTCTGACATCTAAAACACGATTTACGGGCGTTTTTGCGCCCAAAGAAAAAATTTAGAGAAAATTCACTACATCTAGTGCGTCCTGAACTAAAGGTTCAAGAAAATGTACACATGTTGTGGTTTTCACTGGTTGCCCGTGCATACATTGTGGTTGCGCACGGGCACCTTTTCTTAGGGGAACGGGATTATTGGGGGCGTTGTGACTGGTGGGGTTGGTGTGACTAGTGGGATTTCCCTAAAGCTTGACGCGATGTAATTACCAGTGTGTAATCTTCAGTAGACCGACAAAGAAGACGCCGCACTAAGGCGCACAGCAAATCCCACTAGAAGAGGAGAAACTCCGTGGACAAGTCAGTAGACATCGCCCTTCGTGGCCACTTTGCTGACGGCTCCTCGGCGGTAGAGCAGGAGGCGAACGTGGACAACGAAGCGCGCCAGAAGAACCTCTTCGATCTAACGCAGGACTTCGACCTGCTTTTCGATGCGGTGGAGCAGGACTGGCAGGAGCAGGCTCTGTGTGCCCAGACTGATCCGGAAGCTTTCTTTCCGGAAAAGGGTGGATCCACCCGCGAGGCTAAGCGTATTTGCCAGGCCTGCGGTGTGCGTGACGAATGCCTTGAATACGCTCTTGAACATGATGAGCGATTCGGTATCTGGGGTGGGCTCTCCGAGCGTGAGCGCCGTCGCTTGAAGAAGCGTATCGGCTAAGACATTACATTCGGGGATCGATCTGGTCGGGGGTTACATTGAGGTAGCACGCGACCAGGCGCACAATAATCATCCGTAGGAGATCCTGCAGGTCCTGTGCGGACGACGCCCGCGACTCCACGGGACGGCGGAATACAATGATCCGTGGACGGGTAGGAGTGCCTTTGTTATCCACTCCCGCAGCGACTAGCCGCCCCAGTGGAACCTGCCCGTCTGCGACGACATCCTCCGGCCACTGGCGGTAGCCCGTATTAAGACGCATGCGCGGTACGACATCGACGGCGATATCAAGGCTGGAAAGTTCGGCGTCGAAACGCTCAAGAATTGGCTCGAACGCATCGATGACCGCATCGTCGAAGCGCTGCGAACGGGACTTGTTGCGCGGCACCTCCGGTAGCAAGATCCCTCGAATTCCCCGTCCTCGGGGATCCTGCCTCATGCGCGCATCCTGCTTCATAGGAACACATCTTAATGACGCCACAGCGACATGCCACGAGGGCACGCTCGAAAGCAGAAGAAAAGGGGTTAGACTAATGCGCGTGACTCTTATCCGACAATGCTCTCGGCCCGGTTGCGGCAAGCCCGCCGTAGCCACGCTGGAGTTCAACTATGCAGAGCAGCGAGCCATCGTAGGGCCGCTGAGCGTTTGCGGAAACCCTCACCGGTGGGATCTGTGTGAGAATCACGCCCGCCGAACAACCGTCCCGCAGGGCTGGACGCTAGAATTTGTCGATGAAGCGGTGGAAGACACCGCAGCCGAGGCTGACGAGGAAGATCTGATGGCACTCGCTGAGGCGGTGCAACAAGCTACCGAGCGCGACAAGGAAGAGGATCTGCAGCCTGCCCCTCGGCTCTATAGGCGATCCGAGATTCCAGAATCCACGCCGCATCACCCCTCTATGAAGAACCTGCCCCGGTCTACGCCGCGCCGACACCTGCGCGCGGTTCGAGACCAGCACTAGAAAGGAAACCACTATGGCTACTCATTCCCCGAAAGACGTGGCGGCAGCTATCAAGGCCTACGATGTCCGCGGTGTGGTCGGCGAAGGAGCCGGCTTCCTGAACGAGGAATTCGTACGCGACGTAGCGGGCTCCTTCGCCCGCCTTATGCGCGAAGAAGGAGCGGAAACCATCGTCGTCGGCCACGATATGCGCGACAGCTCCCCGGCTCTAGTGGCAGCATTCGCCGAAGGTGTGAACGCGCAGGGGCTGAACACTATCTCCCTTGGGCTTACCAGCACCGACGAGCTCTACTACGCCAGTGGTGTGAAGCAGTGTCCGGGAGCCATGTTCACCGCCTCCCACAACCCCGCTAAGTACAACGGCATCAAACTCTGCCGCGCTGGGGCTCGCCCGGTGGGACAGGATTCCGGCCTGGATCGCATCTCCGCAGAACTGGTCGACGGCGTGCCCACGTTTGACGGCGCGCCTGGTACTAACTCCACCGAAGACGTTCTGGCAGGATACGCCGAGTATCTCAACAAGCTGGTGCCGCTGAACATCCGACCGCTGAAGGTCGCGGTGGACGCCGGCAACGGCATGGGCGGATTGACCGTCCCCGCTGTACTGCAGCAGAGCTCGCTGGAAGTCTTTGACCTGTACTTCGAACTCGACGGTAACTTCCCGAACCACGAGGCCAACCCGTTGGATCCGAAGAACCTGGTGGATCTGCAGAAGTTCACCGTGGACAAGGGTGCTGATCTGGGAATAGCCTTCGACGGGGACGCGGATCGTTGCTTCATCGTGGACGAGAAGGGCGAGGCCGTTTCCCCCTCCACGATCTGCGCCATGATTGCCGAGCGCTACCTGGATGAGCAGCCGGGCGCCACAATCATCCATAACCTCATTACTTCCAAGTCCGTCCGCGAACTGGTGGAAGCCAAGGGAGGAAAGCCAGTGCGGACCCGCGTTGGCCACTCCTTCATTAAGGCGCAGATGGCAAAGGAAGGTGCCGTCTTCGGTGGTGAGCACTCCGCGCACTACTACTTTAGCGACTTCTTCAACGCCGATTCCGGCATGCTTGCTGCGCTCCACGTGCTGGCTTCCTTGGGCGAGCAGGACAAGCCCCTGTCCGAGCTAAAGCGCGCCTATGAGACCTACCGCGCCTCCGGCGAGATCAACTCCGAGGTGGCCGACCAGGCGGGACGCACCGAGGCTGTAGTGGAAGCGTTTGCCGACCGCACTGCATCCGTCGACCGCCTCGATGGCGTGACTATCGAATTGCAGGACGGTTCCTGGCTGAACGTGAGGGCGTCGAACACCGAACCGCTGCTGCGCCTCAACGTCGAGGCACGCGACGACGAGGGAGTAAAAGCCATCGTCGACGAAGCGTTGTCCGTCATCCGGGCTTAGGAGGAAAGCTGATGCAGCGTATCGAAGGTGCTGTTCAGAACTATGCCTGGGGGTCACATGAATCCCTCGCCAAGCTGCAGGGGCGTGCTACACCGACCTCAGAGCCGGAGGCCGAGCTGTGGTTCGGAGCTCACCCGGGAGCACCGGGCCCACTCTTGGACCTCATTGAGGCCGATCCGGAAGGCCAGTTGGGCGCCGGGCATAAGCACCTGCCCTTTTTGCTCAAACTTCTGGCTGCAGAGCGTGCACTGAGCATCCAGGTACACCCCACGAAAGCTCAAGCCGAAGCCGGTTTTGCGGCGGAGGACGCCGCCGGAATTCCCCGGAATGCCTTCGAACGCAACTACAAGGATGACAATCACAAGCCTGAGCTTCTGGTAGCGCTGGGCGAGTTTGAGGCTATGGCGGGCTTTCGGCCAGTTGCACGCACCCGTGAACTGCTGGACTGGCTGGCATTGCCGGAGCTTGATTTCCTGCGTGACGACCTGCACGCTGCGGTCGAGCGCGCACTGCACCTTCCGGACGAGGAAGTATCGGCGGTTCTTGACGCCCTCACGCGGCGCTGCCGAGAGCTGGTAACTACCGCTGACGGCTGGATGGGTGACGTGGCGGATCTGGTTCTGCGATTGGAGGAGCAGTACCCCGCGGATCGTGGTGTGCTGTTCGCGCTGCTGCTGAACCGAGTGGAGTTACAGGCGGGGGAGGCCTTGTACCTCGATGCCGGACAGCTGCATGCCTATGTGCGCGGAACAGGGGTGGAGATCATGGCAAACTCCGACAACGTGCTGCGCTGCGGGCTCACGCCAAAGCATATCGATATCAATGAGTTGATGAAGGTGGTGCGCTGGGAGGAACTCTCCGACCCGCGACTGCGTGCCGACGAAACCGGCGTGTACCACACCCCGGCGAAGGAGTTTAGCTTGCGCCGGTTGGCGGGCGAGGGGGCTGTTGAAGGCCCGGCGATCGTGCTGGCGGTCGGTGGAGACGTGGACTGCGAAGGAGCACATGTCGACAGTGGCTCCGCCGTTTGGGTGCCTTTTGGCGAGTCGGCCAGCGTACGCGGCCAGGCTTTTATCGCTCGGCCTGGGGTGTAGTAGCCGGGCCCAGCGTGGTATCGGTGGGCCTGTCAGACTCACCGCTGGGCTTGGGGGCGGGAGCAGTTTGGGGCTTGTTGTCCCCGGCGATTTCGGTGGGCTCGGTAGCCTTGGACGGAGACGGGGTGAAGTCTGGCGGCACGGTGGCGTTTGCGTCGGTACCCTTTTCCGTTTCGATAGGCTTACTCGGCCCGTCGGAACCACCAGGTAGCGCAGGTTTAGTCGGTAGCGTCGGGATCGTCGGAAGGACAGGGCCAGCATTCTGCTCTGGCTTGGGAGCCTGAGTCTGCGGCTGTGCCTGAGTCTGCGGCTGTGCCGGCTGCTGACTCGGTTGCGCTTGTTGCTGGGGCTGGACAGCATCGCGTGAGTTCAGGCCTTCCGCGATGATCGTCTTTGAAGGCTGGGAGTTATACGAACGGTAGCCATCCCAGGAGTTGGGGGGCAAGTAGGGATCTTGCCCTAATGGCGCCACGTTGTTGAACTCTCCCATTTCGCTACCATTCGGGCTATTGGTGGAGTAGGCCGGGGGCGCCTGCTGCTCGGGTTCGTCGGTACCACCATTGCCAGGGACAACGTCATGCTTTTGCGAAGCCGCGCCGGTGCTGATGGCGATCGTAGATTCGTCCGCATTGTTTCGCTTCGGAGCCGTCGCTTCGGAGCCTGCTTGCCACGTCCAAACCCCGATGACACCTGCGAGTACCAAACCGATAATCGCGATCCCGCTAATTACCCGAGGCACGGAGGAGTGCTCTTCGGTGGAGTGCTGTTCGGTTTCTTCTGCTGCCACCTGGCTCACCTCCCTGTTTTGATCTGTGCCCCTCGAAGGTCACAATTTGATTAAGCGCAAAACGAGCCTATCAGGAATCGCGATCCTTGACCAGAGTTGTCGCCCGTGTAAACGCGCTACAGTCGGTAATTGAGCGATAGAAAGGCCGGCACGATGAGCAACTGGGACGAATTCATTTTCTCGCAGGAAGACAATGTGGACTTCCTGGACGAACTGGCAGAGCTGGAGGACCCCGAGGTAGTTGGAGCCCTGGTGGACGCCGTAAATTTGGCGCTGCGGGATGGACAGCCGGACTCCGTGGACTATTCCATCGGGCTGTGCGCCGCCACTGTGGCCGCCATTTGGGGCGGTGCTCCCTTCAGTACAGCCAGCGTGGCAGATGAACACCCTTATATTCGCGCCCATATCGGCGAGTGCCCGGCGAACTTGCAGGAGGTGTCCCTGCAGCTGCTCGATGGGGAGATGGAGCGGCGCGCGGCCAGTGCCAACGACGGCGATGACACCGAAGATGGCGACGAAGCCGACGGCCTGGAGACCTTCGTCGAGGCACTCAGTTAGACATTTCGAGGCATCTCAAACGCCGTTCAATGCCCGTCTAATACACTGTCCATAGAAAATAGACCTGTCATCATTTGAGGAGTCACCCCACCCATGGAGTTTAAAGTCAAGGATCTCTCGCTGGCAGAGGCCGGCCGCCACCAGATCCGCCTGGCGGAATACGAGATGCCCGGGCTCATGCAGCTGCGTCGCGACTACGCCGACGAACAGCCCCTGAAGGGCGCCCGTATCGCTGGCTCCATTCACATGACCGTGCAGACAGCTGTGCTGATCGAAACTCTGGTGGCCCTCGGCGCTGAGGTTCGTTGGGCCTCCTGCAATATCTTTTCCACCCAGGACGAAGCCGCGGCTGCCATTGTCGTTGGTGAGGGAACCCCGGACGCACCCGCCGGCGTGCCAGTGTTCGCTTGGAAGGGCGAGACCCTGGACGAGTACTGGTGGTGCCTGAAGCAGATCTTCACCTGGGGAGAAGGCGTAGAAGCCAACATGATCCTGGACGACGGTGGCGATGCGACCATGGCTGTCATCAAGGGCATGGAATTTGAAAACGCAGGCCTCGTTCCGGATGCCGAGGATCATGACTCCGATGAGTACAAGGCCTTCCTCGGGATGCTGCGTGAAGCCTTGGCGGAGGACGATAAGTTCTGGAACCGGGCGTCACAAAGCATCAAGGGTGTCACCGAAGAAACAACGACGGGCGTGCACCGTCTCTACCACTTCGCCGAGCAAGGCATGCTGCCATTCCCGGCGATGAACGTCAACGATGCCGTGACGAAGTCCAAGTTCGACAACCGCTACGGCACCCGCCACTCGCTGATCGATGGCATCAACCGCGCTACCGACATGCTGATCGGCGGCAAGTCCGTCCTGCTGTGCGGCTACGGTGACGTAGGTAAGGGCTGTGCCGAAGCACTAGCGGGCCAGGGTGCGATCGTTAAGGTCACCGAGGTCGATCCGATCAACGCCCTGCAGGCGCTCATGGACGGCTTCGAGGTAGTGCAGGTAGAGGACTTTATTGGTGACGCCGACATTGTCATCACCGCGACGGGGAACCTCGGGATTATCACGTTTGAGCACATGCAGATGATGAAGAACCACGCGGTGCTGGGCAACATCGGCCACTTCGATAACGAGATCGACATGGCCAGCCTGCTGCACCGCGAGGACGTTAGCCGCGTGAACATTAAGCCGCAGGTTGACGAGTTCACCTTCCCCGGCGCCGACGGCGAGCCGGTATCCATCGTGGTGTTGAGTGAAGGTCGCCTGCTGAACCTGGGTAATGCTACCGGCCACCCATCGTTCGTGATGTCCAACTCCTTTGCCGATCAGACGATTGCACAGATCGAATTGTTTACGAAGTCGGATCAGTATGGCAACGACGTTTATCGCCTGCCGAAGATCTTGGACGAGATGGTCGCCCGCATTCACGTTGAGGCGCTCGGCGGTAAGCTGACGACGTTGACCAAGGAGCAGGCGGAGTACATCGGAGTGGATGTCGCCGGGCCGTTCAAGCCAGAGCACTACCGATACTAAAAATGATCGTTAGCTTTGAAGGAGTCGACGGCGCGGGGAAAAATACCCTGGTCACTGCCGTTGAAAAAGAGTTGGTAGCGCGCGAGGTGCCAGTGGCACGCATCGCATTTCCGCGCTATGAGGAATCGAATCCGGCGATGCTGGCGCGCGAGGCGCTGCATGAGAAGCTGGGCGATCTGATTGACTCAGTGCATGGCATGGCCACGCTTTTCGCACTAGATCGCAGCGAGATCGCAGCGGACCTAGCGGACTTCGATGAGGATGGTTACGTCATTCTGATCGACCGCTACACCGCGTCGAACGTGGCCTACTCAACCGCCCGGTTGGGCAGCAATGTGGCTGAGGTTGGCGACTGGGTGACGCAGCTAGAACAGGAGACCCTGGGGATTCCAGCACCGCATTTGCAGATCCTTGTGGACGTGGAGGCTGAGGTTGCCGGGCAGCGCGCCGAAGCGCGGGAAGCCGTGGACGAGACTCGGGCGCGCGATGCCTATGAGCGCGATAGCAGTTTGCAGGAGCGAACCGTCCAGGCTTATCGAGCGTTGGCGGAGCAGCAGTGGCTGAGCCCATGGGTGACGGTCGATAGCACCGGGGATGACTACGAAGGTCGCGCGGTGAAGGTCGCGGATCTATTGGAAGAAATGAGAGGATGACAACCGTGGACACGAAAATTCTGGTGGTTGATGACGACCCGGCTATTGCTGAAATGCTCACCATCGTCCTGCAGGGCGAGGGGTTCCGCACCATCGTCGTGGGTGACGGCGTGGAGGCCGTAAAGGCCGCCGAGGAGCACAACCCGGATCTCATTCTGCTCGACGTGATGCTGCCTGGCATGAATGGCATCGACGTGTGCAAGGCCATTCGAGAGAGTTCCACGGTACCGATCGTGATGCTGACCGCACGTACCGACACCGTGGACGTGGTCTTGGGGCTGGAATCCGGTGCCGACGACTACGTGCACAAGCCCTTCAAACCGAAGGAACTGGTCGCACGTGTGCGGGCTCGCCTGCGCCGCACCCCGGAAGAAACACAGGTCGATTCCATCGAAGTTGCCGACCTGACGATCGACGTGCCCGGCCACCAGGTCATCCGGGACGGCCAGGAGATCGCACTGACCCCCATAGAGTTTGATCTGCTCGTGACGCTTGCTTCCCGTCCACGCCAGGTGTTCTCCCGCGAAGAGCTTCTGGAGCAGGTGTGGGGCTACCGCAAATCCAGCGATACCCGCCTGGTAAATGTGCATGTCCAGCGCTTGCGCGCAAAGGTGGAGAAGGATCCGGATGATCCGAAGATCATCCAGACCGTTCGCGGAATCGGATACAAGACGGGCGAATAAGTTTTCCACGTGGATCAGGAGCAACAAGAAAACGCCCCCGTCCGGCGGGGTAAAAAGCTGCAGGACGCCACACAGGCTAACCCCCGCCCGTCGCGCTGGCGATCCCCAAATGGCAAGAAATTCCCTTTAAGGAAACGGGAAAAGACCCTTGCCGCGGGTTCGACGTTTTGGTCTGTGCTGCGGGATTTCTTCCGACGGCCGAAGGATACCTGGGTGCGGGCGATCAATTCGCTGAGTCTGCGATGGCGCCAGTCCATTCAGCTGCGCGTTATCGGCAGCGTGCTGGCCTCCAGCACCTTTGCATTCCTGCTAATGGGATTTCTGCTGACGGGTTTCCTTAGCCAGCAACTGCTGGCTACCAAATTCTCCGAAGGCGTCGACAGCATGGATCGAGCGCGTGCTGCAGTGGAGGAGCAGATAGCCTCCACGGACTCCTCTAATCCCGTCTCAGTGAGGCTGACATCTGCCAGAGCCGTGCTCTCGAATCGCTCAACGGGAATGGATCAATCGAGCGCTCCGGTCTATGACTCGGTGCTTATTGCTTCTGACGCCAGCGATTCCGAAACCCGTATTCCCGCGAACATTGACATTCCCGAGAATCTACGCGAGTTTGTGCGTCAGGGGCAGGTCTCGTACCAATACGCCCGCGTCAACGGAGAAAACGGTAGTTACAAAGCACTCATCATCGGCAGTCCCGTCTACTCCGACATTCCCGGGTTAGAGCTCTACTTGCTGGTGCCTTTGACTTCGGAGGAAGTCACGCTGAACCTGATGCGCGGCCTTTTAATGGCCGGCGGAATCGTCCTCATTATCTTGCTCATGGTGATCAGCTGGGTGTTCTCACAACAGATCATTGGGCCGGTGCGCGCCGCGTCCAAAATCGCTGAGAAGCTGGCTGCTGGGCACCTCCACGAGCGCATGGTCGTCGATGGCCAGGATGAGGTGGCCAAGCTTGCATACAGCTTCAATGACATGGCAGAGAAGCTGTCCACCCAGATTCGCAACCTGGAGGAGTTCGGTTCCCTGCAGCGCCAGTTCACCTCGGACGTCTCCCACGAACTACGTACTCCGCTGACAACGGTTCGCATGGCCGCGGACATGATCGAGGACAATGCGGATGAACTTGACCCCCTGACCGCTCGCGCAGCGCACTTGATGACCAAGGAGCTAGATCGCTTCGAGACTCTACTCGGTGACTTGCTGGAGATCTCTCGTCACGACGCGGGCGTGGCGAACCTATCGGCTGAAAAAGTCGACGTGCGCGGTGTCGTGCGCTCCGCTTTGCAGCAGGTGCGCGCCATTGCCGAAGACATCGGCACGGAGTTTATCGTGGATCTTCCGGAGGAACCGGTGGTTGTTGCCGTCGATTCGCGACGGGTGGAGAGGATCCTTCGCAACCTGCTTGCCAATGCTGTCGATCACTCCGAAGGCAATCCAGTTGAGGTGAAGATGGCGGTAGGTGCGGATGCTTTGGCTGTCACTGTCACCGACCACGGTGTGGGACTTAAGCCCGGCGAAGAAGAGATGGTGTTCAACCGTTTTTGGCGCTCCGATCCCTCCCGAGAGCGCCGTACCGGCGGCACTGGCCTGGGACTCGCCATTGCTAAGGAGGACGCAAACCTCCACGGTGGTCGCCTCGAAGCAGCCGGTGAACCTGGCGTGGGAGCCTGCTTCCGGTTGACCCTCCCGCTACAACAAGGGCGCACCGTGCACTCCTCGCCATTACCGATGGCGGTGGAGAATAAGGGCGTCACTACCGAGGAACAGGAAGGTAGCCACGATGAGTAACAAGAGCACAAAGGTACTGGCCGCAGTGGCTGGGCTGGGTCTGCTGGCCGCGTGCTCTACGCTTCCGGACAGCACCAAACCCGAAGCGATCTCTAGCTATGCGCCGGCTCCTAGTGGACAGGAGGCTCCGACGCCTTCTGATGGGCAGCCGTCTGATCTACTTCTGCGTGATTTCTTTACCGCCAGTGCCCACCCGCTACGGGAGCATCAAGCGGCGAAGAAGTTCCTTACCAGTGGTATGCAGGGACGATGGCAATCCGATGCGCCAACCATGGTGCTCGACCGCATCGATATTGCCTCTGAGGGGCAAGGAAGTGACACGAAGATCACCTATCGTGTGCGCGGCAACGTCGTCGGAACCCTTGGCGTGGGTGGTGTGTTCGATCCGCAGTTCACGGCTTTTGAAACCACCTATGAAATGCAGAACATCGATGGGCAATGGCGTATCAGTAATCTGCCGAACGTGGTGGTGCTAGATCGCCAAGATTTTGTGAGCACCTACCGTGCGCGCAATATCTACTTCCCGGATCGCAATGGCAGGGCACTAGTGCCGGATCGCCGTTGGATCTACACCGGTCAGCAGTCCACCGCAGCCTCTCTGGTGTCTTTGCTGGTCGCAGGGCCCCAGGAACGATTAAAAAAGGCCGTGAGGAATCTTCTTCCCGATGGCGCCACCGCCCAGGTGTCTAACGACCGGGAGGGCGACCCTTCCGTTAGCTTTACCGGTCTGCAAGGTCTGTCCGCCGATGGACGACGATTGCTTGCTGCGCAGGTTGTATGGACTTTAGCGGGCTCGGAAGTGCGTGGGCCTTATGAGCTCACTGCCGATGGCACCCCAATGAGCGATGACATGCAGGGGAAATGGTTGGTTCAGGACCTGTCGCAGTACGACCCGAATGTGCGAGTTCAAGTGCCATTGCGGGCAGTTTCTGGCGGAGATATTTATCAACCGGATGGCACGCGGGCGAAGAAGCTCGATGGGTGGCTAACCCAGCGCTATATCGAATCAGCATCGCTGAGTTCCCGCGATGAGGTCTATGCCGCAGTGACCGGGCGGGGCGATGAGCCACGTCAGCTGATGATTGGAGCCAAGGAGGACCAGCCGGTGAGCTCCGTGAAAGCGGATTCTCTGACCAGGCCAAGCTGGGGACTCGATGCGACCTCGGTATACGTCGTCGCCGACGGTGAGAAGATCATTGAGGTTACACGCAATCCCGAGACCGGAAACGTGGGAGAGCAGAAGGTCGATGGATCCACGCTGAGGATGATCCACGGGGACAAAAAACGCATTAGCGTATTCCGTGTTTCTCATGACGGCACGCGAGCTGTGATGGTGGTCAATGGGCGCGTGTATGTTGCGGTGCTGGAGACGACAGACGAGGGCACGAAGCGACTCGGAGCCCCAGTGGAGATCGGTAACGCAGTAGGCGATACGGCGGTAAGCGCCGAGTGGGCGGAAGATGGATCCGTGCTGGTCGGCACACGTGCTAACGACGCCCCAGTGTGGGATATCGAGGTGGACGGATCCTATTCGCAGCAAATTACGGGTCGGAACCTATCCGCACCGGTGGTGTCGGTGGCAACGGATGGCAACAAGATCTACGTCACCGATGCCAATGCGTTGATGCAGTTCGACGTGACTTCAGAGGAGTCGAGGTTCTGGCGTGAAGTTCCCACGATGCAGGGAAAGCGGGCAACACCTTTGTTGGCCGACTAGGCTCTTGCCTGTGGGGATATTGGGGGATTTAAACGCGCTTGCCGGATTGGTGTGGCGCGCGGATTGTGTGTGCTGTGGTCGGATGCAGGCGCTCCCGGCAGGTGTGGCCGTGGGAGAACAGCTGTGCGAGGAGTGCGGGTTACAGCTGATGCACCCGTGGCAGCGCTGGCAGCCACGGGTAGCTGCCGTACCGGTTTTTGTTTCTGGCACGTATGGCGGTGCGCGACGCATGCTGATCCTGAGCGCAAAGGAACGACTGCGCCCGGCGGCTATTGATGTAGCTGGTCGTCTGTTGGCCGCCGGGATTTTGCACGTCAGCGGCTTAGGCTTGGTACCGGATCCGAGGTGGGGGCGGGTCAGGCTGGTGCCCGCTCCAACTCGCAGGTCGGCAGCGCGACACCGCGGAGGGGACATTGTCACGAGGTTCTGCCAAGCAGCCGCTGAACTATATCCCAGGGTGGAGGTTTGTCCGGTGGCATGGC
The DNA here is from genome assembly GCF_053479475.1 of Corynebacterium sp. 22-2729. NCBI lineage: Bacteria > Bacillati > Actinomycetota > Actinomycetes > Mycobacteriales > Corynebacteriaceae > Corynebacterium > Corynebacterium sp. 22-2729. The sequence continues at coordinate 26,675 of NZ_JBRBCA010000011.1, forward strand.
TCGATGAATCGAGCGTGGACTCAGTGGGGTTGGACCGCCACCAGCGGCGAGAAAACGTTGCACGAAATATTCTTTTCGACCCCGTGGCGGTGGGGAGGCTACGCGGGGCAGACGAGGTAGTGATTGTGGATGATGTGTGCACCACTGGCGCTACAACTGCCCAATTCGCATTTGCACTGTCGGCGCACGGGGTCCATCCCCGGTTGGCTTTGGTGCTGGCAGGTGCTTAAAACACATTGGTAACGGAGACAAGTAGCAGAACTAGTATCAATCAGGGGGTTATGTGCGAATGTCGTCTTGTCGATCGGTAGAATAATAGGTGGAACGATCACCGTTGGAAGGTGGGTAATCCGGCCTGATTCTGGCGGTGAATGACCTTGGAGGTTGAGCAATGTCGACCGGCAAAAACTCGTCCAACTTTGGCAACGAGGAACTGTCTGCACCAGAGGCAGGCGTGGAAATCACCGGCCGCAATGTCGAGGTGCCAGAGCACTTCGCAGAGCGAGTCAAGGGCAAGCTGGCAAAGATTGAACGCCTGGATCCTACCCTCACCTTTTTCCACGTAGAGCTGCAGCACGAGCCTAACCCGCGCCGTGGTGACCAGCAGGATCGTCTGCAAATCACCGCAACCGGCAAGGGGCACATCGCTCGCGCGGAGGCCAAGGAAGATTCCTTCTACGCTGCTCTCGAGGTCGCAATCGGACGCATGGAACGCTCCTTGCGCAAGGTGAAGGCTCGCCGCAAGATCGCCCGCTCCGGACACCGCACCCCTATGTCTGTGGGCGAAGCTACTGCCAACCTGGTTGAGGAAGCCCAGCCAAAGGCTGAGACGAAGCCGGAAGAGGTTGGACCTTACGACGTTGATCCTTACGAGGACCAGTTCAAGCCCGGTCAGGTTGTGCGCAAGAAGGTTCACAAGGCCGCCCCGATCAGCGTTGACCAGGCGCTAAGCGAGATGGAACTCGTTGGCCACGACTTCTTCCTATTCATCAACGAAGAAAACGGCCAGCCGTCCGTGGTTTACCGTCGCCACGCTTTCGATTACGGCCTGATCACTCTGGAAGAGAAAGAAGCCTAAGTAGCTTAAAAAGCTTTCCAACTTCCTCCCAACCGACCTTCCGCCCTTCAACCGCGGAAGGTTGGTTTTCTTGGTTTTGTTGTGGGGTGTAGTTGCCCGTGACCTTGGGGGTGGGGGTAGGATTGTCCGAAGCCGACAAGTTAGCTAACAAGTTTTAAAAACCGAGAAAAGGACAGCATCAGCGTGCTAGGACTTTCGAAAATTCTCCGAATGGGCGAAGGCCGTGCGGTCAAGCGTCTCGCGAAGATCGCCGACCAAGTGATGGACCTCGAAGAGGAATACTCCGCGCTCAGCGACGAGGAACTGCAGGCCAAGACCGAAGAGTTCAAAAAGCGAGTCCAAGACGACGGCGAGAGCTTGGATGACATCCTGCTCGAAGCTTTTGCCACCGCGCGTGAGGCATCCTGGCGCGTGCTGGGGCAGAAGCATTACAAGGTGCAGGTCATGGGCGGCGCCGGACTGCACTTTGGCTATGTCTCCGAGATGAAGACCGGTGAGGGTAAGACCCTGACCTGTGTTCTTCCCGCATATCTCAACGCACTGTCCGGTAAGGGCGTCCACGTCGTTACCGTTAACGACTACCTGGCTAAGCGTGACTCGGAGTGGATGGGTCGCGTGCACCGCTTCCTGGGCCTAACTACCGACGTGATCCTCAGCGGCAAGAACCCAGCTGAACGCCGCGAGGCTTATAACGCGGACATCACTTATGGCACGAACAACGAGTTCGGTTTCGACTACCTGCGCGATAACATGGCGCACTCCCTGAACGACTTGGTGCAGCGCGGCCACAACTACGCGATTGTCGATGAGGTTGACTCCATCCTTATCGACGAGGCACGTACCCCGCTGATCATCTCCGGTCCCGTAGAGGGTTCCAGCAAGTGGTTCACCGCCTTCGCAGCTATTGCCCCGAAGCTGACCCGCGACATCCACTACGAAATTGACGAGCGGAAGAAGACCGTGGGCGTCAAGGAAGAAGGCGTGGAGTTCGTCGAGGATCAGCTGGGCATCGAGAACCTCTACGCACCTGAGCACTCGCAGCTTGTTAGCTACCTGAACAACTCCATCAAGGCCAAGGAGCTGTTCACCCGCGATAAGGATTACATCGTCCGCAACGGCGAGGTCGTCATCGTCGACGAGTTCACGGGCCGCATCCTGGATGGACGCCGTTACAACGAGGGCATCCACCAGGCGATTGAGGCGAAGGAACACGTCGAGATCAAGAACGAGAACCAGACGCTGGCCACCGTCACGCTGCAGAACTACTTCCGTCTGTACGACAAGCTGGCGGGTATGACGGGTACGGCAGAGACCGAGGCCGCCGAGCTGAAGTCCACCTACAAGCTGGATGTTGCTCCGATCCCGACGAACAAGGAAAATCAGCGCAAGGATCACGTCGACCTGATCTACAAGACTCAGGAAGCGAAGTTCGAGGCCGTGGCTGAGGACATCGCCGAGCGCGTGGAGGCCGGCCAGCCTGTGCTGGTGGGTACCACCTCCGTCGAACGTTCCGAGTACCTGTCCAAGCTGCTGCAGCGCCGTGGAATCAAGCACAACGTGCTCAACGCGAAGTACCACGAGCAGGAGGCCGAGATCGTCGCCCAGGCAGGACGTCTGGGCGCCGTCACTGTGGCTACGAACATGGCCGGCCGTGGTACCGACATCGTGCTGGGCGGTAACCCGGATATCCTTGCCGACATTAACCTGCGCGAGCGTGGCCTGGATCCCGTCGAAAGCCCGGAGGCTTACGAGGAAGCCTGGGACGACGAGATTGAAAAGGTACGCGCCGAGTCCAAGGAAGAGGCGGAAAAGGTCCGCGAGGTTGGTGGCCTGTACGTGCTGGGCACGGAGCGTCACGAGTCCCGCCGTATCGATAACCAGCTGCGCGGTCGTTCGGCACGTCAGGGTGACCCGGGCGAAACCCGTTTCTACCTGTCCATGCGTGACGACCTGATGGTGCGCTTCGTTGGCCAGACAATGGAAACCCTGATGACTCGTCTGAATATCCCGGATGACGAGGCCATCGACTCGAAGATGGTCACCAACGCCATCAAGGGTGCACAGTCGCAGGTGGAGTCCGCCAACTTCGAGATGCGCAAGAACGTGCTCAAATATGACGAAGTCATGAACGAGCAGCGCAAGGTGATCTACAGTGAGCGCCGCCAGATCCTCGAGGGCGAGGATGTGGAATCCCAGATCCGCAGCATGCTGAAGGACACCGTCGAGGCATACGTGGATGGTGCAACCGCTGAGGGCTATGTCGAAGACTGGGACCTGGATACCCTGTGGAACGCCCTGGATTCCCTCTACGGCCCGACCTTCACCCACGAGTCCCTCGTCGAGGGAGACGAGTACGGTCGCTCGGGCGAGCTGAGCTCTTCCCAGCTGTTGGACGCCCTACTCGAGGATGCAAACCACGAGTACGACGAGCTGGAAGAGAATGTCACCGAAATCGCCGGCGAAGAGCAGATGCGTGGCATGGAGCGCGCAGCCTTGCTGAACGTCGTGGATCAGAAGTGGCGCGAGCACCTCTACGAGATGGATTACCTCAAGGAGGGCATTGGCCTGCGCGCGATGGCACAGCGCGATCCTCTGGTGGAATACCAGCGCGAGGGTGGCGACATGTTTAACCGTATGAAGGACGGCATTAAGGAAGAAACCGTTCGCCAAATGTTCCTAGTTCGCAACCAGCTGAAGCAGGCCAACACCGTGCATGTCGAGGATCCGGCAGCGGGTAACGAGGGCGTGGCCGTGGATCGCGCCACCCAGACCACCATGGGCGGCTAGTTTCAGATCAGGCTGAGGCTATCGATAGCCCAGACTTTCTTCCCGCGCCGTGCGGAGCTACGCAGTTGATGTAGCCCCGCGCGGCGCTTTTGCGTGTGTTGCGACATGGCACCCGCCAGCGCTCGCACCCTGTCCCCCATCTGTACCGACGCACAAAAGCGCACGCAGTCGCCTGCGCTCGGTTGTATGTGCAGGCTTATTATCGACGCCCCCTGTTCCGCGCGCCCGATTGTCGGGGTCGGTCGCACGGTTCGGCGGACACGCAATTGCTCTAGCACTCGCTCGCTAAAGGGCGCGCGACGCAGGTGCTCGATGGGGCGGCGGCCTTCCAATGCCTCCAGCCACAACTTGACGATCTGCGCAATGCGTTGGGGTGGAGGCGTGTGGGCGTCAAGAAAAGAATCGGTAGCTTCGGCCGTTGTTGGCTGTACAGCAATAGCCGGGGTGGGCGGGCGTAGAAATACGAACTTTGACAGTGGACGTGTAGAAGCAGATGTGGTCACGAAGAATTCCCCCTAGAAAATGTATTGCTGGCGCGTTCCCCCGAAGGCGCCATACGGCCATAACTATAGCGAAGTGTGCGCCCCTGAGGGGCGGCGGGAGCAGAAAAGATGGCAGAATGTAGGGCATGCGTGGACTAGTAGTTGATTATTGCGGAGTATTGGACGGCGCCGAGGAAGATCGTCGCCGGTGGAGGAAGCTACTCGCAGCGGCGCGGGCGGAGGGCATCGCTACGGCGATCTTGTCCAATGATCCAGGTGGGGCTGGAGCCGCGCCGATTCGAACTTGGCTAGAGGGCGGCTACGTGGATGCCGTGATCCTGTCCGGTGAAGTGGGGGCGGAGAAGCCTTCCGAGGAGATTTTCCGCATTACCGCTGAGCGTCTGGAACTGCCGAAGGAGGATCTGGTGCTGGTGGATGACAATATTCTGAACATCCGCGGTGCCGTCGGTGCCGGCCTGATCGGTATTTACTACCAGCAGTTCGACCGTGCGGTCGTGGAGATCACGGGTGTATTCGAGCTCGAGGGGGAGTTCTAAACCATGTTGGTGTACATTCCCGCGACTTTTGACATGCTGGGCACCCTCGCGGAACAGGGCGAGCACCCTGTGCGCTCTGGGGTGGGCTTTGCCCTGACCCCCGCGGTGCGGGAGTTCTACACCGGCGGTGACGAAGAGGAACTGGCATACACCGCTTTCCTCGACGCCGCCCGTGCTTCTCTGCGCCTGTTGAGCGCAGGTGGGGAGGAACGCTTCCCACACCGCCGCGTGGTGATTAGCGCAGAATTCGACGACTCGGCGGTGACGCTGGCGCCAGAAGATGGCGAGTCAGTGGTGCGGCTGGATCCAGCTGTCGTTCAGGTAAAGCAGTTGCTGGCGATCCATGTTGATGACGCCGACGCGGAAGCTGCCACAGCCAAGGCAATTGAGTGCATCGACGCGGCTGACCTGGGGGATGAGGACGCAGAGTTCGCGTTGGGGGATTGTGAAGACAACCTGATGAGCTGGTACGACGGCAAAGAGCTGCCGTTCTTGGTGGACCTGATGTAGCTTGCGGCTACATCTCCCACTCGTTATTACTGCGCAACGCCTCTAGCAGGCGCCGGATTGCGGTGACGCGCCGAGCGGATGGGCCGGTAAGAGAATCCAGTGCGCACTCTGGGTCCGCAGGTGGTCCCATATGAGTGCAGCCGCGGGGGCAGTCATCGATCACCTCGCGTAGATCCTCGAAGACTTCTACGACGGTGTCCGGATCGACATGTGCCAAACCAAGGCTGCGGATACCGGGAGTATCAATGATCCAACCGCCCTGCGGGAGCTGGAGGGCGACCGATTGGGTGGAAGTATGGCGCCCCTTTCCCACGCCACTTACCTCGCCGGTGGCGCGTTCTGCGTCGGGAATAAGGCGGTTGACCAGGGTGGATTTTCCAACACCTGAGTGGCCGACAAGGGCGCTGACGTTGCCCGTGATGTGCTTTGCGAGCGCATCCAGAGAGTCGTCTACACCGGTGGTGAGCACCTCGACGTCAAGGTCGCGGAACTCGGCAGCGAAGGCGTTGGGATCGGCGAGGTCGGACTTGGTGAGGCACACCAACGGAGTCAGCCCGCCGACAAAGGCGGCGATAAGTGCCCGCTCCACAAAGCCAGTACGCGGAGGTGGGTCGGCGACGGCGCTGACGATAAGGAGATAGTCCGCATTGGCGACGACGATGCGCTCATAGGAATCCGTATCGTCTGCCGTTCGACGCAGGACGGACGTGCGGTCTTCAAGACGCACGATGCGCGCCAGTGTGTCCTTTTTGCCAGAAGTGTCGCCGACCACCCCGACGTGGTCGCCGACAACGACATTGGTGCGTCCCATCTCGCGGGCCCGCATGCACGTGACTAGGGTGCCGTCCTCGTCTAACACCACGCCCCAGCGGCCACGGTCTTTGGAGACGACCATGCCACGCTTCGCGTTTTTGTGGCTGGGGCGATCCTTGGTGCGCGGGCGGGAGCCTTTGCCTGGGCGGACACGTACATCGGACTCATCCCAGTGGCGGGCGCTGCTGTGACTCCGCGCCATTTAGCGTTCCTGCCCCAGGAGCTGCGCCCAGCGGCGACGGAATCCGGGAAGGGTCTTGGCGGTTGTGTCTACGTCCGAGACTTCGATGCCCTCGACGCGCAGACCGAGAATAGCTCCCGCAGTGGCCATCCGGTGGTCGGCATAAGATTCCCACCGGCCTCCTTCCAAAGCCGCCGGATGGATGATGAGACCATCGGCGGTCTGCTCCACATTTCCGCCCAGGGTGTTGATATTGTCCGCCAGTGCCTGTAGCCGGTCCGTTTCATGGCCGCGCAGGTGTGCGATGCCATAAAGGTGGCTGCGGGTTTCCGCGAGGGCAGCGAGGGCTGCGACGGTGGGGGTGAGCTCGCCGATATCGTGCATGTCCCAGGTGATGCCGTTGATGCGGCCAGTACCAGCGACTACAAGCTCGTCATTGTGGACATCCAATTCTGCTTCCGCGCCCATGTCCAACAGAATCTGGCGGAATTGGTCACCCGGTTGATTGGTGGTTGCGGGCCAATTCTGGATGCGAACAGTGCCCCCGGTCAGTACGCCGGCGGCCATAAAAGGGGTGGCGTTTGATAGGTCGGGTTCTACCGTCCAACGGCGCCCCTGAATCGGACCCGGATGTACCGTCCAGCGGTTGAAGGACGTCTCCACGGTCACGCCCGCCTCACGCAGCATCTGGACCGTCATTTCTACGTGCGGCTGGCTGGGCAGGGAATTGCCCTCGTGGATAACGGTAACGCCCTCGGTGAAACGCGCGCCGGCCAGCAGTAAGCCACTGACAAATTGGGAGGACTGCGAGGCATCGATCGTGATCTCTCCGCCCTTGACCTCACCGGTGCCCTCGACAAAGAAGGGAAGTCCCTCCGGATTGCACTCTGTGCTGGTATTCACCGTGGCGCCGAGGGCGCGCAGGGAGCTGAGAGTGGTGGACATCGGGCGGCGGCGGGCTTCCACGTCTCCGTCGAAGGCGACTGTGCCAGTGGCCAGAGCGGCGATTGGGGGGACGAAACGCATGACAGTGCCAGCCAGGCCGCAGTCCACCTGTCCGCCGTGGAGCTCCTCGGCAGGTGTGACGTGCATCTGGTCGTTCTTTACCAAGATCTGGGTGCCCATGGATCGCAGTGCTGCCATCATCAGCTCCGTGTCCCGGCTGATGAGCCCACCGGTGATGGTGGATGGCTCATCTGCCAGCGCGGCGAGGATGAGCGCACGATTTGTGATCGACTTCGACCCCGGGATGGCCACGGTGGCCTGTACCGGCTCGGTGGCGACGGGGGCGGGCCAGAGTTCTTTAGACATACCAGCAGACATATTCGTATTGTCTCACTTTTTCCCAGGAAAAGAAGTGCGGGGTAGGCATAATGGGCAGGTATGTGTGGCCGATATGTTCTTTTTAGCTCCCTCGAACAGCTTGCGGATAATCTGCGCAGTCGGCTGGGTACATCCCGCATCCTGCGCGCTGGGGAGGGAGAGTGGCCGGCCAACTTTAACGTGGCCCCAACAATCGAGGTGCCGATCGTACGGGAGTTTAAAAACGAGGCTGCAATCGGACCCGCGCGGTGGGGATATCCTCCTAAGACGGTGTTCAATGCCAGGGGAGAAACGGCATTCTCCAAGCCATTGTTTGCAGGATCGGTGCCCTGTGCGTTCCCCATGGACGGTTGGTACGAGTGGACGGTCGAAGCAGATGGCAAGAAGCAGCCCTGGTTCAGTACTGCTGCAGACAATCATCCGATGTATGCGGCAGGGCTATGCAAGGCAGTGGAGGGACAGCTGTACGGCACGATTATTACCGTCGCAGCTCTCCCGGAACTCGAATGGCTACACAGCCGCATGCCCCGGATCCTGGTCGGCGATGAGCTCGGTGCATGGTTGAAAGGCGAGAGGACGGACATGGTGGCGTCACCAAATAAAGAAACAGTTGTCGACAGCCGCAAGGCCGATAGGAAGGTCGGTTCCGTGGCCAATAACTATCCGGAACTGGTGGGAATGAGTGAGGGATAGAATTGCGTTGGAAGAAAGGTGAGAGGTGAGCGAATGAAACGCAGTAACGACAGCGCTGATGAGCTGCTGCACAGGTTCGAGGCCGAAGCATTGCCTCTGCTGGATCAACTGTATGGAGCGGCACTGCGGATGACACGTAACCCAGCTGATGCGCAGGATCTTGTGCAGGACGCGTATATGAAGGCCTATCAGGCTTTTGGCTCCTTTAAGGAAGGCACCAACCTGAAAGCGTGGATGTATCGAATCCTGACGAATACGTACATCAACAACTACCGCAAGGCACAGCGCAGACCTACGGAATCCAGCGCCGAGGATATGACCGATTGGCAGCTGGCGGAGACGGCAAAGCACGACTCCGTGGGATTGGAATCTGCTGAGGTTGAGGCGCTGAAGAACATTCCGGACAAGCGCATTCAGGATGCGTTAATGAGCTTGGGTGACGACTACCGCATGGTCGTGTATTACGCGGACGTGGAAGGCCTGGCCTATAAGGAAATCGCGGAGATCATGGATACTCCCATAGGAACCGTGATGTCCAGGTTGCACCGCGGGCGTAAGCAGCTGCGCAGCAAGCTTAAAGACGTGGCGGCAGAGCACGGGATTGTGACTGGCGAGGCTCAGAAGAAACTCACGGAAGCGAAGGGATAGGGCATATGTTCGGAGAGAATTCGCGAAAGACCGATTGCGACGACCTGCTGGATGCGCTCTATGAGGTTGCCGATGGTGACGCCGACTGGGAGAGCCGTGAGCGGTTGCGTGCTCATGCGGATGCGTGCCCGGAATGCCTGCGGCAGCTGGGTATTGAGCAACAGGTTCGTGATCTGCTGCGCAGTTGTTGTAGCCAGCCGGCACCGGTGGAGTTGCGCGCGCGGATTTGTACGCAGCTGCGGGTGATTAGCTACCGCGTGGAGGAGTAGATCCAAGTATCGTTGCTTTCTACCGGTTAGTTTTTGGAAGACAATCCAAGTTAAAGGTAGAAGGAGAGAAAGATGGAAGCTGCTCAGATCGCGGAATGGACATTTATCGAAGAAGTCGCGATCCCACAGGACGTAATGGCACTACTAGTGCCCGGCGAACAGGCGGTTGTGGCGTTCAAGACTTTTAGGGATAGCGCGGTTTTTACGACCAAGCGTTTGATCATGCGTGACGCACAGGGGCTGCGCGGTAAGAAGGTTGAGGTCTACTCTTTGCCCTATTCGTCAATTAATATGTGGTCCACCGAGAATGCTGGAACGCTGGACTTCAATGCTGAGATTGAACTATGGACGCGTGCCGGGAAGATCAAGGTGAAGATCGGGCGAGATCTGGATGTTCGCCGTTTAGACTCGTTGATTGCGCACAGTGTTCTGGGAGCACTATAGCTTTTGGTAGCGCAGTAGCGTTGGTCGAGGAGTAGGAAAAGCAAAAGGCCGGTGGGCAAACCGTGTAATACGGTACCCACCGGCCTTTGATTACGGCTTAGCTGTTTGGACGCTTACCGTGGTTAGCCTTCTTCTTGCGACGATCCTTGCGCTTGCGGCCACGCTTGCTCATTGTGCAGCTCCTTGGTGTTTACAGGGGATTGTTTCCAACCACTTCAGCTTAGCGGGGGTGCGAAGCTGGGCAAAATGTCGGTCTTAAACGGTGATGCGCTTGCGGGTGCGGGTGCGTCCGCGGTTGGTGCGGCGCTTCAGGGCGCGACGCTCATCCTCGGCCATGCCGCCCCATACACCGGCATCCTGTCCGGACTCGATGGCCCAATTCAGGCACTGGGAAGCGACGGGGCAGCGGTTGCAGACCAGCTTGGCCTTGGCGATCTGTGCCAGGGCAGGGCCGGAGTTTCCTACGGGGAAGAACAGTTCGGGGTCTTCTTCACGGCAAACGGCGTTGTGGCGCCAATCCATTGTTGTGTTTCCCTTCTATTTTTTCGGGCAACAAATGCCCGGGTGCGTCGTCTTGGTTGCTTGCGTTGTGGGTGGGTGCACTTAAGCCGGAGATCGAAGTTGGGCTCGACGAATTAACCTAGAGAATCTCTAGGTTAATTCAGGCAAAAGTGTTTGTGGCGAAGTGGCGTGCAGGCCCGTGTGTGAAGTGGCCGCGGCGGCTTCTCGCCAGACGATTAAGACCTTGTTGGCTTACTGTTAACCTCTTGGTCTTTTCTCGGTTACTTGGAGAATTTTGGCACGTTTTTGACAGCTTGGCTAGAGTTTAGATTCAAAATGTGAGAAACATCACAAGAAAACGATTTGCTGTAGCGGAAGTGAAGCGATTATTCGGTTGCGCCATCTTCGGCGGAGCCTAGTGCCACCACAGTCTCGCCACGCTTTTCAACCAACACATCGCCCGTCTGCTTCAGCGTCACCATGCCCTCGTAGCCCTTACGGTCTACAGGGATCGTCCGCAAAACCTTGCCATTATCCCAATCGACCACGTCAATTCCCTTGTACGTCGGCACTAACAGCCGCCCACCGAGAGGAACCGCAGGACCTATGGCTCCCTCAACCGTGAACTTTGGTTCCAGTGTCGACGGTCCGAAGGTAACCACCCGTGCGCCGTCGAACCAGCTCATCAAGTGCGCCGAGTCTGCCGTCTGGGGGCTGAAGAGTTCTCCGTTGCGTTGCTGCGGATTCAGCAGGGGAGCAGGGTCTGCCGGGTACTGCTGAAAGTTACCTTCCTTGTCGAGCACCTGGAAGCGCGAACCCTCGTTGTCTTTTCCGTCTTTCGCACGCTTGCCATTACCCGGTACGTAAATCGCCGCTCGATCTATGCCAATGGCCACTAGCTCACTGCCTGCTGGAACCTCGTACTCGTGATATTTCTCCGGCGCGTCCGAGTCCTCCGGCTTTGTCTTCAACAGCCGAATCAGCTTCTTCTCATCGTCCGGGCAGGTCTGTGCGGTAGCCAAGAGTTCCTTGCGGGTCAGCGCGGAGGTAAAACTGCACTCTACGTATTTCTGCCTGCCAGGCTTTACTTCGGTCAGCTTCTCACCGACCTCCACGAGTCGCACGAGATCGGTACGTAGGAGCTCTGTGCGAGCGGGAGCCAACATCCCGATTGCATCGCGGCTCTGGAAAAGACTCACATTATTGGCGGCCAGCATGTCGCGGGTGTGCCGGTATTTGCCGGTGCTGCTGTCTAGGGACACAACCTGCCCACAGCCCTTCGGCCCTTGCAAGAACAGGTTCGTCTTCTGCCAGTTCGCCGCCACTCCGCACAGGTCCTCTGGTGCGCTGTAGTGCCACACCTCCGAGCCGTCCTGCCCGCGCACCATCTTTGCATTGTTGCCGTCAGTCAGTACCACGCCGCCCTGATCCACCACGAGGTCGGTGGAATCGGTTTCTGCGGACCATAATTCCTTCAGCCGCTGAGGGGCCTTTGGAGTTTTGGCATTCTTGCCGGCGTCGAGTGTTCGATCGTCAGCGGTGATTGGATCGCTGGCAACTTGGTGGTCCACCTTGCGCGCATCGGATCCCAGCCACGTGACGCCACCGAGAGCTAAAACGCTGCAGGCAAGCGCTGCGGCAATGACGTGATCGCTGCGGCGCGCACGTTCGGGGAAGGGTAGACGACGGCTCATCGACGAGGCCTCCTACTGGACTTCTTTACCTTCAATGCCGCACCTTTCACTCCACGTGCCGGCCCAATCCGGTCGCTGATGCTCTCTGGCAGGCCAAACTCTGCCAGAAACTCTTTACTTGACGAGAACCACTGGGGTGGATCCGACAAACCCAGCCCCAGCGCTTCGTTGATCGCGTTCCACCGTGTGACTTCATCCCAGCCGATGAGGCTGACGGCAGTGCCCGTATTGCCGGCTCGACCAGTGCGGCCAATGCGGTGTACGTATGTGCGTTCGTCGTCGGGCACCTGATAATTGATGACGTGCGTGACATCCTCGATGTCGATGCCGCGTGCGGCGACGTCGGTAGCGACCATAACGTCGGTTTCGTTGCGGCGGAACTCGCTTAGTGATTCTTCCCGGTCTTTTTGTCGCATGTCACCGTGCACCGCGCCCACGCGAAAGCCCAGCTCGGCCAGCTCTTGCGCCACATTCGCGGCCTGCCGCTTCGTACGTGCGAAAACGATGCTGCGCCCCCGTCCCGGTGACTGCAGGATTCTAGCTAGTGCGGAGAGTCGATCCAGTTTGTGGGACTGAAAAACTACCTGCTTCGTCGTTTCGTGGGTGGCCTCCGTCGCCGCGCTATCAGCCTGAATGAGTATGGGGTGGTGCATTAGCGTCCTGGTCAGTGCAGCAATCGGCCCCGGCATGGTGGCAGAAAACAGCATCGTCTGCCGCTTCGGACTGGTCTGCGTGATGATGTCGCGCACATCATCCAGGAACCCCTGATCCAGCATTTCGTCGGCCTCGTCCAACACCACGATTTCAACTGTCTCCAGTTGCAAGTGCCCTTGCCGGGAAAGATCCAACAATCTGCCCGGCGTGCCCACAATGACGTCCGCTCCACTGGTCAGCGCGGCGGTTTGCTTCTCGAAGCCCACGCCGCCATACACCGCCTGTACCTGCAGAGCACGGGTCTTGCTCTTTCTTGGTGACGCCCCTTCGGCCCCCACCGGCACCCGTAGATTCTTGGCAGCTGCAGTGAGATCGTCGGTGACTTGCAGGCACAACTCTCGAGTAGGCACCACGATCAAGGCGCGTGGGGTGCCGTCGGGGGCGGTGACGGCGGCGTCATCAAAAACCCGATCGAGAACAGGAATGCCAAAACCTAACGTTTTACCCATGCCCGTGCGCGCCTGTCCGATGACGTCCGAACCTTTGAGGGCGATCGGGAGGGTGTATTCCTGGATTGCGAAGGCATGGGTGATACCGGTCTCTGCCAGGGCTTCCGTGATTTCCGCGGCTACTCCGAGGGCGTTAAAAGAGGGGCGGGAGCCGGTATTCATGGGGCTCCCACCTTCCTTCCAAACCTTTTGGGAAATGCGCTTGCAGAATCTTGCGTCGCGTTTGCGATAGCTATGATGGTCACAATACTGCACGTGAGTATAAAACGAATATGAAGGAAAGGTTTCCTATGCAGATCAAGGTCGGATTCGTACACAACGCCCGCGAGCTGGCGATCACCATCGATACTTCTAACGAGCAGAGCAAGTCGCAGGATGAGTATGTGACGGAAATCCAGAATTTCCTGGCCTCCGGTGGCAGCGAGACCCTGACCATCGAGGGCGCCAAGGGAACTCGCTACGTGCTTGTGCGTGAGCAGGTTGCCTACGTTGAGGTAGGCGCAGAGGCTAAGAACTCCGTCGGCTTCGTAAGCTAGGAGCGACGACGAGTTTTGAGTAGCGGCAGCAGTTTTCAGCGCCACCCAATTCCACCGGCTCGGAAGTCAACATCGGTGGAAGGGGGACAGCAGACACGCGGCGAAAACCTTAGCTTTCGCCGTGTGCTACTGGTCATTGCCACATTTGTGCTGGTGTCGCTCCTGATCATGTACAGCGTACTCACTGGCTTGGGGAGTCACGATAGCGCGCAGGGGGGCGGTGGCGTGGCGTCGAAAGGCAACCCTGGACAGTCAGCTAAGTCCACGAACGACGAAAGCTCCATTGATGGGGAAGGTAGCTACGATGACCTAGAGCTGGGCGAGCTGCCCCCTGGCGGAAACTACGCGAAGAAGGGCAGCGGAGAGTTCCGCACCGTCGGCAAGCCCGGCAAGAAAGTCGGAAAGGGAAAGAAGAAGTTCACCTATGTGGTGGAGGTAGAAAGCACCGTTAAATCAGCCGACTACGGTGGCGACGATGCCTTCGCCGCAATGGTGGACGCCACCCTTTCCAACCCGAAATCGTGGGTTGGCGATCCGCAGTACTCCTTCCAACACGTAGATGAAGACAAACTGCCAAAGGGGGAAAAGCCGGATATGCGCATCCAGCTAACCTCAACCAAAACTACCGCCAAGACCTGCGGTAATAGCTATGGGATTGAGACCAGCTGCAATTATTCAGGCGAACGGCGTGTGGTGTTGAACGAAGCACGCTGGGTGCGCGGAGCTATCCCCTTTGAAGGCGACCTGGGTGCTTATCGGCAGTACATGATCAACCACGAAGTTGGCCACGCAGTAGGCCATAGCGCCCATGAGCCATGCACTGTTGATGGCAAACTAGCGCCGATCATGATGCAACAGACGATCAGCTTGAATAACGCCGAAATCTATAAGATCAACCCGGAAGAGCCCTTCGGGCACGACTCAAACACCTGCAAGGTCAACCCGTGGGTATTCCCCTTCGGGTACAAGAAGAGTAAGTAAACGAGAACATGATCAACGACGATTCTCACAGCGACTTTCAATCCCCGCCACCGGCGCATATTTTGGCCAGCTTCCAGGTGCCCTCGGCACATCCGGTGCTTTTGGAGCAGGAATGGAGCCAAGGATGGCGCTGCGATAGGGCAGTGATTTCCCGCGCGGACGAACCGGCAAGGGCAGCGTGGATCGCGAAGATCATGTCCAAGGTGCGCCCCGCAGGCGTGTCAATGTCGCGCCCTATCTTTTCTTCCGACGGGCGGTTTAGCGTATCCGGATGGCGTGCGCGGACGTTTATGTCCGGCCACCAGTCGCCGCGCTTCGATGAGATGGTTGCAGCCGCTCTGCGACTCAACGAAGCCCTGCGAGGCGAGCGGAAGCCGACGTTCCTGGCACCGCCGGTGGCTGGCAAGAAGTGGTATGAATACGACCTCTACGCTGCGGCCGACCAGGCGGCCTTTGCCGAGGACCCGGCAGAGTGGATTACGCCGGTGCTAGCCCCCGAAACTGTGCCGCGCGAAGACGTCGCTGAAGCGTTGGTGAAGGCCGCGAGCTTGGCGGAACTGCGCGGGCCGATCAACGAGGAAGACCAATTGGTGCACGGGGACATTGCCGGCTGCACCATTTTCGACGGCACCGCTGACCCCATCGTGACGGATTTATACCCAGCCTGGCACCCGGCTGCCTGGACTGTCGCGCTGTTGATCGTGGACACGATGGCCTGGGGGAATGCTCCGGATGCGTTGTTGGATCGGTGGGCACACCTGCCTGACTTTGAACAGCTGGTGCTGCGCGCAGTGATGTATCGACTTTTCCTGCACGCGATGCTGCCGAACGCTAGGCCGGATTCGTGGGCGGGGCTAGCGCGCGTCGCGGATGTAGTGGCGGCCTGGGTCGCACAACGCCGAGACGAACAACGCCGAGACGAACAATAATCGAACGCAAAAAGAAGTTCAGCGGGAGGTTGTCCTGTGCGCGTGACAAACTTAAAGACATGGAGCAGGTCAACACTCGAGACATCAACCGCGACCTAGAAAAGCGGCTCGGAGCCAGCGGGAAGCCGCGCGTACGGCTGGGGCAGCCGTCGGCGACGACCGAACCTCAGGAACACTTCGAAGGCCTTGCTGGAGCGCTGGTCGAAGGATCCACACAGGTGGATTATGCGAAGCCGTATGCGATTCTCGGCGGACCTGGTACGGGCAAAACGTCACTGTTGATCGCTGCTGCGCGGGAATTCCTTCTGCGCGGGGGATCGGCGTCAGAAATAATGTTCTTCGCACCGTCGAAACAGGCGGCGACGGCCGTGCGCGCCGCACTGTATCAGCGCATGGCGGGCGAGGGGGACTATGCAGCTTCCGGTACTTTTGTGCGCTCGGTGCATTCGTGGGCCTTCGCGTTTTATCGCAGTGTGCAGACGCTGCGCGGTAAAAAGCAGCCACGGCTGATAACGGGTGCGGAGCATGACATGCAGATCCGCGAAATCCTGCGTGGCACTGTGGAGGACGGCAACCGTTATTGGCCCGCCAATGTGGTACCGGCCTTGGGGTATGCCGGCTTTGCCCAACAGCTGCGTGACCTGCTGCTGCGCGCCACAGAACGGGGAGTATCCGCGGAGCAGCTGCAACAATTAGGCGTGGAGCACGGGCGACCTATGTGGGAGGCCGCGGGGCAATTCCAGGCTGAATATGAGCAGGTGCAGCGCCTGGGCCAGTCCGAGAGCCTGAACGCTTCGGAGTTGTTGCACGCCACTCTTGCCGCATTCGACCAGCCCGAGGGGGAGCAGTTGGTCGAAAGGCAGCGGACGAAGACCAAACTGGTGCTGGTTGACGACGCACACAATTTGGATCCCGCGTCTGCGAGGTTGATCGAGAGCTTCCTGGTCCCCGGAACCCGCACTCTTATCGCAGGCGATCCGGATCAGTGCGTGTTCCACTTCCGTGGGGCCGACGAGGCTTTTTTGGACTCCTACTCGCAGGATCCAGACCACCGGGTTGTGCTTAGTGCTTCCTATCGTTTGACGCCCCCTGCGGTTCAGACAGTGAACGATATCCGCAGTCACTTGAGTTTTCAGCCAAGTCGCGTGGAACTGCGTTCCGCCGCGGCGCGCGAGGGGAACGTGGACGTGACAATCGCTCCGACAGAAACCGCGGAACGCTTGAGGATTGTCGATGTAGTGCGGCGCGCGCATGTCGAGCAGGACGTGGCGTGGGATGACATGGCGGTAATCGTGCGCGGCACGGGCAGTATCGCGCGGGTGCGTAGATCGCTCATGGCCTATGGCGTGCCTGTGAAAGTGGATCCGACATCCATGGTGCTGGCGGAACAACCGCTGGCGCGCATGCTGCTCCTAGCTGCGGAGGCCAGCTACCGCGATCTCACGGTGGCGGAGATGCATGAGCTGTTGGAAGGAAGCGTGGGCGGAGCGGATCCGGTGATGGTGCGCCGCGTACACCGCGCGGTGGCGCTGGCAATTCGTTCTGCACAGGTTGCCGGCCAACAGTTGCGACAGCATGAAAATGCTAAGCCATTCCAGGCTGCGGACTATGTGACGGAGTTTCTCAACCACCCGGGCGACCCGTCAAATCAGTGGATCATTAGCTACTGCGGGCCGCGCGAGCTAGAAGTCATCCAGCGCGTATCCAAGGTTTTGGATGCAGGGCGTAGCGCACTGGCGGAACACCAGAGTACAGAGATGGTGCTTTGGAAGATTTGGCAGGCCACACAGCTGGATATGCATCTGCGGTCGCAGGCGTTGAAGGGTGGATCCCTAGGTGCCCAGGCTGATGCGGACCTGGATGCGGTGATGAGTTTGTTCGACATGGTGGGTGACTTTGCAGAGCGAAATCCGCACGCAAAGGTGAAGAGCTTTGTCGACAGTATTCGTGCCCAGAAGGTGCCAACCGGAGGGCGCGATCAGCGCGGAGTGCGCTCCGGCGCGGTAGAGATTCTGCCAGCCCACGCTGCGGCGGGTAGGCAGTGGCAAGTCGTGGTAGTGGCCGGTGTACAGGAAGGAGAGTGGCCGACCGGCCCGACCGTCGGCGGACTCTTCGGCCAGTTGGAGCTGGTGGATCTGCTGGATCGGGGTATCGACCCGAGCGTGCCCGTTGCACGTATCAACGATGCGATTGAGGAGGAGCGCCGACTATTCCTGCTGGCTGTGAGCCGGGCGACGGAAAGCGTGCACGTGACGTGCGTAGAGAACTCGGGTGACGAAGCGATGGTGCCCTCGCGCTTTATCGCCGAAATGGGCGTGGAGCCCACCACACTGGCGACCTTGGCGGAGTTAGACGGGGCTGTTGGCCATATGGTTTCAGGCTCCGGTGCGGGCACGCTGCCGCGCGTGCTCGCAATTGAATCCTTGCTGGCGGAGCTGCGCGATGCTGCGACTGACCCGCAACGCCCTGGTCACGAACGCCAGGCGGCCATGCGGAACCTGGCGAAGATGGCACGTGCCGGGGTGCATGGCGCAGCGCCCGAGGAATGGTGGGGCATGGTGGAACCGTCCACGAGCGCACGTGTGTTGGCCGGGGACAAGATCCGCCTGAGCCCATCCAAGCTAGAGAGCTGGAGCACTTGCGCCCTGCGTACTTTCTTGGAGTCGAATGGTGGAGTGAGCGAATCCACCGAGCCGATGCGTGTGGGCATCGTCATCCACGCAATCGCCGAGCAGATTGCGCACGGGATGGATCTATACGAAGCGAAGCTGGCAATTCGAGAGATTCTGCCGCATGTGCTTGACGGACCAGAGTGGAAGAATGACCAGACTCTAGAGGACTGGGAAAAGGGCGTCGAAAGGCTCTTTAATTACATCGACGGCCTGCGACAACAAGGCAATGAGCTAGAGACGGAGCGCACGCTCAGGGCCACAGTCGGACAGACACCCGATGGGGTAGAGGTAACGCTGAGTGGTCGTGCCGACTTGCTGGTGACGAACCGGGAGAGCGGCCTGACGAAGGTGATCGACTTCAAGACCGGCAAAAGTGCGGTGACTAAGAAGGTTGCGGAGGAGAGTCCGCAATTGAGCACGTATCAATTCCTGTTGCCTCTCAACGAACGCTCCGGTCAGGCGGGGAGGACGTACCGCCCCGGAGGTGCATCGCTGGTGTACCCGAGGGTGACCAACAAGACAATCGCCGAAAGGCCCCAGGCGGAGTTGACGGAAGAACAACTAGCTGGAGCGCACGACAAGTTGATGGAGATAGCGCCAGTGACGGCAGGGCCGACATACCTGGCCACGCCCAACGATCGCTGCAGAAACTGTGGTTTCAAGGCGATCTGCCCCGCACAGGCCACAGGAAAGCAGGTGGTGTAAATGGATAACAACCGACACATCTACAGCCCTCAGGAGCTGTCAAGGCTGATGGTGCAGAGATTCGAGCCCACCGATGAACAAGCTGACGTGATCCAGGCGGGGCCGTTCGGTAACTTCCTGGTGGTCGCCGGCGCCGGCGCAGGTAAGACCGAAACGATGGCTGCACGTGCCGTTTGGATGGTGGCGAACGGTTACGCTAGGCCTGAACAGATCTTGGGTCTGACCTTCACCCGTAAAGCTGCCGCCGAGCTGGGAGAACGCATTCGCCAACGGCTGCAGACCCTCGCGGAAAGTGCCTTTATGGATGAGCTGGCGCCAGACGATCCACGCCGCGAGGTGCTGAAGAATATCGCTCCGGCAGTGGCGACCTACGATTCCTATGCCGGAGACATCGTCCGTGAATATGGCCTGCTCATCCCATCTGAACCTGCCGCACGGCTAATTACCGACGCCGAACGGTGGATGGTGGCGCGGGACGTGATTCTCAACTCGGGTGGCTCAGTGACCGCCGACAAGTCCATAGCGACCGTTATTGATGACGTGTGCACCCTTTCAGATGAAATGGATAACCACCTGGCCGAATTAGGTGAGGTTAAAAGCGAGAGCCTGAAAGCTAAGGACTTGCTGGAAGAGCTGCCCAAGAAAGCGAATGCAAAGAGTGAGTTCACCGGGGATAACCAGAAGTTTCTTGATGCCCAGCAGTATCGCATTGAGCTGCTGAGCTTCGTGCAGCAATACCGCGAAGCACTGCAGGAACGCGACCTGTTGACCTTTGGACAACAGATGAACAAAGCCGCGCAGCTCGTACGCGACCACGACATCGTGGGACAGGAACAGCGGCGACGCTTCCGCGTGGTCATGCTGGACGAATACCAGGACACCGGCCATGCTCAGCGCATCATGCTGCGATCCTTGTTCGGTGAAGGGCGTGCGAGCGGCAGTGAGTTTTCTGCGATGGCGGTGGGCGACCCAATGCAATCGATCTACCAGTTCCGCGGAGCTACGGCCTCCAACCTGGAGAAGTTCCGCACAGACTTCCCCGATGCTTCTGGCGAGCCGGCGCAGAAACTGCAGTTGCTGACGTCCTGGCGTAACCCCACCAGGGTGTTGGACATGGCCAATAAGGTTTCTACCTGGTCCATGGAACGGAGCACTGAGAGCACCGGGCGCTTGGTTTCGGAGCTGCGCCCGCGCCGCGGAGCCACGGAGGGCGAGACGGCTGTGGCCTTTTTTGATGAGCGCGAACAGGAACTTGACTGGCTGGCCGAGAAGCTTCAGACCCAGTGGGAGGCCTACCAGCAGAAGCTGGAGGCAGCGGAAAACCCGGCGAAGGTTAAGCCCTTTTCCGCCGCAGTGCTGGTGACTGTAAACAAGGATGCGGTGCCGATTTATGAAAAATTGGTGGAACGCGGGGTACCAGCGGACATGACCGCCGGACCGGGACTTTTGGATATTCCCGAGGTCGCTGACGTGTTCTCTACGTTGCGCGTGCTAGTGGATCCCACGGATGACGTAGCACTTTTACGCCTGCTGACCGGACCACGGTGGAACATTGGAGCCGCAGACCTTGCTGTGCTTACACGCCGCGCAGAGCAGATCGTCAATCGTGGAGCCGCGCAGCCTGGTGAATTGGATGAGACCGCAGCGCAGCTACAGGCCGAGAAGATCGACGCTTTCCGAAGCGCCGGGGTGCGGGAGGAGCTTATCGACAAGGTACTGGAGGCCATCCCTGACCCCACTGAGTTTTCCGTGGGGCTGACCGACGCGCTTGCAGACATGACTGATGCGGAGGAGATGGGCATGTCGGCTAAGGGAGTTAGGCGGCTTGCACAGCTCGGGCGAGAGCTCGGATACCTGCGCCGTCATAGCCTGCACAAGAATCTGCCGGATCTGGTGGCGGATATCGAGAAGATGCTGGGAGTGCGCACAGAAGTTCTGATGCGTTGGCACCGTCAGCCGGAGCAGGCAATCGGTACCAGCCACCTCGACAAGTTCGCGCAGATTGTGCGCGAATTCTCCCGCGTTGTTACTGCCAGCCCCCAGGCATTGGTCGAATACCTGCTGGCAGCTCATGCGAAGGAAGACGGCCTGGACCCGGGCGAGGCTCAGCGCAAGGACAACACCGTACAGATCCTCACGGTTCACAAGGCAAAGGGGCTGGAGTGGGACATCGTCGCCGTTCCACATGCCTCCCGCGAACGCTACGGCGATTATTCCCAGCCTAGGAGTGAATCTTCCTGGACGACCAATGCAAAGGTGATGCCCAGCAGCCTGCGTGGCGATGCCGGCGACCAGCCGGGAGCATACCCAGTGCTCTCGCTGGAAAATGCGGACGATCGGAGTGCACACACCGGCGAATACAAGGCGTTCAACAAGCAAGTCAGTCGATTCCGCGCAAAGGAGAACGACCGACTGTTCTACGTGGCAATCACCCGTTCCGAGCGGGTGCTCTATGTCAGTGGATCTGCTTTTAAAGGATCGACAGCGAAGGGAAACGACCCATCCATCTGCCTTTCCCAGCTACGCGAGTATATGCAGGAAAATGGCATAGATAGCCAGGTGGAATACTGGTCTGATTTGGGGAAGTACTACAAGGACCTGGATCAATTGCTGGAAGACTCAGACGGGCCACTTGAGGACAAGCTCTTTTTGCCAACTCCTGAGATCAACGCACAGCGTTTGGACTACGAAGAGGAACGCAAAAACCGTGAATCCGAGGGCACTGTTGGTGCCTCTTGGCCCCGTACCGATCTGGTCGGGAATCGCCCCGAGGTCACTGAAGCCGCAGCTCAGCTGAGGGCGGAAATCACAGCGCTAGAGGAGAAGACCAATGCAGGTACGGCAGGCGACGCCGACACTCCCGACGCTGACCACTCCGTACCCTCGACACTTGCCGAGGCTTGGGATCTGGAGACAGATCTGCTGCTTGAAGAGCTCGCCGAGATGGACAATACCGAACTATTGGTTCCCATGAACGTACGGATGACAGCCACCGAGGCTGTAAGCCTGCGCAAGGACGAGGAAGAGTTTGCCCTCCGCGCCCGCCGACCGATCCCACTGGAGCCGAAGCCCTACGCCAAGCGCGGCACCGCCTTTCACAACTGGGTGGAGCAACGCTACAAGCAGGTTTCGCTGTTGGACGAGGATCAACTCCCCGGAGCCTCCGATGCAACCTTGGAAGACCCCTATCTCGATACCCTCAAGGAGGCCTTCCTCCGTTCCGAGTGGGCACACCGACAGCCCACCAGTGTGGAAGGCGCCTACTCTGTCACCATTGGCGGCCATGTGTTCGAAGGACGAATCGACGCGGTGTTCCACGAAGGGGACGACCCCGCCAACGGCTGGTTCGTCGTCGACTGGAAAACCGGGCGTAAACCCACCGGTGCGGACATGGATGCCGCAGCTATGCAGCTTGCCGTTTACAGGCTGGCATGGGCGAAGCTGCTTAGCGCAAAACTGGGGGTGGAGGTGCCCGCCGACAACGTTCGCGCTGCGTTCCACTACGTCGTGGCCAATGAAACATATGAACCGCGTACACTACTTTCTGCAGACGAGCTCGAAGGGATGCTTGGGAGCGTCACCAAAGGCAACGAGCAATGACGAGAGGATGTAGATGAAGTACCGGCTGCGCGAACGCTTTAGCGCCGACGATGAGGTCGATGAGCTACCGCCGCATGCGCTACTCAATATCGTCCACATTCCAACATCGGTGGCGCAAAGCCCCTGGTGGCTCATCATTCGGCGTATGTTCTACGCCTTCTTGCTCGTGTTCTTCGTTGCTGGACTGGCTTATGTCGACCGCGATGCCTACGAAGGTATGGAAACCTTCATAGACGCGCTGTATTACTCCTCGGTGTCTCTGTCGACAACCGGCTACGGCGATGTATCACCGCAGACCCAAAACGCTCGTCTCGTCAACACACTGATCGTTACCCCGGCTCGCCTGGTGTTCCTGGTGTTGCTGGTCGGTACCACGTTGTCAGTGCTCACCGAAGAGTCTCGTAAAACGCTTGTCATCCGCCGCTGGAGGAAGAAAATGCGCAACCACACCATCGTCATTGGCTACGGCACCAAGGGGCGCTCCGCCATTGCAGCGCTCTTGGCTGACGGCGTATCGCCATCGCAGATCGTCGTCGTGGATACGGATCGGGAGGTACTGGACCAGGCCTCGGCACAGGGGTTGGTCACCGTGCAGGGCTCGGCGACCCGCTCCGACGTGTTGAAGCTCGCAGGTGTGAACCGTGCCCGTGCCGTTGTCGTCGCGCCCAACCAGGACGATACGGCTGTGCTGATTACCTTGTCCGTGCGTGAGATTGCACCTTCGGCCACCATTGTGGCCAGTGTCCGTGAATCGGATAACTCGCACCTGTTGCGCCAATCCGGTGCGGATTCCGTGGTGGTTTCCTCCGAGACTGCTGGCCGCCTGATGGGACTGGCTACCGTTACACCGTCCGTGACGGAAATGATGGAGGATCTGCTGTCACCGGATGAAGGATTCTCCATTGCCGAGCGTCTCGTCAGCGAGGAAGAAGTCGGCGGTAATCCCCGCGTACTGGAAGACGTCGTGCTGGGTGTAGTGCGCTCCGGCGAGCTATACCGCATTGATTCCTCCGAGGCAGAGACCATCGAGCCTGGAGACCGCGTACTTTATGTGCGTTCCAACCCTGGCGCCGACGAGATCCCAGGCGCAAAGTAAGGATATTTGTGAGCTCCCTGCTGGACGGACTGGATCCGGAACAGGCTAAGGCTGCCTCCGCCCCGCGCGGACCTGTGAGCATCATCGCCGGCGCCGGAACCGGTAAAACCCGCACCATTACCCACCGCATTGCGCACCTAGTCGACGGCGGTTTTGTTAACCCCGACCATGTTCTGGCCGTTACCTTCACCGCCCGCGCCGCTGCAGAATTACGCGAGCGCCTAGCGCTGATGAACATCCCCAAAGTGCAGGCCAAGACTTTCCACGCTGCGGCACTGCGACAGCTGAAGTACTTCTGGCCCGCATATGCGGGTGATCTGCCATGGGCATTGTTGGATAACAAGTTCCGCGTTGTCTCCCGTGCCGCCCGCGCGGTTGGCGTCGAGACCAGCACCGCCATGCTCGCGGACCTCATCGGGGAAATCGAGTGGGCAAAGTCCTCCCTGATCAGTGCGGAGGACTATCCGGATTATGTAGAGCCGCGTCGCCGCGATTGCCCGGTAGATCCGCAGACCTTCGTCAAGGTGTTTCAGGGGTACGAAAGGCTCAAGGCCACGCCCGAGGGTATGCTGCTGGACTTCGACGACCTGTTGCTACATATGGCAGCGGCCATTGAGTCGAATGTCGGCATCGCAGATGAGTTCCGCTCTCGCTACCGGACTTTTGTCGTCGATGAGTATCAGGACGTCACGCCGTTGCAACAGCGCGTTCTCGACGCTTGGGTAGGTGACCGCGATGACCTCACAGTGGTGGGGGATGCCAACCAGACGATCTACAGCTTCAACGGCGCAACCCCGGAATATCTGCTGGACTTCACCACCAAATACCCAGAATCCACCACTGTCCGCCTGCATCGCGACTACCGCTCCACCCCGCAAGTTGTAGATCTTGCCAATAGCGTGATTGGCAAAGCGAAGGGGCGCGTGGCGGGCACTCGGCTGAAGCTGGAAGGCCAACGCCCCTCTGGACCTGTCCCGGAGTTTCACGAATACCCGGACGAGCCTGCGGAAGCAGCGGCGGTGGTCAAGGAAATTCAGACCCTCATCAAAAAGGGCGTGGAACCGGCGAACATTGCGATTCTGTACCGCATCAATTCGCAATCTGCGAACTACGAATACGAGCTTGAGCAGGCCGGAATTGGCTACCAAGTCAAGGGCGGTGAAGGCTTCTTTAAGCGTGCGGAAATCCGCGAGGGTATGAATGCGATCATCGCCGCGGCCAAGAAATACGACCCAGACCCCGAAGATGTGCCAGATGCTATCCGCGCCGCTCTGGTACCCGTCGGCTTGACGTCCACGGAGCCCGCGGGTTCCCAGGAGCGTGCTCGATGGCAATCCCTGCAAGCACTGTTTGATCTGGTCAAGGAGATCACCTCCACTGCCGCGGAACCTTTAAGCATGCAGGGAGTGGTTGCGCTGCTTAAGGAGCGCATGAGTGCTAAGAACCCGCCGAAGTTCCAGGGCGTGACCCTCGCCAGCATTCACGCCGCAAAGGGTTTGGAGTGGGATGCGGTGTTCCTCGTTGGCCTAAATGAAGGCACATTGCCGATTCGCCACGCCCTGAAAGGGGCGGGCTCGGAAGAGGCAATCGAGGAGGAGCGTCGCCTGTTCTACGTCGGTATCACTCGTGCGCGTGAGCACCTGCACCTCAGTTGGGCGTTGGCCAGGCAGGAAGGCTCTACATCGAACCGACGCCGCACGCGCTTCCTTGACGGGTTGGTACCACAGGAGGAGGCCATGGCGGCGCAGCGCCGCGAGGGCAACCGAACCCGGGAGCGCCTCGGCGCGCCCAAGAATGCCTGTGTTATCTGCGGCACTCGTTTGGGAAGTCCGGAGCTGAAGATTCTTGGCCGTTGCGGCGAGCACGCCCCGGAAACCGACCACCTCCTGCTCACCGAACTGCGGGAATGGCGCACTACTCAGGCTAAGGACAAGGCTGTGCCGGCGTATGTCATCTTTACTGACGCTACGTTGCGTGCCATCGCCGAACAACTTCCCACTACGGCCGACCAATTGGTGGCGGTGCCGGGCATAGGTCCGGTGAAGGTCAAGGAGTTCGGCGAGGACGTGCTGGCGATCGTCAGCAACTACGCCTGACCCGCCTGAACTAGCCATACCCTAATAGAAAACGTTCGGCGCAAGGTCGCTCTGTCTCGCACCGAATAGCGGCTTACTTTGATGATGCCTATTTCCAGACAGAGGCGTACCCCACTGTTCAAGAGGCAGCGGCAGAGTTCGGCGTATCGAACCGGACAGTCCAGTGCGCGTTAGCCAAGACTGGTATCCAGCTCCCAACTGGCCCCTTAGGGCAGTTAGCTTTTAGATAAACCACTCAACTAAAGGAATCCATGGAATGCTGACTTCAGAGACTAAGCGAGATCTTGCTTTCCGGCTTGGGTTGACTCTTGGGGAGGTTCGTTGGGTTAGCTTATGCTCGGAAAGAGGTACACCCCAAGCGAACAGTTCGTAACTCACAAGAACTCCTGTTCGGCAGGGTAGGTTGATGTATAAACGAGCAGATGTGTCGCTTCCTCTAGACATTGTCGAACAGCCCGAGGCGATAGTCGGCGAGAAAGTTGGCTATGCGCGCGTCAGCTCCAAGGATCAAAACCTAGAGCGGCAGACCGAACTGTTGCGCAAAGAGAGAATCTTCTCTCTTTATGAAGACCGCATGACTGGTTCGACGCGGCATCGCCCAAGACTCGAAGAAGCTCTGCGGTATGTGCGCAAGGGTGATCAGTTGATTGTGTCATCCATGGATCGCCTTGCCCTCTCTCTGACCTGTATTCCATTGTTGGTGACCTCACCGCACGCGGTGTCTCGGTGGAGTTTCTCAAAGAGGGGCAGTTCTACTCGAAGGAATCGACGCCTGTAGCCAAGCTCTTGCTTGGTTTGCTTGGCTCAGTGGCCGAGTTTGAACGTTTCATTATTCGCGAGCACCAGGCCGAGGGCATTGCCCGGGCTAAAAAGCGCGGCGTCTATAAGGGACGAGCGAAAGCACTGACGGCGGAGCAGGTTGAACAGGCGAAAAAGGTGGATTGATGAGGGGATGCCGAATAAAAAGTGGCTGAACGTCTCGGGGTGGGGCGTACGACATTGTATGAATACATTAAGCTTGGCAATCCTTGATTCCGTGGTGGAGGGAAATCCAAAGGAAAGGGAAGTATCCTCCAAGTCGTATCTCTATTTTCTTTTTGTCGAGGATGATGATTCCTTGCTTTCGATTCTTCCGATCAAAAACGCTACCGCAAGTAGAACGAGAGACGCCTCAGGAAAAGATATCTTTGCGATCGCTAATACAATAGAAGCGATCGCAAAGATGCTGCTCAAATAGACTGGCAGGCTCTTCATTTTTGGCACTCTAACACTTCTCGACAGCAAGGCCGATTCCGCTTAGCTCGCTCGCTAGGCTGAGTAATCCATCCCTGATATCGGTTGCCTTGATCGAGCCACCCTTAGTAGCCAAGATCTTCTTGATTCCGCCTGCTTCTTCAATTGCAGCAGCTGCCTTCTTGGCTCCACCTAGGCTCTTTACTAGGCGAACGACATTGACTACCTTAGCGATGGGAACCACCGTACCTGCGAGGATAAGGGCGATTGCACCAGCACATTCCCAAGCGTTACGCGTCTGAACGCCCGTATTGTTCTGCAGATATGCGGCTAGCTGTTCATCCGTACTGTTCTCAACCACATCGTCCGGAATCGTGTCGATGTAGGCTAGCAGTTCGTCGATTTCCTGTTCATCCTCTGCGGTAAGTTCTTGTGCTTGCGCAGAAGGGCTTTCTGGGGATTGTTCGAGGTTTGTGGTTGCGCCTGCAGCGTGTGCCGTTCCGACTGGAATAGTGATGGCAAGACCTAGGGCAACTAGGCGAGAAAGAGTCTTTTCTTTCATCTCAAGCTCCTGTTCTGGTGAGTTTTAGGTTGAGCGATTTTAAACCTAGAAGATTGTTCACTCTTTCTAAACAGGTGTGCGGCTTTTATATCGCATGCGATACTCCTTAAAGGGGGCAATCAATAGATTGAGACTGCCTCGTGTCAGGGAGAGGAGAGAATATTTGCTTGAGGTTGACGTTAAAATGAGTGTTTGATCGACAGGTATTTGATGGCGAGGTCTAAACGGTTCTTCGCGGAGAAGCGAAGAAAGAGCTGCGAGATTATTTTCCTGATGGTGACCTCTGCTAGGCGCATTGATTCGCCAATTTCTACATTTGTTTTACCCTCGCAGATCAGGGATAAGACAATCTGCTCACGATTAGTGATTTTTGGCATATGAAGCTCACTACTAGCGGCTTTGGCGTCAAGAAGTCGGCTGAGGCAGTCGGGAGAGAGAACTGTTCCTCCGTGCGTGGCGTCGCGTAGAGAATGAATGATTGATTCTGGGGCTTGTCCTTTGATGATGTAGCCCACCGCGCCCAGGCTAAGACACTTGAGCATCGTGTCATCGGTGTCGAAGGCGGTCATGGCGACGAATAGGGGCGGGTGTTCAAGGTCTTGGATGTGTTGGAGTAGTTCAATGCCGTCGATATCCGGCATACGAACGTCAGAGAGGACGAGATCACAGGTGTTGGTGTCTATCCAGGCTAGTGCTTGCCTACCAGTTCTGGCCGTACCGGAGACCTCTAGGTCGTCGGTGGTGGAGAAGTATACGGGGAAAGTATCGAGGATGGTAGGGTCATCGTCGACTAGCAGGATGTGCGTGGTCATTTGTTGCACCACGGCAAGTGAGGCTTCTTGGAGCAGCTTAACCAGTCAGTGACGCTGAAGGGTGCTAACACGTTGACTTCATGTGTCAGCGGGTCAGTGATAGCGGGAGCCAGCGGTAGGAGCACACCAAGGGCTGCATATGTGATGGCTTTGGGCATGTATCTAGTTGTAGCCCACGGCTATCTTCACAGGAAGGGAAAATGGGCGACTGTGACCCATTCTTGATCATTGGAGCGAGTTGTCAGTGTGCCGCCGAGTGCGTGCAGTGTCTGGGACATGCTGGTTAAACCCAGATGGGTTGAGTCGGTGGGCGTTGCCTGTGTGGGGGTGTGATGGTTGGTGACAGTAATGGTTACACCCTCATCATCGGATGTTGTGTCGATAGCCACAGTGCTGTGGGGTGTGGCGTGCTTGATGATGTTGGTGGCTGTCTCGCTTAAGACACGTTCAAGAGCGGTGTTGTGTAGGGCCATGGTCACAGGAGTGTCCAGCCGGGTGGTGGTTGTGACGGTAAAGCCGTGGTCACGCAGCCGCTTTGTCGTGGTGTCCAGTGTGATCGGCAGACTGGTCGTTGGTTCGGAGTTGGGGTGGGTGTTGAGTGTGGTGAGCAGTTGCCGGGTGCGGTCAAGGGCGTTACGAGCGGTGCGTGCGATGTCTTTTAGTTCGTCGTGGCGCTGTGGGGTGGTGATGGCGAGTTTTTCTACCTGGACGATGACGGAGGTGAGATCTGCGGCGATGGAGTCATGCAGCAGGCTGGTGAGTTGTTGGCGACGGGCTTGTTGGGTGCGTTGGGTGTTGAGGTGTTGTTGGTGGTTGCGGTGGATCCATAAGCCAAGGAGGTAGGCCAGGGTAACGATGATACAAAAGATCATCAGCGCGATGGCCTCGAAATTGAAGTGTGCTTCGGCTGGTGAGTAGAAGCCGCCGAGGGTGATGGTGACTGCAATTAATAGGGCTAGCAGGTGGTGTCCGGTGGCAGTGATGGCGGTGATGAGGAAGACGCCGAGGAAGAGTTCCATACCTGTGGAATGGCCTGCTAGGAGTGCGCCGAAGAATGCCGTGATATAGATGCCTGTGCTGATGTGCGGGTGACGGGGTGCGACGATGAGGCTGAGGGCCTGGGTGATGATCAAAAAGGTAATCAGCGGCGTGATGGAGTGTTCGTTGAGGATGCTCGCGCCGCTGAAGATCAGTGCGAGAGTGGCCAGGATCACGGTGGTGGGCAGACGCTCGACAAGCATGAACTTCAGGCTACCGGCCGTGGTAGTGCCTGTTATCTGCATGGGGCTCATCATACTGAATGATCTTTACTCGTTGTCGCTGCCATGGGCAAAGAATCTTGCCCGGGGCGTGGAGACCGTACTCGAAGCGTCTTTGTGTTGAGTTTTCTCGTTGCTGTGTACCGCACTACGGTGACCTGGTTTGTTCGCTACCGCTGTATGAAAATGTCTCATCACTCAAACGAGAGGCCGCGATGTGCCCCTAAAGCCACTGAGGCGCGCACTGCGATGTTCGCAGAAAAATGCAATAGCGGAACAGATGTCTCGACGATCGTGACATGCTCAACTGCCACACACCTCTTGCATCTTTACCCATATCGTTTTGTCGGTACGGAATCGGGATGGTGTTACGCCTCTGCTTGGTGGGCGTGGTCGGGGTTTTCTCGGATCCAGCGGCGGGCCTGTTGCCGGGTCCACTGGGAAGGAACACGGAAGTCTTTTTCCGTTCATTGACACGGTCTTGCAGCCCCACAGACGGTCTGATCCGTCTGTGCGTTGCGTAGACCGCAGCGTAATCCGTCTAGTTGTTCTGCCCTCCCAGCGTGACCGTCAGACCATGGCACGCCGTGTCCGCGGCTACGTGCTGTCCGGCAGCCGTAGAGCCGGGACATCGACGTTCTCCGGAGACACCGGGAGGCGTCGGCATGCGCGAGCGTAAGGCTCTCTCCACGATGGATCGTATGGGTGGCCAGAAGGCCGCAGAGCGCTGGAAAGACCGCGTCAGTGAATACGCGCAAGCCGAGATCTCGAAGCTGTCAAAGGTTGCCTGATTAGCTCCGTACCGCTCGACAAGACAGACAGCTGTCGTTGAAAGGCACTTGATAGGTGCGCACTGCGCCACTGGCGAAATCCACGAGGCGCCGCTGGCTAAGGACCTCTGGGATCTCCGGGGCCGCGGGAATTTCCTCCTGCTGCAGTCGCGCCATTCGCCGCTCGCGCACGTACGCCCGGTGCGCGCGCCACCAGGGCAATACGTGTTCGTTGAGCATCATCGCCAGCTGTGTAGAGGCCGCTTGGACCAAGTGCCGTTCCGTACTTCCGGGACGCCCTGTTGCCTGCAGACGTACCCCACGCCAACCGTCGTCGATCTGCCCGTAGTAGCTATCCATACAAGCCAGGCAGGGAGTAACTCCTGGCACCACTAATGGTCCCAACACATTCCGACCATCCACGATCCCGGCTGGGTAGTGGGCTACGCGGTTGACCATAAGCGCATGCTGCACGTCCGGGGTGGGGAACACTGCTCCGGGGAGGACGATGAGCGACCGTCGTGCTTCGCTGGGTGCGGAGGTAATGCGAAAACTCAAACCCAGCGCTTCTAAAACAGGCTCTAATCTCTCGCTGGACACGCCGGACGCGAGCACGTGGAAGTCCACGTCCGCCTGCGATGGGCGCAGTATCTCTGCCCGCACCATCTCGGAGAGAATCAGCCGGGCATCTTCCTCGTCTACTCCGCAGTAGCCCAGTTTCTGGTGCAGCTCGTCGAAACCGATCCCGCTACGGGCAAGGGCAAAAACGTGCGCAACCTGGCTCGGATTCACGCTTTTCGGCAGCGGCAGGATCATAGATTCGTGCGGCAGCACGCCGAATTGCAGGCCGATCGTAGGCCTTGCCAGGATGGCTGTACTCGCCGGCAGGTTAAGCTTTAGCATGATTGCATTCCCCAAAATCCCCTCTACAACCCCTCTGTAAAGACCCCTCGCACCGCGTGCTCCCCACGCGCTGTGATTCGCCTCTCACCCTAGCAGGGAGGCATAGTCCTCGCAGGTGGAAAGGATAATCCGTGGTTTCCTCCTACCGCCACCGGGCGCTTGACCCGCAGCAGCTGGCTCGTGATGTGGAGGCAGAGCTCGCCCGCCAGCTCCAGGCAGGAGCCGAACCAAACCGAGTGCCGCCTGTCACCTTCCGGCTATCCGCTAGGCGCAAGAAAACCGTTGCAGTGCGGGAAGAAGGCAATGGGTTTTTGGTCATGGCTCCCGCGGCCATCGGAGAAGCCGAACTGCGCAGCATTAGCGTGGAGCTGCTCGGAAAGGCGCTGAAGAGTAGGCGTCATGCCCTAGGCAACGACGATCTTGCCGACCGCGCGCGGGAGCTAAACCGCAAGTACCTCGGTGGGCGGGCAACGATCGGCGAGATCAAGTTCGTGACGAACATGAACACGCGCTGGGGCAGCTGTTCGGTGCAGTCCAAGCGCATCCGGATTTCGCATTACCTGCAGGACGTGCCGGGCTATGTGCTGGATGCGGTGATTATCCACGAGCTGATTCATACTTTTGTGCCGAATCACGGCCCGGAGTTTCACCGCTGGGAGGCGCACACCCCGCAGCTGGAGAAAGCACAGGGGTACTTGGAGGCTTTCAAGCGCTGGGGGATGCGCGATTAGCTAGTCCTCGGGGGTATCGGTGGTGTCGTCACCGTTGTCGCGCTTTTCATTGAGCTCCCGCTCGAGTTTTTCGATCTCGCTAATGGGGTTGAAATCCTCCATCTCGTCCTCGTCGAACGCGATGTTGCTGATGAAAGCTGCCGGGTTGTCGAGGTCGGACGCGACCGGAAGGAAGTCCGGGTGATCCCACACTCCGTCGCGCTTTTTGACGCCCACCGCATCATCCAGCTTGCGCCACAGCTCGACTGCCTCGTTTGCCTTCGGAGCGGTGAAGCTAATTCCGAGGGCCTTAGTCAGATTGTCCATGGCAGGGGAGCCGTTGTTGCGGAACTCCGACCACGCGGCGTTGATCATGGCTGCGGCAGGGATGCGGGAGTCCAAGGCAACACCCGTCACATAATCCACCCACCCCTCGATCAGCGACAGGCTCGTCTCCAGGCGCTCACGGGCATGGACATTGGACGAAACGACTTGTGGGGAAAGATCCTGCCCCTGCATGCGTTCCATCATTTCCTGCATCTTCGCCGGGTCGTTAAGGGATTCTGGGGTGAACTCGCCGGTGGCTTCCTCGATGGCGGAGTAGTCCAGCGATAGCCCGGCCGCGAACTCTTCGACATCCAGGATCAGACGTTCCACCAGCCACGGGACGTGCTTGAACAAACGTAGGTGCGCGGCTTCGCGCGCGGCCAGATAGATCAGCGCTTCGCGGGGCTCGCAGCCCAGCTTCTTGGCCATGACGTCGAGGTGTTCGGTGGCGATGGCTGCCGTCTCGCCCTGCGCCAGGGGTACGCCCCACTGGGTGGAAAGCACCACGTCGGTGGCCATCTCGCCGAGGGTATTACCCAGCTGCACGCCGAAATTCATGGCGTTGATCTGCTTCATCATGCCGGCGAGCGGGCCAAGCTGGCTGCGCATCTCCTCCGGCACACCGCCGAGTGCAGCATCGCCCAGCTTGTCGGCCAGTGGGGTCACCACACGCTTCCATGTTTCGAAGGTCTCATCCAGCCATTGCGCCGGGCCGAAGGCCACAGAGCTGGACGCGCCTGCGGGCAGGATGGTGGCTTCGTCTAGCCACAATTCAGCAAGGCGTACCGAATCTGCCACGGCTTGAGAATCATTGTGGGTCGGACGAGTGTCCTTCCGGGTGGCTGCAATGCGCTGGCGGGCGGTGCGCTTGGCCATCGCATAGTTCACCGGCCCTTTGCCTTCGGAACTGTTCATGTCCGAGCCGAAACCGGAGAGCATGGAACCGAACTGGTTCAGGATGTCCCCCAGGTTGCCCGCGCCAGCTCCTGGACCCATGCCGCCTGCACCCGTGCCACTGGTGCCGCCGCCCATCGGGCCGCCAAAAAAGAAGCCGAACGGGTTGTTTTCGTTCCCGTTGTTCTCGTTATTGCGGTCCCGATCACGATCCCGGTCGTGGTCCTTGTCGCGATCCTTGTCGCCATCGTCATCGGAGTTGTGCGGGCCGTGGAAGCCAAAGCCGAATTTACTCATGTACCCCACCGTACCGACTCTCTCAGTGCGGAAACGACCCCGAAAGCCCGTTATGGTGCTATTTCCCGTGTGCTGATAGCGAACAGAGCGGTCGGGGTGCTTCGGCGGTGGTGGCCAACCTCGTCGGGGGATGCATGTAAAGTTAGGCGGGTGAAATTCTGGAACAGGCGAAATCGCACTATCGTCGTGGGCGCAGTGCCCGTCGTGGCGGTGCTTTCCCTCATCGGTCTGCCCTCGATTCCCGGCACCAACATCAACATCACCGTTCCCTATGCCGCCGAGGGCAACGGGCCGACGTTTAACACGCTGGGGCAGGTCGACGGTCGCGACGTTGTGGACATTACGGGTGCAAAAACCCATCCGACGAGTGGGAACCTGAACATGACTACCGTGTCGGTGCGGACAAATATGACGCTCCCGCAGGCTCTTAAACGATGGGCCACGACGGACGACACCCTGGTTCCAATCGAGCACGTTTTCCCCTCCGGAAAGTCCTCGGAGGAAGTACAGCGCCAAAATGCCGCAGCGTTCTCCAGCTCGGAATCCAATGCCACCATTTCGGCTATGAATCATTTGCATAAGCCGCTGGAAACCATGGTGATGGAGGTGACCGAAGATTCTCCGGCGCAGGGGAAGATCGAAGTCAACGACATCGTCACCAAGGTCAACGGGGAAGAAGTCAAGCTCCCCAATGAGCTGTCGGACAAGGTCAAGGACCAAAAGCCAGGCGATGAGGTGACGATCACCGTCAAGCGTCAGGGCAATGAAAAGGACGTGAAGGTCACTCTCGGTGAGCTGCCGAAGGAGCTGCGCAACGAAAACCCGGAGGGGACCGCGTTTCTCGGAGTGGCAACTGTGGCCCAGCCGGGCGGTGACATCAAGGTGCAATACAACCTCACCGATATTGGCGGCCCTTCCGCCGGTCTGATGTTCTCTTTGGCAGTGGTAGACAAGCTATCGCCCGAGGAAATCACAGACGGTAAGTTCGTCGCTGGTACTGGCACTATCGACGCCGCAGGCAAGGTTGGCCCGATCGGTGGCATCACTCACAAGATCGCCGCCGCCAAGGAGGCCGGCGCAGAGGTGTTCCTCGTACCGGAAAAGAACTGTGCAGAGGCGGTCCACGAGCCGCCTGAGGGAATCACCCTGCTAAAGGTCGACACGTTGGACGATGCCATCAGCGATCTCAAGGATTACAACGAAGGCAAGCAGGCCGATACTTGCAAGTAGCCCGTAACGTGTGCGGGGGTTTATTCGTCGGCTTCGAAAGTCGCGCGAAGTGTGTGGATCACGCCGGGGGCGATGTCATCGCCGCCGAGTAGCTGCACCTTGTCCTGGCCGAAAGGATCGGCCTCCAGCTCTTCTTCGCTGGGGCGTAGCTGGATAAGGGAACGCTCGGGGCCGGAAAAGTCGGCGTCACAAAGAACTCCGCTAAACAGGCGAGCCTGACGCGGGGCAGGGTCGGCGCCGGGGGCGGCGTTGGAGAAAGTGATCTCCTGAGCCAGGATCGCACCGACGACCGGGGCAGGCCAGCGGATAGTGGCGAGGAATTGGCCAAGCTCTTCACTACCGGGGCGAATGTGCTCCGGAATATCCTCCTGAACGACGAGTGCGAGGGGATTGGATGGAGCCTCGTCATCGAATGCCTGCGGGGCCGCGTCGGCGATCAACGTGGCGGGGACCAGTGCAAAAAGAGTGGCAGGCCGATCCCATCCCTCTGCCTGTACAAAGTCCACGGCCTCGCGCAGAGCAGCGTTGAGCACGCGCTCATCCTGCAGGTCGACGGAGTGGGAGGGATTGGAAGAGGTCATGCGGACAGCCTTTCTCAAAGTTACGTTGTGGGTAGGGGACGGAACTGGGATTTGTTATGACGCTGTAAGAATTGTACGTATCCTTGTGGAAACATCGCGATCAGCGACAGATACAGGCGCGATTAGCAGGAGAGTAACAAAGCCTTGAGCACGCCCATGCCACCGTCTTCGGGGCGACCGAAGCAGCAGTTCCCATCCGGTCCAGTGTCGAGCAGGCGCTCGAAGATACTGGGCATTGCGGTGGCGATTATCGCCATCGCCGTGTTCATCATCCCGGTGGTGGTGAGCGTCTACACGGACTTCGCCTGGTTCCGCAGCGTGGAGTATCAGGGTGTGTTCCAGAACGTGATTGTCACGCGTGCAGCGCTGTTTGTGATCTTCGGCCTGATTGGTGCGCTGATCTCTTGGCTGGCTGCGTTCTTGGCCTATAGGGCGCGGCCAGACGAGATCGACTCGCTGGGAACGTCTTCGCCCCTGGCGGAGTACCGTCCGCTGATCCGGCGCAATATGCGGCCATTCCTGGTGGGTATTCCACTGTTCGTCGGCGTGATCACCGGCATGATCGTGCAATCGAATTGGCGCTCTGTGCTGTTGTTCTTGAATGGCTCTAACTTCGGCGTGCGCGATCCGCAGTTCAATATGGATCTCGGCTTCTACGCATTCAACCTGCCCTTCCTGCAGCTGCTGATCTCTACCTTTAGTGTGCTGCTGATCCTGGCTTTCGTTCTTAACGGCGTTGGCCACTACCTGCTGGGTTCCATCACTACGGGCAATCCGCGGGTGGGGGAGAAGGCCTCCATTTCTATCCACGCCCGTCGCCAGCTGGCCATCATCGCGGGTGCGTGGATGTTGCTGAAGGCTGTGGGGTACTGGTTTGACCGCTATAGCCTGCTGACCCGTTCACACGATACTTTCACCGGTGCGTCGTACACGGATATCAACGCGGTGCTGCCGGCACAGATCGTGCTGCTGGTGATCTCCATCTTCGTGGCTGCCATGTTCTTCATCACCATTGTGCTGCGGGATCTACGAATCCCGGCGCTGGCTGTGGCGCTGATGGTGGGTTCGTCGCTGACCGTGGGCTTCGCCTGGCCCGCGCTACTAGAGCAGTTCTCCGTGAACCCGAACCGTGCGGAAAAAGAACGGGAGTACATTGCCCGCAATATCGAGGCCACCCGTTTCGCCTATGGCATCGGTGACGACAAGGTGACCTACGACCGCGACTGGGGTTCGTCAGGCGATGCAGCGTCTAAGGAGCAGAAGAAGGCCGTCGCCGACGATTCCGCCACTTTGTCCAACGTGCGTCTGCTGGATCCGGAGGTACTGACTCCGACGTTTACCCAGCAACAGCAGCTGCGTAATTTCTATGGTTTCCCGGATGAGCTGGCCATTGACCGCTACAAGGTCGATGGCAAGATGCGCGATTTCGTGGTTGCTGCCCGCGAGTTGAACCCGAATACCCTGGATGGCAACCAAAACGACTGGATTAACCGCCACACGGTGTACACACACGGCAATGGCTTTGTGGCGGCGCCGGCCCGCAAGGTGGATGAAGTCGCTCGCGATGTCGGCTCGGCCCGCGGTGGCTACCCGGTGTACACGGTCGCGGATCTGCAGTCCATGGAGTCCGGTAAGCAGGGCGGCGAGCTGAAGCTGGATGTAAAGCAGCCGCGTATTTACTTCGGTCCGGTCATTGCCTCGTCGAAGCAGAGCAATGCTGACTATGCGATCGTCGGTAACACCGAGGGCGAGCCGCTGGAGTACGATACCGACGCATCCAATTACACCTACACCGGTACCGGTGGTGTGGATGTTTCTAACTACTTCAACCGCCTGATGTTCTCGGCTCACTTCGAGTCGATGAACATGCTGCTGACTGACCGCATCGGCAAGGGGTCGAAGATCCTCTATGAGCGCGATCCGCGCGAGCGTGTGCACAAGGTTGCTCCGTGGCTGACTACGGATTCCAAGACCTACCCGATCGTCATTGACGGCCGTGTGAAGTGGGTTGTAGACGGGTACACCACGCTGAATAATCTTCCCTACTCCGAGCGCATTGGGCTCACTGATTCTACTGCTGACGCCATTAATCCCGATGGCGTGAGCGAGTCCCAGGTGGTCGACAACGAGGTTGGCTACATTCGCAATTCTGTGAAGGCCGTGGTGGATGCCTATGACGGCAGCGTGGATCTGTACGCCTTCGATGAATCGGATCCGGTGCTGAAGGCGTGGCGGGGCGCGTTCCCGGGTGTGGTGAAGCCGCGTTCGGAGATCAGTAAGGAGCTGGAGGATCACCTGCGCTACCCGGAGGATATGTTCAAGGTGCAGCGCGAGCTGATCGCTAAGTATCACGTCTCTGATCCGGGCGTGTTCTTCCAAAACGACTCGTTCTGGTCGGTGCCGACGGATCCGACGGCCCCGCAGGACCGGCAGGATAATGCGCAGCCGCCGTACTACGTGGTGGCTGCTGACCCGGAGACGAACAAGCCCTCCTTCCAGTTGATCACCCCGTTCCGCGGTCTGCGCCGTGAGTTCCTGGCGGCGCACATGTCCGTGGGCTCTGACCCGGATAACTACGGCAAGATCAACGTGCGAGTGCTACCGACGGGCACGCAGACGCTGGGCCCGAACCAGGCGCAGGACACGATGATGTCCTCTGACGAAATCGCGCGCGAGCGGACCCTGCTGAAGGGCACGAACGACCTGACGAACGGCAACCTGCTGACGCTGCCGGTGGGCGACGGACAGATCCTGTACGTCGAGCCGGTGTACTCGCAGCGCAGTGGGCAGGATTCGGCCTTCCCGAAGCTGCTGCGTGTGCTGGTGAGCTACAACGGCCAGGTGGGTTACGCCCCGACCATTGCCGAGGCTCTGAGTCAGGTGGGCATCAACACGTCCTCCACCACTGACATCCGGGAGATCGACGGCTCGGTAGTGGATCCGAATAAGAACAAGAGCGATAAGTCCAAGGACGACAAGAAGTCCGACGCGAAGGGTACTGCCGGCAAGTCTGGCCAGAGTGATTCCGACAAGTCTGAAGACAAGGGCACTGATACCGCTCCGGAGCAGCGCGTGCGCGATGCGATGGACAAAGTGAATAAGACCCGCGAGTCCGGCACCTTCGAGGAGTTCGGTAAGGCGCTGGACGAGCTGGATAAGGCAGTGCAGGACCTGCAGACTGAGCGCTAGTCTCTGGTGAAATCGCCTATGACCAGGCGATTTCACTTTATCCAAGCTCTGCGTTACAGTAGGGGAGTCGCTGACGCGATGGCGTACAGCACTCGTCGCGGGGTGGAGCAGCTCGGTAGCTCGCTGGGCTCATAACCCAGAGGTCGTAGGTTCGAATCCTGCCCCCGCTACAAATTGATCCCCTCGTTGGTTTAGATACCGGCGAGGGGATTTTCTCGTTGAGAAGGCCTAGTCCAAGTCGAATAGGGGTTAAAGGACAAAAAGTGTGTCTTTCCCGGGTGTGTCGTGGTTATTTGCCCCAGTGGATGCCGAGGTTGTGTTGGTAGCTGGTGTCGATGGCGGTGTCGTATTCTGCTGGTGCACCGATGTCATTGGTAGTGGCTGTGGTGTCGTGGGTGATCAAGTTTGTTGCTGTGGAAAGTGCGTCTTGACCCCATCGCTGGTCCCTGGCGATCTTGACCGGATCGTCAGGGACTTCTGTATGTAGGTACAGCCACCAATCCATTACTGTGCGTTGATGCGGTAGTGATAATCCGCGGTGTCTGCGGGCTAGTTCTTTTATTGGGGCGTTGATGCCGCCTTCAAGACTGTTTGTTGTCGCTGCTAGTCCGTCAGGATTGATGGTTGTTGGTGGTGGTTGCAGGTAGGTAAATAACAGGTTCCTGCGGTGCAGGGATAGTAATGACTGATAGGCCGCTCGGACGCGTTGGTGGGTGTAGACCCTGCTGTAGGCATCGCTGGCAGGGGCGCGGATGGTGGTTTTCTCGTTCATCCACACCTGGTAGGTGTGGTTGAATTCGTGCAGGTGTGTGACCCATTCGGCTGCGTGGTCAAGGTCTGTGATGCGAGTGAGTTTCAGGGCTAGGCGGTAGATGGTTTTGCCTGCGTCAGTGCGGGGATTGCTGGTGGTATGGCGGCGGACTGTTCGTTGGGCGTGGACGAGGCAGCGTTGGATGCGTGTTGTCGGCCAGCAGTGGTGGATGGCTGATTGGGCGCCTTGTCCGCCGTCTGTCACTGCGACAAGTGGTGCGGCAATGGGGCGTAGTAGTTCGGTGTAGGCGGCGGTGGTTTCTTGTCTGGCCCAGGTCCAGTTGATGACGTGGGTTTTGCTGGCAGCGATAAGGAGGCAGCCGGACTTTAGGTAGGTTGCGTCCAGGAAGATCTGGTCGTAGATACGGAAAGTATCGATGGTGGGTGTGGGGATGATCCACCAGCACCAGTGGAAGCGGCGTTGCAGTGTTTTTGCTGAGACGTTTTGTGTAACTGCAATCTGTGTCAGTGGTTGGGTGCCGGTGACCCATTGGATGAACCAGGTCATGGTAGCGGCGTTTTGTTGTGTGTTTGGGTGTTGCGGGTAAAGGAGTGTCCGCATTTGGTGCAGCGCCAGCGGGTTGTTCCTTTGCTGGTGGTGCCGTTTCTCTTCATTTGCCCAGTACATACGGGGCATCGTGGTCTGTTAGGTGTCACCGGCAAAGCTAACCAACATCCGGCTACCACACTGGGACGCCGTTCCGGTGGATTGAAGGAAAAACGCGCCCGAATAAGGTCTGGAACCTTATTCAAGCCCGCTTTACATAGTCTGATCAGCAGATATGCTGGAAACCAGACACATTTTTGTCACTTAACCCGCGGT
Organism: Corynebacterium sp. 22-2729; assembly: GCF_053479475.1. Classification (NCBI taxonomy): domain Bacteria; kingdom Bacillati; phylum Actinomycetota; class Actinomycetes; order Mycobacteriales; family Corynebacteriaceae; genus Corynebacterium; species Corynebacterium sp. 22-2729. The sequence goes on from NZ_JBRBCA010000011.1 coordinate 66,833, forward strand.
AATTTTCACTGAATCAGCGTATTGCAAAAATGGAGCCATCTTCGGTGAAAACTACGAGCCATTAATATTGTATGGTAGAACTCTCATTTCAGTCGTGACGGCCGCCTTTGGCGCCAAGGATGATTGCAACAAAACGAAGATAAACGCTTATCACAACCGTGAAAGCTTAATTGTTGCCATGCCGATGGCGATAGCGATAGTCGCAATAATAAATGATGCTTTAATTGAATCTGATAAAAATAGCCCGATAACTGCTGGTCCTACGACTTGTCCTAGGCTATACCAAGTCGTTAATCGGGCAGCCCCGCCATTTATTCCATAGGCGACGCCTATTGAGATTGTAAGCATTGTAATCCCCATGAAGGTAGCGCCGAAAATTATTGCGGCAACCATTAGTAAGAAAACTGAATTTCCAAAAATAGCTGCAATCGCTCCACCAACTTGAAGTGTATAACAGCTAAGTAGCGTATGGCGCCGACCGTAACGCTTTGCCAATGCTGACCAGAGGTAGGGTGAGGGAATTGCTGCGATGCCAGCCACGGCCCATGTGATGGCGGCTGCTGATGAGCCGAAAACAGGGTTAGCTAGTATAACGAGATAGGTTCCGATAATAATGTACCCAAAGCCTTGAAAGAAATAGCCTGTATCTAATAATCGGAAAGCTCGCTTAAACTCCGAAGTAGATCGATCCGCGGAACTGTCCGGAATCTTTCGATTTCTAGGGGGCGCTTCAGTGCTAATGGGCCAGGTCCAAGCTACGATGCTAAATAGGGTACTAATTAGGGCGGCAGCTCCCCATAAGTGTGCCCATGCCAAGGTTTGGCCTAGTAGCCATACTGCTATTCCAGAAACAGTGATGCCTAATCCAACACCACCATAAACAAAACCAACCAGAGAAGGGGAGTGTAAATTCTGGCTGGCAAACTGTGTAATACACACGAAGATGAATGCAGACGCTATTCCAGCCAAAAATCGAATGAAACTATGTATTCCTGGGTTATCTGTCAATGCCATTGTGGCAAGCAGTAATGTCGAGCAAATTAGCGATCCACGATAAACGGGCACCGTTTTGGGAACCCAGTCTTTAGAAAGGGCTAATGATCCGAAAAGATAACCAAGATAGTTTGCTACTGCAATCCAAGACGAGATGGAGCTTGACCAGTTTAGAGCGGCCGCCATGAGGGGAAGTAGTGGAGTATAGAAGAACCTGCCGATTCCCATTGCTACTGCAAGTCCAAGTGTGCCTTGAATGCTTGAAAATGGTGCTCGCTTATATCTGGATTCTGCCATTTATGAAGTTCCTTGTAGCTATCCCTCTTCGGTTCGTTGAGTCACTTTATTTCCCTCTACTGCTGTGTGCAACCCGGGATCTGTACCAGGATGAAGGATCATTTCGGTAGTATCTCGGTTGCGTCCCTTAATTCGGTGTATCTGTAGCCCGCGGTAAACCTCGAGTCAGTGCGCATTGGGCGATCATTGCGTGTAACTATCGAATCAACTCCTACCTACTCTTGAAAGAAACGCACTTTCGGTGGCCGTGAAATTTCCTTAGGGCAATCCAACTATCTATTCCCAAGGCTTACTGCCCCAAATTTTCCCAGATTTGCCGCGTCAAATGCCCGGAGATTTCATTAATCAGATTATCTCTACTTAGGCTGACAGCGTCTGCGGCGGCAAGTGCGCCACCGTATAGCCAGAAAGGACTAAAACCCGTCATGGACACTGCCGCGGCCAACTTGACACCAGAGTCGGGTTTGTGACGTAGCCATCTCTAAGCTGCGTACGGAGCCGGGCCCGCTGGCGATTACGGCAGCGCCGTCAGCAGTGTGGCCCAGATCTGGTCGAATACCCCGCTGTTGGACTCAATCGGAAGATTCGACGATGCACGAATAACGTGGGAATCTTCCCGGATCGTGCTGCTTTCATTCGCCTTGTTGGCGCGGAACGGGCTGAACAACATGATGGGTGGATACAGCAAAACGTTACATTTCGCTGACTAGTCTGGCCCAGACCAAACAGGTCATCGCAGCCAACGCTGTCGACGGCATTGCTACTGGCAGCAGGGAAATCGCCACATGATCACCACCTGCTGTTCGCGAGTTGACCCATGACACACAGTCCAAAGATAGCCACAGATACGATAGCCAGATACGCCATTAGGGCTTGACCTATTTCAAGAGCGAGCGTACATAAGCGTACATAGATGAGATGCAAGATTTGGAGGTTATTCGATGAAGCTTGTGGACAAATTCGGTAGGGTAGCGACTGATTTGCGTATCTCTCTGACAGATCGGTGTAATCTCCGATGTACTTATTGTATGCCTGCTGACGGTATGGATTGGTTCCCTACATCGAACCTACTCTCTGATTCCGAGGTCGTACGGTTGGTGAAAATCGGGGTTCGAGACCTAGGCGTAACAAAGGTACGGTTTACTGGTGGTGAGCCGCTTCTACGCAAGAACCTTGAGGGGGTTATTGCTGAGATTTCAGAATTGGAACCTCAACCAGTTCTGGCCTTGACGACTAACGCAACTGCACTTACGCATCGCGCCGAGAAGCTGCGAGAAGCTGGGCTTAGCAGAGTCAATATTTCTTTGGACACCGTGAATCGCTCCCGATTCGCTGCGCTGACTCGGAGGGATCGCCTACTCGATGTGCTGCGGGGAATTGAAGCGGCGATTTCCACGGGCATGACAGTAAAAATCAATGCTGTTTTGCATCATGAGGATGATCCGGCAGCGCTTTTGTCTTATGCTTTGCGTGTTGGCGCGTCGCTGCGTTTCATCGAGAACATGCCAATTGGCACGGAGAAATGGGATCCATCAGTTGTAGTGACCAGTGCTGCCGTGAAAGAGAGGTTGACCGATGCTGGTTTTGAGTTGGGACTTGCGCGCGAGCGAGGATCAGCACCAGCTGAGGTTTTCCCGGTGAGGGGAAAAGGTCTCCCAGATGGAGATGTGGGCTTCATTTCGTCGGTGTCTGAGCCTTTTTGTGGTGCGTGTTCGCGTACCCGCATCACTGCTGATGGAAAGGTTCGCTCGTGCCTTTTCTCGACAAGGGAAACAGATTTGATGGAGCTAATGCGCGGTGGCGCTACTGATAGTGAGATAGCTGCTGTGTGGCGTCAGGCGATGTGGGGGAAACCTCGTGAGCACGGTATCGAGCAAGTCGGGTTTGCGACGCCGTCGCGGACGATGTCAGCCATCGGTGGGTAGGTATCGAAGTGATCTGTCCGAGTGGTGTGCTTTTGGCAACGGTACGGCACGTTGGTAAGGGTACCGAGACTGCCGTATCGAAAACGAAAAGCTATTTTACTCTTAAAAGAGAGATTTGAGGTGAAAATTAACGTGAAGGTGGAATTCTTTGCGGCCGCCGCTAGTGCGGCGGGGTGTTCGGAACGTGATATTCAGGTTGACGGTAGAGTCGTTCTTTCAACCGTGTTGAACACACTGCGACAGGAAAACTCTGAGCTCGCACGGGTTTTGGAACATTCCACGTTCCTTGTTGATGGTGTGCGGGCTCGGCGGGATTCGTTGGTGGGGCCTCAATCAGAGCTCCATGTTTTGCCTCCATTTGCGGGAGGATAGGAGAGTGCCATACGCATTTATTTCGATACAGCCTCTTGATGCCCAAGCATTGGAAGAGTTAGCTGAGGATGAGCGCTGTGGTGCAACTGTCGTATTTCGCGGCGTGGTACGAAACCACGATGGAGGACAACTCGTAGCTGGTATTCAGTATTCAGCGCATCCTTTCGCCGAAGATGCTTTGGCGGACATCGCCGAGGGCGTTGCGAAGCGAGACCAAGTTCACCAGGTTGTAGTGGCTCATCGAGTAGGTGATTTGGAGGTTGGGGATGATGCTTTCATTGCAATTGTCTCTGCAGAGCATCGGGCTGAGGCGTTCTCGGCCTGTTTAGATATCGTTGAAGAGATCAAAACGCGCGTCCCGATTTGGAAACTCCAGCAGTTTTCTAACGGCTCTACGAGTTGGAGTGGTCTTCCGTGAAAGGCCTTAGTGAGAAGGCATTAGCACTCCATAATCCCGTTAGATCGCTATCTCCCCGTGAGCGAGAGCGGCATCAACGCACAATCTCAGTTATTGGGGAAGAAGGCCAGGCGAGACTACTTGCTGCCCGGGTGCTTGTCGTGGGCGCTGGTGGCCTTGCCAGCCCAGTACTGAGCTACTTGGCTGGCATGGGGGTTGGGCACATTGGGCTGTGCGACGCTGATGTCGTCGAGACCGGTAACCTACCACGCCAAATAATCCATAATGAGGCGGCACTGGGAATGCCAAAGACTTCCTCAGCGCGTAGGAGCATTGAAGCACTTAACTCGGATGTCGATGTGGCGGAATACGGTTGGGCTATGCCAAATTTGCTGGACCAAGTTGCGGGAAGCTACGACATTGTCCTCGATTGTTCTGACACTTTCGAATCGAAATACACCGTGGCCGATTGGTGTGCGGGGTCTGGGCATCCTCTGGTATGGGCGGTGGTCGCAGCGACTACTTGGCAGGTCTCAACATTCTGGTCAGCTAGTCCGAATAAACCGACGACTCTTAGAGACCTACATGCTGCTCCGCCTCCACCTGGTGCTGTTCCGACCCCTGCCGCGATGGGGGTCGTCGGACCTGCTGTTGGAGTGTGTGGTTCCCTGATGGCCGGAGAAGCGATGAAGCTATTGACAGGTTGTGGGAGTCCACTCATTGGCCGTGTCGCAGTCGGCGACGTTAAGTTTTCAGATTTTAAGGTGTGGCGATTTTTATGATGACTCCTGAAGAGTACTCAAACCGCTTGCAACGCTTAGTTAGGGTTACTCCAGTTGAGGAGGTGTCGGTCGGCGAAGCAGTGGGGCAGTGCTTAGCGGAAGCCGTGCGAGCTGAGGTTCCGGTGCCGCCCTTCGACAACTCATCAATGGACGGCTATGCAGTGGCTTACCGCGATATTGCGGTTCTCGCTGAGAGCTCGACAGGGTCGGTAACCTTACCAGTTTCAGGTGATATTCCGGCAGGGGCAGTACCTCGAGCGCTGCGTGGAGGAACCGCGATGAGAATCATGACAGGCTCGGTTCTGCCCTCCGGAGCGGATACTGTCGTTCCTGTAGAGCTCACGGATCAACCCCCGGGTGCTGGACCTGCACCACGGGAGGTGACAATTACCGGACACGTAGAGCAGGGAGCGAGTATCCGTTTTAGAGGGCATGACATAGAACGAGGAAAGATGGTCGCTTCCGCCGGCGAGCGAGTCACTCCGTCACTTCTTGCGGGAGTTCTCGCGGCTGGTGTTGCCAGGGTGTTGGTTCATAGGCGCCCGCGCGTAGCGGTGATTGTTACTGGAGACGAACTAACGGAGGCCGGTGAATCGTTACATCTAGGGCATATTCCCGATTCCAACGGCCCGATGCTGGCATCGTTGGTAAGACAGGCGGGAGCGGACATTGTTCAGCAGTCTCGCAGCGTAGACCGGGAAGATGAGTTCCTTTCGCTACTTTACAAGGCTGCTTCGTGCGCCGATTTAATTCTCACCACAGGCGGTGTGTCTGCAGGAGCCTTCGAAGTGGTGAAGCAGGCTATGTCAATAGAGACCAAGGATGCTGATTCGCCTCGAATGAGCTTTGTAAAGGTTGCTATTCAACCTGGAAAACCGCAGGGGTACGGTACCGCAGATGGGACACCGATTATCGGGCTTCCGGGAAATCCTGTCAGTGCGTTTACGAGTTTCCATGTTTTTGTTCGGCCGTTTCTCTCCGCGTTGTCGGGAGGTCCGGGCATGCTTTCAACCCAGCCTGTAGAAGTCGGTACGGGCTGGGTGTCGCATCAGGGAAAAGCACAGGTTATGCCTGTATGTCTGGTACCGAAGGCGGTGCCATCTCATGCATTGGGCTCGGCATCGCACGCCATAGCTAGCCTTCATCGGGCCGACGCCTTGGCGCTGATTCCGCTAGAAGTTACGCAAGTGAAACCGGGCATGATTGTGGACGCGATAATCTTGGAGGGAAAATGAGGTTCACGCACCTGACTTCGGCGGGAGAGGCACACATGGTCAATGTGGCCGCTAAGCAGCCGACTATCCGAACCGCAACAGCTACCGGAATAGTAGATGTATCACCGGAAGTCCTCGCAGCGATTCGAAGTGGGGAAGTTCCCAAGGGGGATGTACTTGCTGTGGCAAGGATCGCCGGAATTCAGGCAATTAAGAAAACTCCGGATTTGCTTCCCCTTGCTCATGTCATAAGTGTGCAAGGGGCACAAGTTGAAATTGACGTTACCGAAAGTGAGATACTCATTTCGGTCGAGGTGACTACCGCCGACCGGACAGGCGTTGAAATGGAAGCATTGGTGGGCGTGAGTGCGGTTGCGTTAGCCATCGTGGATATGGTGAAAAGCGTAGACCGTACGGTGACAATTAGGGAAGCAAAGATAGTTAGGAAGACTGGCGGCCGTTCGGGTACTTGGGTTCGCGAGGATTAGCCGCCCCGCACGGAAGATGAAGTCATTTGGATGGACTCCACAAATACGAGACGATTCATTATGCTCGTATTCCCCTAGTGCTTGCCCCCGGCAAGCTGGCTAAAGATATGGCCGCAAAGTGGTGTTATGACGTCGAGTGTGTCAGTAACGCCACCAGTAGAGCCTGGAGCATTAATGATGAGTGCTGCTTTACTGCTGCGGTCGCTGAGCCCTATGACGGGTCGGGACAACCCAGCTGTGGGGGTGGAAGACAGACCGTGGTGAAGAATCTGGTTCTCGATGCCAGGGATGCGAGTTGCAATAACGGTGGCAGTAGCTTCGGGGGTTAAATCCCGAGGTCCGATGCCAGTGCCGCCGGTTGTCACAATCAACCTGTAGCCGTCTGCAATAGCTTGCTTTAGTGCATCTCGTACTGATTCTATGCCGTCCGGTATGACACGCACCTGTGGTCGAGTGAATCCCGCCTTGATCAGTGTTTCGACGGCTCTAGGCCCAGACTTGTCCTCTTGACGGCCTGCGAATGAGCGGTCGGAGACAGTGATGATAATTGCCGAGATGTCTGCCAGCGGGTAGTCGGGGTTGTGTGCCATGGCAACGACATTAGTACAGCGATTATCCTGTAGCGCCTTTCCCCTAATGTGCTGGGTAAAGTTCTATCTCTTGTGCTTTGACTGCGACGATGATGGCATTGCCAGTAACGAGTGAAAGTTGCGCTGCGGATGCAGGACTTATTTCTGCCCGGATGGAATCTCCCCTCACATCGCAGATGACGGTGATTGTTCCAGCTCCCTGTTCGAGCCCTTTTATTGTTGCTGGCCATTGATTTCTCATGTTTTCATCCGTGTGGTCCGTGAGGATACTCACTGCGGTAGGGCGGAAGCTAGCGATTGCTCGTTGTCCAGCGGGAATTTTGTGGCCAGGCTTTCCTGTGACGAGTATTTCCCCGGATCCACTGCGAAGTGTTTCGTTTCCGATGCTTCGTCCTTTGATGATGTTGGTACCAGAGAATCGAGCTGTGAATTTGTCGAGGGGTTTCTCAATGACGTCGTCGGTAGTTCCAAGTCGCACGAGGCGTCCGTGTTCAATGACTGCTACATCATCTGCGAGGTACATGATATCGAGGACATCATGGGTAATCAGGAGAACTGTCATTTTGTGCAACAGCGGGTAGAGAAGGGCACGCATATCTGCAGCGACGGTGATATCTAATGCGCGGAAGGGCTCGTCTAGGCACAGTATGTCCGGCGAGCCGGCGAAAGCTCGACCGAGGGCGACTCGCTGTGCCTGACCGCCGGAAAGTTCGTGTGGTTTGCGGTGGGATAGGGGCTCGAGTTCGAGTTTTCTCAGCCAATGCTCGGCGACTTTTTGAGCGTCCGGGCTCCCTTGGCTTTTAGGGGCGAAAGTCAGGTTGTCTATGACTGATAGGTGCGGGAACAGCAGTGGGTCCTGTGCTAGTAGTCCGACTTTTCTTTGGTGTATTGGAACGTATGTTCCGGTGGCGGTATCGGTCAAGACTCTATCTCGGACACTGATGCGACCGCTGGTCGGGACGACAGTGCCTGCTAGTGCTCCAGCTATGGTGGACTTGCCAGCTCCATTGGGGCCGATGATTCCAAGTACTCGCCCCATTGGAAGCTCAAAGGCGATGTCGAACTTTCTTGAGGGGATCGATACATCGAACTCTAACAACTCTGTTGCCTCTGTCATTTGCGCACCCTCCCGTATACCGCTCCGACGATGACAATGGAAGATATGATAAGCAGCAGGGATAGAGCAATTGCCGAGTCGGGATCAATTTCTCGTTGAAGGTAGATCTCAACGGGTAAGGTTCGGGTTACACCTTGGCGGGAACCTGCAAAGATGCTGGTTGCGCCAAATTCTCCCAAGCTTCGGGCGAATGCAAGTATGCCTCCCGACATAATTGCAGGAGTCATCATCGGCACGCTCACGCGCCATAAGGTTCGGGTTGGGGAAGCACCGAGGCTCATTGCCACGGTTTGGTAGCTTCTCCCTGCTGTATTTAGTGCCCCTTCGAGTGTCACCACCATGAATGGGAGCGAAATAAAAACCTGGGATATGACCACCGCAACTGTAGTAAAAGCGATTTCTATTCCAAAGGCTTCAAATTGGGAGCCAATGAGGCCACGCCGTCCAAAAGCCTGAAGGAGTGCAATACCGCTCACTACTGGTGGCAGCACAAGAGGTAAGAGCAGGAGCGCGCGTAGGAGCTTCTTGCCCGGGAAATCGGTCCAAGCCAGAATCATGCTCAGTGGAATGCCGATGGCAACAACAATTGCGGTGGCGGTTGCAGAGGTGCGGATTGATAACCGGAGAGCATCGATAGCAGTGTCGGCGAAGATCAGGGCTGGAAAATTACTCCAAGAGATTTGGGATATCAGTCCGATAATGGGGAGGAGTAAAAAGATTATTCCTAACCCCGCTGGTACGAATAGCCAGCGGGGGACAATTCGTGGTGTTCTAGGGGACACTGTGATGGCCCTATGATTTTTCCGCCGGTTGGAAGCCTGCATCCGAGAGAATTTCCTGTGCATCCGCGGTGGACATGAATTCGATGAACCGCTTGGCATCCCGAGATCTCGGGGTGCCAGTGACGGTATTGATGAAGTAGCTATTGACTGCTCGGTTTGCTTCTGGGAAATCTACTGCCTCCACCGCGCCATTCGCGGTGGCAATATCTGTGCGGTACACTAGGCCAGCGTCCGCTTGTCCTGAGGAAACCTTTCCAAGTACGTCAGTAACCTTCTGTTCCTCAGAGACTGGTCTCAGAATCACTCCGGCGGCTTCTGTAGCTGTTTCGGTAGCGTTACCGCACGGCACTCCCTTGGCGCAGACAACGACTGCGACGTCGGGATTTGTTAAAGATACGAGCTCCGAGATATCAAGTGGGTTACCTGGCTCGACCGCGATAGTCAGTATGTTTTCAGCGAAAGGGATTGGTCTGCCGCTCACAGCACCACCATCCACAGCGCGATCCATGGTAATGGCATCTGCAGTTGCTAATAAATCAGCATCCGCACCGTTTACTAACTGCTCCACTAGGGTTTGTGATCCAGCAAACTCAAATTGGAGGTCAACTCCTGGGTTAGCAGCCTCGAATTCCTTTCCTATTGCTCCGTAGACCTCAGCCAGGGATGCTGCGGCGAAGACCGTCAGTGTAGTTGTCTGAGCCTTATCAAAGCTCGAGGTACATCCTGAAAGTAGAAGCGTTCCGACACTCAGAATCGCGGAAGCTGACCTCATTACCTTCCTTCGAACCATGCACGTAGTATATCTAATCAATGCTTCCTTATATCTCTGGCGCTGTGACTTCTGAAGGTAAGAAGCTGGGGTAGCAGCTTCGACGAGTCTGCCACGGGGCACAGGCGTTTGACCTTTAGCGTGATGCCTCATTTGAAGTTTGTGATTCGTAGGCACAAACTTTAGGGTGGTGATGTTCTCACCAGTTTCTACCTGCCTAGGGGCTCGACGTTGCCGCAGTTGCCCTAAATCGTCGACACGGCTGGTATGAGCATGGATACGCTGACGAGGATTATGTTCTGCACCGACGGCTACGATGTCAGTCCGAATTGGGAAGGGGGCTGCGTGTACGGTGCTCTACTAGGGTGAACCATTTGCTGGTCGCCGTTCGCGGGCATGTTTGTGGTGCCCATTTCTCGCGTTCGGAAAGTCCACGAATTCATCGGAGGCGTCATCGCCTTACCGAGAATTGTGCCGATTATCTGGTTCTCTGTTCTGGATTGTGCGGGCTTCGAGTTCGAGGCCTCGCAGCCGGGCTTCTTGACCGGAGCCGTCGTGGAGAGCGCCAATCCCTCATCCGCGCTGTTCGTCTCGCTGGAGCAGTTCCTGGTGGTCGTTGCAAAGAGCGTATTTGCGCTATGTCACTCCGGTACTCTTAGTTAACTCCATTGAATCGGCAATGATGAAATTGTCAGTATCGCGATTGTTGAGGAAAGCCAGGGTGATGACGTCCTATCGTGTCCTGGGGAGGGAAGAAAGATAGGTGCCATCGGGACAGCTGTCTTGCTGATTGTCGGTGAGGGGCGCTGGGGGCGTTGCGGCTCTACATGTGGATTATCGGCACCGTTTTCTTCATTCATTTTGTGGTGATGTATTTACTGTTTAAGGGCATGAGCGTAGTTTGTGTAGCTGCGCGCAACCCGGTGACCCGACAGTGAAGTTTTACGGATACGTCGGACAAACTGAAGGTCCACGAGGCCACGCTCACGCGGGGAATGCGAGGCTGAGAGCAAAAGTTTGCTCGCCAGATACTAGCAGTACAACGAGGGGGTGGTGATTAAGCCCGACGGTGATATGGGCGAAGCAGATGAGTCGGATCTTGATGAGGAATATAGCAAAACGGGGGGGTGTCCCTATGTTTTTGTCAAGTGTCAGGCCGATGTTGGCGAGTACAGTCTTGGGAGTAGTTTCTTAGGCGTGCCTAGGAGTCGGCCAGCGTGTGCTGGTCGGCTTCGTCTTTGGGCTTTAC
>NZ_JBRBCA010000012.1:0-69843 GCF_053479475.1 Corynebacterium sp. 22-2729
ACGAGAAGCTGAAACAAGTCACAAAGCAAAAGACATACAATGCATCAGAATCAACACAAAGGTTGGTCAACAAAGTATCTAAACTTGGTTCATCACGCTATTGAGTTCTCAAACAACCTACGCACACCGATCGTCTAAGTCAGAATCTTTGTCCTGCTCGCTCTCGGCGACTTGATTTAATGTACACCCGCCCCAACAAACACACAAATCCCCTGGTAGAAGCGCAAAAACGCAACTACCAAGGGATCGCTTTAGCCGTTATAGGCCGTGTGGCGTGGCGTCACTATGAAGAAGCCCCAACACGCGCACCGGCGAAACGCTTCTTGCCCTTGCGAAGCACCAGCCACGATCCGTGCAGCAGATCGTCGGCGGACGGGGACCATTCGATGTCCTCGATGCGCTGGTTGTTCACGTAAGCGCCACCCTCCCCGACGGTACGGCGGGCGGCACCCTTGGACTTCTCCAGACCGGACTCGACGAGTAGGTCCAGGATGGTGACATCGGGACCGACCTCGGCAACCTCGGTTTCCTGCAGTGCGGAAGATAGGGTGGCCTCGTCCAGATCCTGCAGCTCAGCCTTGCCGAACAGCGCCTGGGCGGCCAACTCCACGGCCTCGGTGGCAGCAGCGCCGTGCACCAGAGTGGTCATCTCGCGGGCCAGAACTCGCTGCGCCTCGCGCTTGAAGGGCTCCTCGGCGACCTTGCGCTCCAGCTCCGCGATCTCCTCCTGGGAAAGGAAGGTGAACCAACGCAGGTAATCAATCACCACGGAATCACCAGCGTTAATGAAGTACTGGTACCAGGAGTACGGGCTGGTAAGCTGCGGATCCAGCCACAGCTTGCCACCGCCGGTGGACTTGCCGAACTTGTTGCCCTCCGCATCGGTGACCAGCGGCACGGTCAGGCCGTGTACCTTGGCACCGTTCACGCGGCGGTTCAGATCCACACCAGAAACGATGTTGCCCCACTGGTCGCCACCGCCGATCTGCAGCACGCAGTCGTACTCGTTGTGCAGGTGCACGTAGTCGTTAGCCTGCAGCAGCATGTAGGAAAACTCGGTGTAGGAAATGCCATCCGATTCCAAGCGGCGCTTCACGGTATCGCGGTCCAGCATGGTGTTCAGCGAGAAGTTCTTGCCGACATCGCGCAGGTACTCAATGACGTTCATCTGGCTGATCCAGTCAGCGTTGTTAACCATCACGGCCGGGCTGTCCACGTCGTTTTCGCCGGTGAAATCGACGAATGCCTCCAGCTGCTTCTTGATGGCCACCATGTTCTCACCGATCTGATCCTCGGAGAGCATGGAGCGTTCGCCCACGTCGCGTGGGTCGCCGATCATGCCCGTCGCGCCGCCGGCCAGGGTGATCGGGCGGTGGCCGAACTGCTGAAAGCGCTTCAGCATAATCAGCGGCACCAGGTGGCCCGCGTGCAGGGAGCTACCCGTCGGGTCGAACCCGCAGTACAGCGTGATGGGATCCTGCGTGGCCTCCTTCAACGCCTCCAGGTCCGTGGACTGATTAATCAGGCCGCGCCACTGCAACTCGTCAATGATGTTCTTGTTGTCACTCATGCGTATTCGTTCTCGTTCCTCTTTTATGCGTTGCTACTTGACGGGGTTACTTGACCGGCCAGTCTTGAGCTTCTTCGACCAGCAGCACCGGGATACCATCCTGCACCGGATAGGCCTTACTCAGGCGGGGGTTCACCAAATAGTCACCGTGATCCTCCAGCGGCTGCTTGTCGATGGGGCACGCGAGGATCTCTAGGAGCTTCTGGTCAATCATGTTGCCCAGTCTAGCTGGTGGCTTGGGCTACTCTCTTAGTGACGCCCCCTACGTAGCCCAATACTTACTGGCCCTGTCCAGGGCAGTGGCCAGGCCGCCCTCTTTGGCCTTAAAGACTTCACCGCCGGTCTCTTCAGCAAGACGCTGCATGTCCTCTGCGTTTTCATTGCCGTAATGGACGATGTATACGGGGAAAATTACCCCCTCCTTGCGCTCCCTGTCCCTCAGTTCGTGCGACCATTCCGCATAGTCCACACCTTTGGCAGGTGCTCCACTAGTCAGCAAGACTATTGACTGTCCTTGAATCAAGTTTCCTCTTCGCGGAATTCGCAGGTATTCCCTGTACAGCTGGTAATAGATATTGGCCTCTTGCCGGGCGCCATACGGTCTACGTAATCCTTTAGAGCGCGTGCATGCTTTGGATCATCTGAGGAATAGTCCTTTTGGGTGAACGCTTTGCTCGAGGATGTACTGGATGTTGTGATATTTACCGCTCTGCCATCGACCCCCGCTTGTTCACCAAGCAAATCGAGTACGTCCTTCTTTACTTCCCTAAGGTTTTCCCCTTGCATGGAAGCGGAAACGTCGACTAGCAGGTTGATGTCTCTGGGGCGAAGCAGCTCCTCCCGATAAAAGCGCAATGTGTTATCGAACTCCTGCTTGGAGCTAGGGAGCTTATGAGTGGTTGTATCAGCACGGCGTTGCCCAGGTGAGTCGCCCAATTCAACTCGTATTTTATCCCGGAGTTCGTTGCCATGTTGAGTGATCCAATCAGCGAAGGCTTTCGTCTTAGCATGAGCAGAAGCCTCAGCTTCTTCGTCATCTGGATTCTTGATCACCGAAATCGGAAAGTCGTTAAACCCGATCCTGTCAGCGGGGATAACAAAGGTAATTTCTCCGTTATCCCTTAAAAGTTTCTCATCAGAAGAAAACGCGAAAACTGCTTGAGCAACATCATCTGTAGCAGAGAATCTGTCATACAATTCATCAGAAGTATCGCTTAAAAGCACCTGAGCGCCGAAAAACTTCTTCAATTGAGGATGAACTTTACCTGCAACCTCTTCTGCTAAGTCATCTGATTGCAAGCCCCCGATCTTGTATAGTATGCCGATCAGAGACTGCATCCCCAGGTTGGATTTGCCCGGATCTGCCATACCAAAAGTTAGGTCTCCCCTTGTGACCGCTTCCCGGACATCGTTCCACGTAACTTGCTTCTTCCGCCATCCCAAACGATCCAGGTCTTTGCTCCTTAATGCGAGCCCCAACGTATCCGAAGCCAACCCGTAGCTCTCTCCGAGCGCCTCATTGTTTTGCAGGTTCACATAGGAGTTAGTCGCCAACCAGACTGCATCGTACTCATCCCCTAGCTCCCCATTAGCAATCTTCCGGGAAAGCTCAACTGTGTCTCCCCCGCGGTCAATCTCGACTTGCATTCCGTAGTCACGCTTCGCTTCCACCCACAGGAACGGACTGAATGGAATGTCATTCGCCATCACTATCCGCAGCGGGCGCTCATCTTCTCCTCCATCACGTTTTTTGGCTACAGTCCCCACAGCCACAAAAAACACAACAAGGATAAATACGAGGAGAATACTGGCGGTCTTTTTGGAGAAAGCATTAGTCATTTCTTCAACTCTATTTGTGCGCTAACCGATGCATTATCTTGAAACCTAATTGATTTATACTCATTCCTCGGGCTTCCGTAGCACGCCGAATTCTAGTTCTAGGAATGTGCGATTGTCCTTCAGCTCTTGGAGGTTATCTTGCATGATCGCTTGGTGGACTTTGTCCATTTCCGATTGCAAAACTGCCAGCGAAGCACGGAAATCCTCAACGGCCTGGTTATGCGTTGCAGTCGGCATGTCATCAAGAATTCGGCAGGTCTCTGGGAAATAGACGTCCAAAATGCGGCGAACCTTGTTCTCTTGCGGCGGATCCGCAGCCAAGTGATCCCACTCGTGCACAACGTCCTTGCACGTGCTGTAGAAATGATCGAGATCCGCGTAGAACTCTTGGCGCTGCTGGCCGGAGACGCGCACGGATTCTTTGAGATGCTTAGAGTGGGTGCGGATGCCCTGTAGGGACTCGGTAGGAACCTCATAGAACGCGGGAGCTGGTTTACTAAAAGGTTCGTGCCGTTTCTTTTCCAGAGAGTGCTTCCCATCCTGGATTGGCTTCCCCTCTAGCGACTTTTGTTCCTGTCCTTCCGGCATGAGCATCCCAGCAGCACCGGCGAGGGCTCCCGCCACGACGATCCACAGAGATCCTAGATCCACCGCAGCATGCAAGCCCACGATCGCGACGAAAACGACAAGCCCAGCAACGATTTTCGGAAAGTACTTGGAGTTCATGGTTTCTTTCCTACCCTGTCTTACTGATTGCGGCCTACTGGTAACTGCGGATCTCTTCGAACGCCTTAGACAGATCACCGCTACGAGCGTTGAAAACCTTGCCACCGGTGAAGTCCGCCAGGAAGTTCATCTCCTCCTCGCTGGCCTCCCCATAGAGGATGACGAACACCGGGATCTTGCGGTCAGTCTCGGCCATCTTGCGCTTCATCTTGGTGATGAACTCCTGGCGATTCGTGCCGGAGTTCGACTCACCATCGGTCATCAGCACAATCGAATTCAGGGAACCGCCGCCTTCACCCACACGGTCGTAGGCGCGCAACACGGCGTCATAAATCGCAGTTTCACCACGGGGCTGCAGACCATTGACGTAATCCCGCAGGCCTCGACTCTGCTCCGCGCTGTCCGGGTCGTAGTGCTCCTGGGTGTATCCATCGGCAACCTTGCTACTGAAAGGCATAAGGGTGATCGTTTCGCGACGGCCGAATCCCTTCGGATTACCGTCTTCACCTGCGGTGCCGTCGATAAGCCTGTTCAGGATGCCCTTCAGATCTGCCAGCCGGTTGCCTCGCATCGAGCCGGACGTGTCGAGCAGGAAATTGCTGTCAGCGGGGCGGCGAAGGTCATCCCGATACAGGCTGACAAGAGAACGTATGTGATCCTTCGATGTCGGATACTCGTAGTAGTTTTGGGAGCCCTTGTTTTCCGCGTCCTTGCCCGAAACGATCAGGTGGGTTCGCTCTCCTACCTCTTCGCTGTGCTCTTTAAACCAATCGGCTAGGGCTTCGACCTTCGCTATGGTGTCCGCCTCAGGCTCCGTTTCGCCGGGCTTCGTGAGCGCCGAGAGGGGGTAATCGGCAGCGCCCGCGGCATCCCCGGGGACGATTACCTCAATATCCACCCCATCGTTTTCCTTCATTGATTGCAGAACGGATTGATAGTTAAAGATGCCATCCGCCTTGCCAGGGTTCTTTACGAAGGTATCGCGCAGCCAACCGGAGGATCCGGAAGTGATCGTCTGCCCGGAGAAGAAGTCCTTCATGCGTGGCTTGTCGAGAAATGCCGTCGAAAGATCGAACTTCTGCCCCTGCGGAGAGTTGCTTAGTGCCGCGGCGACCGAAAGAAGAGTAAGGAAACCGGAGTTGGATTCCTGCGGATCTGTCATGCCGAACGTCAGATCACCGCGCTTTACGGCCTCAGCGATATCCGACCACTTGACGTCTTTGTACCGCCACCCCAAGCGATTGACCGCGTCCTGTTTGAGCCCCAGAGCTACCGGCGAACGGGCAATGCTGTGATCTTCGGACTGCGGGGATGAGCCCTCCGCTCTGGCAAACGCGTTGGTTGCAAACCAGGTGGCGTCATACTTATCCCCATAATCACCATCCACCAGGTTACGAGTGTTGACGAGAGTGCCACTGTCGTACTCCATTTCAATCTCGAACCCCAAGTCCGAGGAAGCCTGTTCGATAAACGGTTCCATATCCGACAGCTCTGTAGCAGCGACAATCTTCAAAGGCTTGCTGGTGTCATAAGACTTCCCGCCAGATCCGGTAAGACCGCCGGGGAAATTCCCCGAGCCGACCACATAAGCACCTACTGCTATCAGCAGCAACACAACCACAAGGAAAAACTTTGAACTGCTCTTTTTGCCGTCATTGGCGTTCAAGCTGCTGGGGAATGTGCTCGTCATAGGCCTGATCTTATTTCACACGCAGCTACTTTTCAGGCCAAACCGATCAAGCAGACAGGGCAAAACTACAAGCTTGTGAGAGGTGCGTTACAGTGGAAAGCACAACCGAACACGGGCGCTCGAGGTATCGAGCTGAGATCGCGCTGAAGCCCCGCGCGAGTACCGCTAGAACCTGTCTGGTTAGAACCAGCGAAGGAAGAGTCAGGAGAGTCTTAATGACGGATACGTCTACCCAGAACATCACCCCCACCGACGAGTACGGCGCGGAGATTCACCCGAAGCACAGCTTCTCCCCCATCGAGAAAACGGTGGAATCCTTCGGCAAGACCTTCACGCTGCAGGTGCCGGAGACTGAGATCCAATTGGACGACTCGCCGACCGGCCCAAATGAGCCGGTGAGGATCTACCGCACCCGCGGCCCGTGGGCGGAACCCACCGAGGGGCTGCAGGGACTGCGCAGCGAATGGATCGAAGCCCGCGACGATGTGGAGGCCTACGACGGTCGTCGTCGCAACCTACTGGATGACGGCAACCGTGCCGTCAAGCGCGGACAGGCCAGTGAAGAGTGGAAGGGTTCTACCCGCGCCACGCTGCGTGCAAAGGAGGGTAAGCGTGTTACCCAAATGCACTATGCCCGCCAGGGAATCATCACCCCGGAAATGGAGTTCGTAGCGCTCCGTGAGCACTGTGATGTAGAGAAGGTTCGCGAACAGGTGGCCTCCGGTAAGGCCATTATTCCGAACAACATCAACCACCCGGAGTCCGAGCCGATGATTATCGGCAACGCCTTCACCACCAAGATCAACGCCAACATCGGTAACTCCGCCGTCACCTCCTCTATTCGCGAGGAAGTGGATAAGCTGCGCTGGGCGACCCGCTGGGGCGCGGATACCGTAATGGATCTTTCCACCGGTAACGACATCCACACCACCCGCGAATGGATTCTGCGGAACTCCCCTGTACCGATCGGTACCGTGCCGATCTACCAGGCACTTGAGAAGGTCGACGGCGTAGCCGAGGACCTAACCTGGGAGATCTTCCGCGATACCGTCATTGAGCAGTGCGAACAAGGCGTGGACTACATGACGATCCACGCAGGCGTGCGCCTGCCGTTCGTGCCGCTGACCACGAAGCGCGTCACCGGCATCGTCTCCCGCGGTGGTTCCATCATGGCCGGCTGGTGCCTGGCGCACCACAAGGAGTCGTTCCTGTATGAGAACTTCGACGAGCTGTGTGAGATCTTCGCCAAGTACGACGTCGCATTCTCTTTGGGCGATGGCCTGCGCCCGGGCTCCATTGCGGACGCCAACGACGCCGCCCAGTTCGCCGAGCTGAAGACCATCGGTGAGCTCACCCACCGCGCTTGGGAGTACGACGTGCAGGTCATGGTCGAAGGCCCCGGTCACGTGCCGCTGAACATGGTGCAGGTCAACAACGAAAAGGAGCAGGAATGGTGCGGTGGTGCACCGTTCTACACTCTGGGACCACTGGTGACGGACATTGCTCCGGGCTACGACCACATCACCTCTGCCATCGGTGCGGCGAACATCGCCATGGGTGGCACTGCAATGCTGTGCTACGTGACCCCGAAGGAACACCTGGGTCTGCCGAACAAGGACGACGTAAAGACCGGCGTCATCACCTACAAGGTTTCCGCACATGCCGCCGATGTCGCCAAGGGACACCCGGGCGCCCACGAGTGGGACGATGCTATGAGTAAGGCTCGCTTCGAGTTCCGCTGGCACGACCAGTTCGCTCTTTCCCTGGACCCGGATACCGCGCAGGCGTACCACGATGAAACGCTGCCTGCCGAGCCGGCGAAGACCGCACACTTCTGCTCCATGTGTGGCCCGAAGTTCTGCTCCATGCGCATCAGCCAGGACATTCGCGATGCCTTCGGCGACGAGATCGACGAGGCGCTGGCCACCGACCAAAAGCAGTCCCTGGTCAAGGATCTGGGCCTGCCGGGCTTCGGTCGACAGAGCGTCGACGCAGCACAGAGTGCTGAGGGCGAAGAGGAAATGGCTGAGGAGTTCCGCCGCGCGGGCTCCCAGCTGTACCTGAACCGCGACGAAGCCAAGGAAGTTGCCGAGGATCTGCAGAAGGAGGCGGCAGCGCAAGGTGAGCGCTAAGCACTCGCGCGCAGATCAGCTAGATCTACGTTGCTATCTGGTGACGGGCACACCCCACGAGAAGGTGGTGGATGTGGCCGCAGCAGCAGCCTCCGGTGGCGCCGGTGTTGTGCAGGTACGTAGCAAGCCCATTAGCGTGCGGGACCTCACCGCACTCGCGATTGAGGTCGCGGCCGCCGTCGCAGCTGTCAACCCAGCTACCAAGGTCTTGATCGACGACCGCGTGGACGTTGCTGCTGCCCTGATGGGGCATCACCATATCCACGGTGTTCACATCGGCCAGGATGACCTCGACCCGCGCCTGGCACGCGCTGTGCTGGGAGACAACGCAATCATCGGGCTCACCACCGGCACCCTGCCACTCGTACAGCAGGCAAACGAATACGCCGACGTGATCGACTACATTGGTGCCGGACCTTTCCGCCCCACCCCGACGAAGGAGTCGGGCCGCGAGCCGCTCGGGCTGGCGGGCTACCCTGCGCTGGTGGAAGCGTCGCGCGTCCCGGTAGTTGCCATTGGCGACGTGCGCGCTGAGGACGCACGCGACCTCGCCTCTACCGGAGTTGCTGGCGTGGCGATTGTGCGGGGCTTTATGAACTCCCCCGACCCACGCAGCACCGCCTGCCAAGTGCTCACTGGTTTTTCTTCATGACGCCTCCGTTTGCAACCCGCCCTAAGAGAGAAGTGAAAACCCGTGACTAATCCCAGTCCCGTCAGTTCCCAGCGCTATGCCCATATCGTGGTAGGAGCTGGAATCGTCGGCCTATCCACCGCGTTCAAACTCGTGGACTTCGGGGCAGATCCGGCGACCGTGGCAGTGATCGACCCGGCCCCTATCAGTGGGGCTTCTTTCGTCGCCGGAGGCATGCTGGCTCCAGTGGCCGAAGTGCAGTACAAACAGGAGCCGTTATACCCGCTGATGGTGGCGTCCAAAAACTTGTACGACGACCTGCTGCAACGGCTGAGCGAGAAAACTACGTGCAGCACCGGACACAGAACAGAATCGACGTTCGTGGTAGGAGCAGATCGGGCGGACGCGCGACACCTCACCGAGCTGACCGATCACCAGCACGGGCATGGAATGGAAGTGCAGCGGCTGCCACTCCGCCAAGCGCGGAAGATAGAGAGAGGCCTCAGTCCACAGCTTTCCGGCGTGGTCGAAATCCCCGGCGACCATCAAGTGAACCCACGGATGTACTGCGCGGCACTGCTGGATGCTCTGCAAAACATGGGCGTAACCATTTTCGACGAGTGCGTGAACCGCGTGGGCGGCCAAGCCGGAACCGTGACAACCGACCGGGCGACATATACCGCGGGCATGGTGTACCTGTGCAACGGGTTAGGTGCCGGGCAGGTACATGGTTGGTACGAGGGCGAGCACTCACCGCTGAAGCTGCGCCCGGTGCGTGGCGACATGCTGCGACTGCGGGTACCCGAAGGAATGGACTCCCCAGCAGGGCGCGTTATCAGGGGGTTCGTGGAGGATCGACCGGTGTACATCATCCCCCGCACCGACGGAACCATTGCTGTGGGCGCAACCAGCCGGGAAGACGCGCGCCGAGGCCCGGCGGTAGACGGGGTTTACACGCTGCTGCGCGACGCGATCCGGATTGTGCCTGGACTGCAAGAGTGCGAGTTTATCGAGGCGATCACCGGCGAACGACCGGGCACGCCGGATGACCTGCCCTACCTGGGGAAGGTTGACGACAAACTGGTGGTCTCCACCGGCTACTTCCGCCACGGCATTCTGCTGTCCGCACTGGGGGCTACAGTGGGGGCAGCATTGGGAATGGGCCTGCCGGTTCCTACGTTGGAACCGGAGATTAACCTGACCGACTGCGCGCCACTGCGACATGCCTAGAGGCAAAGCCGCAGGCGCTGTGAAAAAGATCTAAGGAGAATCCATGAACTACACGGTCAATGACGAGCCGCGGTCGGCAGATACTGCACCGACCGTAGCCGAGGTCGTAGCTGCGGAAACCGGCCGCGAGGTTTCTGATGTCGAGGGTGCAAAGGGAGTTGCGGTAGCGGTCAATCGTTCCGTCGTACCGGCCAGTGACTGGGGGTGCGCACTTTCGGAAGGTGACGCCGTGGACATCCTGATCGCCGTACAGGGCGGCTAGAGAGAAGACAATGCTGAAGATCGCGGATAAGGAATTCGACTCACACCTCATCATGGGAACCGGTGGATCCAGCAGCCAAGCGCTGTTGGAAGAAGCGCTGGTGGCCAGCGGGACTCAGCTGACGACGGTGGCGATGCGCCGGCACAGTGCGCAGACTACGGGAGGCGGCGAGAGCGTATTCGAGCTGCTAAATCGCCTGAATATCGACGTTCTGCCGAATACCGCCGGGTGCCAGACTGCACGCGATGCGATGTTGACGGCCCAGTTGGCGCGCGAAGCATTGGGAACCAATTGGGTGAAGGTGGAAGTTATCGCAGATGACCACACACTACTGCCGGACGTGGTGGAGCTGGTGGATGCCTGCGAAATGCTGGTGGCCGAGGGCTTTGTGGTGCTGGCCTACACCAGCGACGACCCGGTGGTTGCCAGGCGACTGGAAGACGTAGGCGTGGATGCCGTCATGCCGCTGGGCTCCCCGATCGGCACTGGACTAGGCATTTTGAACCCCCACAACATTGAACTGATCTGCTCCCGCGCACAGGTTCCGGTGCTGCTGGACGCAGGCGTGGGTACGGCCTCCGACGCAGCACTTGCGATGGAGCTGGGCTGCTCAGGGGTGCTGCTGGCTAGCGCAGTCAATCGCTGCCAGGATCCGGTTGCGATGGCACAGGCCATGAAAGCTGCTGTGGAAGCCGGACGGTTGGCACGCGAAGCGGGGCGTATCCCGCAGCGTACGCACGCGCAGGGCGCACTTGCTTCCTCCAGCTTCGATGGTCTGGCCAGCTGGGATGGCTGGGCTGACGAGGTTCTGTAATGCTCAGTGATTACACAACACTGCCCGCAGCGGAGTTAAAGCGCGTGGCACGGCAGACGATCCTTCCCGGCCACGGACTGCGGGAACAGGAGCGCCTACACGAGGCGCATGTGCTGGTGATTGGAGCGGGTGGGCTCGGTTGCCCGCTGATGCAATCACTGGCAGCGGCGGGAGTCGGTCATATCTCCGTCATTGACGATGACACGGTGGATATCACCAATATTCACCGCCAGATCCTGTTCGGCGCCAGCGACGTCGGCCGGGCGAAGGTGGACGTCGCGGGTGAACGGCTGCGGGAGCTGCAGCCCGGACTGCGTTTTAATGGTCTCCATGGGCGTTTTGGCGCCGACAATGCCGCTGAACTGCTAGAGGGAGTGGACGTGTTGATCGACGGCTCCGATACCTTCGCGACGAAGTTCCTCGCCGCAGATGCCGCCGAGGCCACCGGCACTCCCCTGGTATGGGGTTCCGTGCTGCGTTATCGCGGTGACGTGGCCGTCTGGTGGTCGGGTTCTACCGCAGAACCGGATGGTCGAGGTGTCGGCATGCGCGACCTCTACCCCAGCCAGCCGGATCCCGACAGTGTGCCGGACTGCGCGACCGCCGGAGTGCTGGGAGTGACGACCTCCGTTGTCGCCGGTCTCATGGCCACCGAAACCATCAAGTTTCTGCGCGATCCGTCCGCGCGCGTACAGCAGGTTGGGAAGCTGCATATTTATGACGCCCTTAGCGCCAGCATTCAGCATTTCAACGTCACCGCTGATCCTCAACGGCAGCTGGTTACCAAGATCGTGACTACAGAAGCGTCAGATTGCGCGGTGAAGCCGTCGAGCAGTGAGGCGGAAATGGGAGAGGCAACTTCGCTGCTACACGATCTTGAAAAAGGCACGGCGGTCGCGATTGATGTGCGTGAACCGGGAGAGAAAGCCATCAAGGATCTGCCGACTTTCGCCATCCACCCTGGCTATCACCTGCCCACCTCCGTGTGGAGCGAACAGCCGGAGCTGGCGGAACAACTCCTTGACAGTATCGGGGCTGAAGAACCTAACGCCGACGTCGTGATCTACTGCGCATCGGGGAAGCGTTCTGCGAGCTTTGTCGAACGCTTTGAGAAGCACGCCGCCGGGCAGGGTGTGCACTTGCACAACCTGCCCGGCGGGGCGAATGAGCACGGGGTAGAGATCTAAACCAGTCGGGTCTTCTCGGCCCACTTGCGGTTTTCGTTCGCTGCCTCGCGTACGCGCTCCTTTTGCTCTGCCACGCGCACACCCGCGGTGCCACCGCGGGTGGAGCGGGAAGCTACTGCACCGTCGATAGTCAGCACCTCGCGCACCTCAGGGGTCAGTGCCTCGTGCACGCCCGCCAACTCTTCGTCAGTGAGATCCACCAGATCCACACCGCGAGATTCAGCGATGCGCACACAGGAACCAGAGGCCTCGTGAGCAACGCGGAACGGAACACCCTGACGCACCATCCACTCCGCCAGATCCGTAGCCAGGGTGAAGCCAGCGGGAGCGAGTGCGCGCAGGCGCTCCGGGTGGAAAGTGAGGGTGCCCACCAGGCCGGCCATAGCGGGCAGCAGCAGGTTCAACTGAGCCACGGAATCCGCAATTGGCTCCTTATCCTCCTGCAGGTCGCGGTTATAAGCCAGTGGCATGGCCTTCAGCGTGGCCAGCAGCCCGGTGGCATTACCGATCAAGCGGCCGGTCTTGCCACGCATAAGCTCAGCCACATCCGGGTTCTTCTTCTGCGGCATGATGGACGAGCCGGTCGACCACTCATCGGCAAGCGTGACATAACCGAACTCCGGGGTGGACCAGGCGATGATTTCCTCGGCAAGACGGGAAAGATCCACTGCCACCTGGGCAAACACAAAGGCCGCCTCAGATGCGAAGTCGCGGGAACTGGTGGCGTCAATAGAGTTATCCGCAGCAGAGTCAAACCCGAGCTCCTGCGCGATGGCCTCCGGGTCGAGCGCCAGAGAGGAACCCGCCAGCGCGCCGGAACCATAAGGGGACACGGCGAGGCGCTTGTCGAGATCCTGGAAACGCTGAACATCGCGCAACAGCGGCTGTGCATGCGCCAATAGCTGGTGAGACAGGAGTACCGGCTGGGCTGCCTGGAAGTGAGTCTTGCCCGGCATAATGACCTCCGGGTGGCGGTCTGCCTGGGCGACCAGCGCATCGACAACATCCAGGACACCAGCGGTGATGTCGCGGATCGCGTCGCGTAGCCACATACGGAACAAGGTGGCCACCTGGTCATTGCGGGAGCGTCCCGCACGCAGTCGACCGCCGACCTCGGGGCCGACGCGATCGATCAGGCCGCGTTCCATGGCGCCGTGGACATCCTCGTCGCTGGGATCCGGTCCGAACGAACCGTCCGCGACATCGGCGCCCAACTTCTGTAGACCGGCGATGAGGGTATCGAAATCCTCGTCGCTCAGCAGGTTGGCCTTGTGCAGCACCCGTGCATGAGCCTGCGAGGCCAGCACGTCATAAGGAGCCAAAACCCAATCGAAGTGAGTGGACTTCGACAGGGCGGCCATCGCCTCGGTCGGGCCGCCGGAGAAGCGGCCACCCCACAGGGCGCCCTCGTTTGTGCCGTGTGCCTCGGTGGTCATGGTTGGAAATGCTGCCTTTCTTTTCCTATTAGCCGTTGCTGAGCGGTTAGTTTGCCAGGTCGCGCTTCGAGGCGATCTTGGAGGACAGGCCGTGCAGCTCCACGAAGCCTCGAGCCATGGACTGATCGAAGGAGTCGCCCTCGTCGTAGGTGGCCAGGTTGAAGTCGTACAAGGACTTGCTGGAGCGGCGACCGTTGACGGTGATGGATCCTGCGTGCAGTACCAGGCGGATGTCGCCGGTGACGTGGCTCTGGGTGGACTCAATGAAAGCGTCCAGGGAGCGCTTCAGCGGGCTGAACCACAGGCCGTCGTACACCTGGTTCGACCACTCAGCATCGATGCCGCGCTTGTAGCGGGCCAGCTCGCGCTCAATCGTGACGGCCTCCAGTGCCTCGTGAGCGCGGATCAGGGTCATGGCACCCGGTGCCTCGTAAATCTCGCGGGACTTGATGCCCACCAGGCGGTCCTCGACCATATCCAGACGGCCTACGCCCTGTGCACCAGCACGGCGGTTCAGCTCCTCAATGGCCTCCAGGACGGTGACCTTCTTGCCGTCAATGGCAACGGGCTTGCCGGCCTCGAAGGAGATGATGACCTCGTCCGGAGCCTGACCCAGACCTGGATCTTCGGTGTAGGCGTACACGTCCTTGGTCGGTGCGTTCCACAGGTCCTCCAGGAAGCCGGTCTCCACAGCGCGACCCCAAACGTTCTGGTCGATGGAGAACGGGGACTTCTTGGACTGCTCGATCGGGATACCGTTTTCCTCAGCGAAGGCGATGGCCTTTTCACGGGTCCAAGCGTAGTCACGAACCGGGGCGATGATGTCCAGGTCCGGCGCGGTGTTGGCGAAGCCGACCTCGAAACGAACCTGGTCATTGCCCTTGCCGGTGCAACCGTGGGCAACAGCGGTGCCGCCGTGCTCAGCAGCAGCCTCGGACAGGTGCTTCACGATCAGCGGGCGGGAGATAGCGGAGACCAGCGGGTACTCCTTCATGTACATGCCGTTGGCCTTGATCGTCGGCAAGCAGTAGTCGTTGGCGAATTCATCGCGGGCATCCACGACGATGGACTCCACAGCGCCGGCGCCCAGTGCACGCTGGCGGACGGTCTCCATGTCCTCGCCGCCCTGGCCCAGGTCGATGGAGACACAGACGACCTCAGCGTTGCGCTCCTTGGCAATCCAGCTGATAGCAACGGTGGTATCGAGTCCGCCGGAGTATGCGAGTACTACGCGATCCTTCATTCTTCTCTACGCTTCCCTTCGAAAGATTCTCTTGTGTTCTTTTTGTTATCCGTTATTTGATTTTAGCTTTGTGCCAGGTGGAAGAAATACTCCCCCAGCTCCTTGCCATTGAGGGGCTCTCGCGCCAGGACAAACACAGTGTCGTCACCGGCAATGGTGGCCACCACTCGGTTAACATCCGAGCGGTCCAAAATGCTGGCCAGGTACTGCGCCGCACCTGGCGGAGTACGCAGCACCGCGATGTTTCCCGAGTGGTCATGGTCAACCAGCAATTCTGCCAGCACTCGTCGCAGCTTGTCCGGCCCGTCCACCCGTACATCGTCGGAGAGGGAGTAGTAGACCTCTCCTCCTACGCGCACTTTCTTGGCACCCAAATCCACCAGATCGCGAGACAGCGTTGCCTGCGTGACGTCGATGCCGCGGTTGACGAGGATGCCGAGCAGCTGGCGCTGGCTGGCTACCTTCTCGGCGCCGATGATGCGCCCG
Source organism: Corynebacterium sp. 22-2729 (assembly GCF_053479475.1). Lineage (NCBI taxonomy): Bacteria > Bacillati > Actinomycetota > Actinomycetes > Mycobacteriales > Corynebacteriaceae > Corynebacterium > Corynebacterium sp. 22-2729. Next base: position 15,247 of record NZ_JBRBCA010000012.1, read on the forward strand.
ATCATGTCCTGCCGTGCTGTGCGGGTTAACGAAGAAGCCATACCATCAGCGCCTTTTGTGCATGCAGGCGGTTTTCCGCCTCGTCAAAAACCACAGACTGTGGTCCGTCGATCACCTCGGTAGTCACTTCGTTGCCGCGGTAGGCCGGCAGGCAGTGCAGGAAGATCGCATCGTCCTTGGCGGTGCCCATTAGTTTTTCGTCAACCTGGTATGGGCGCAGCGCACTGCGATCCTCGGAGGCATCCTGTCCCATTGACAGCCACGTATCGGTGATCACCACATCTGCGCCGGTGGCATCGACCTTATCCGTTACGGTAACGGTCGCACCGGTCAGCTCCGCCCGCTTCTGCGCTCGCTCAACGAACTCTGCATCAGGCTGGAAACCCTTCGGTGCGGCGATGGTGATGTTCACTCCCGCGGTGGCAAAGCCCAGCATGTAGCTGTTTGCCATGTTATTCGCACCGTCGCCAAAGTACACGGCACTCAGCCCCTGGAGCTTTCCCTTGTGTTCCTTGATGGTCACGAGATCCGCCAAGATTTGGCAGGGGTGGAAGTCATCGGACAGCGAGTTGATAATCGGAACGCTCGCGGTCTCTGCCATCTGGTGCAGATTGTCGTGGGCACCGGTGCGCCACACGATAGCGGTGGCGTAACGGGACAGTACCGCGCCGGTGTCCTGATAGGTCTCGCCCTTGCCCATCTGGGAACTGCCGCTGTCTACGACGATGGCATTGCCGCCCAGCTCGGTGATGCCGGCGTCAAAAGAAAAGCGCGTGCGCGTAGAGGTCTTGTCGAACAGGACTGCGACAGAGCGACGTTCCAGTAGGTTGCGATAGCCATTGCCGTAGCGATTGTCCTTCAGTTCCTCGGCCAATGCCAGCACTTCGGCCTGCTCTTCCGGGGTGAGGTCATCGTCGGCCAGCATGTGACGCAGCGGCCCATTGTTAAGGGAGTTCGTCATGTGGTGTTCCTTAGTTCTGTTTACTCAAGCTCTGTTCGCTCTGTTCGCGGTTATCGTCCAGCATCTGCCTTATCTTGGTGACGCCACCCTGCACCTCCTGAGCCGAGATGTTCAGCGGGGGAACAATGCGGATCACGTCGGACTGGGGTTTGTTCACAATCAGCCCGTAATCAAGCGGGTCGAGTGTCAGCGGTTCATCCAGCACGATGCCCAGCATGAGCCCGCGTCCGCGGATCGTCTGCACGCTGGGGTGGTCGACCAGACCGTCACGGAAAGCCTGCGATTGGGCGGCGACGTTGGATAATAGATCCTCGGCCTCAATCGTGTCGATCACTGCATTCGCAGCGGCACAGACCACGGGGTTACCGCCGAAGGTGGTTCCGTGCATGCCCTTGGCCAGAAGTTGTGCCTTTGGTAGGGCCAGCGTTGCACCGATCGGCAGGCCACCGCCCAGTCCCTTTGCCATGGTGATGACGTCCGGCAGCACATCGGGTTCGTGCTGAAAGCCGAACCACTGGCCGGTGCGCCCCATGCCCGCCTGTACCTCGTCGACGACCATCAGAATGCCGTGCTCGTCGCATAATTCGCGCACGGCGGCCAGGAATCCATCCGGCGCGGGGATCACGCCGGTCTCTCCTTGAATTGGTTCCAGGAAGATTGCGGCGGTGTCATCGTCCGCCAGCTCCCGGAGAGCCGCGATATCGCCGTAGGGGTAGTACTCCACTCCGCCGGGCAACGGCTTAAAGGGTTCTTGCTTATCAGGCTGGCCGGTCAGGGCGAGCGCACCCATGGTGCGGCCGTGGAAGCCACGCTCGGCAGCCAGGATTTTGGTTCTTCCCGTAGCGCGGGCGATCTTGAAGGCCGCTTCGTTGGCCTCTGCTCCGGAGTTGGAAAAGAACACGCGCGCTTCCGCGGCCTGCTTCCCTACCAGTCCCTTGAGCCGCTCCGCGAGTTTGATCACCTGCGGGTGGGCGAAAAGGTTCGACGTGTGGCTGAGCGTAGCGATCTGATTCGACACGGCGTCGACAACGGCAGGGTGAGCGTGCCCTAGAGCATTGACGGCGATGCCGGAGAGCAGGTCGAGGTATTCGTTACCCTCTGCGTCGGTGACGACGGTTCCGCGACCGGACACGAGCTCGCGTGGCGGAGTGCCGTACGTTTCGAACAGGGCGGCGTTCCAGTGGCTCTGCCAGTCGGTGGAGTTCATGTGCTGGCTCATGACTAGTCCTCCCGGTAGTTGATAGCGGCGGGAATCTCGGTTCCGTCTACGTCCTCCCAATCTGCGGGGCAGATCATGGTGCCGATGCCGCCGGTGGTCATTAGCTCCAAGAGTACGGAGTGCGGGATTCGACCGTCGATGACGTGTGCGGCCTGCACCCCGGTACGCAGAGCGTCGAGGCAGGCTTCCATCTTCGGCACCATGCCGGAATCCAGGTTAGGTAGCAGGTCGGAAAGCTGCTCCGGGGTGAGGCTGGAAACGAGCGAATCCTTGTTGGGCCAGTCGGTGTATAGCCCCTTAACGTTCGTGAGTACGATCAGTCGCTCGGCCCCCAGGGCTCCAGCCAATGCACCGGCAGCCGTGTCTGCGTTGATGTTGTAGATACGCCCTTGGTCATCGGGAGCGATCGTTGAGACGACGGGGATGCGGCCTGCGTCGATGAGGTCTAGCAAGCTTTCTGCATTGACGTGTTCGATCTGCCCCACACGCCCAAGATCCACATCTTCCCCGTCGATGGTGATGGTGCGTTTGGAGGCGGTGAATAGTCCCGCGTCCTCACCTGAGGTGCCGACGGCGTATGGGCCGTGCTCGTTAATCAGGCCAACGAGCTCGCGTCCGACTTTGCCGAAGAGCACCATGCGAACGTATTCCATGACCTCCGGCGTTGTCACACGGAAGCCGCCCTTGAACTCGCCTTCCAGGCCGACGGTCTTCAGCATGTCGTTGATCTGCGGGCCACCGCCGTGCACCACGACCGGGCGGGCACCAATAGCGCGTAGAAAGACCATGTCGGCGGCGAATGCTCGCTTGAGATCCTCGTCGATCATCGCATTGCCGCCGTACTTCACCACCACGATTTTGTCGCGGTAATGCAGCAACCAGGGCAACGCTTCGGCCAGCACGTGGCTGCGCATTTCGGGGGTCAGCCCGGTGGTATCGATGGGCGGGTGATTGGAAGTCATTGGTGCTTAGTCCCTAATCATTCGATTCTTGGTGCAGAGTGCTTTTGCAAGTCTTGGTGCATGCCAGATGAAGAGATAGGTGGAGTGCTAGGTGGAGTACTCAGAGTTGATCTCTACATAGGAGTACGAAAGGTCGGTGGTCCATACCGTCGCGCGCCCTTCGCCTACGCCAAGATCCACCTCGACAGCGATGTCCGCACCGGATAGGTCGACCGCCCGCGCACCGGGTGCACCGGTGGAGTTGATGCACACGGGGTGACCGTTGAAGGACACGCTGATAGCCTCTGGGTTCATCTTCACAGGTGCCATTCCCACTGCGGCTAGCACGCGGCCCCAGTTCGGGTCCGAGCCGAACATTGCACACTTAAAGAGGTTGTCGCGGCCAATGACGCGAGCTGCGGTCTGCGCGTCCGCGTCTGTTTCTGCGCCGCCGACGGTGATGGAGACTCTCTTTGTGACGCCCTCAGCATCCGCCTGCAGCTGCATCGCGATATCCAAGCACACCTGGTGGATCGCAGCGTTAAATTCCTCTGCTTCGGGGGTCACTCCGGACGCACCGGAGGCCATAAGCAGCACGGTGTCATTGGTGGAGGTTGCGCCGTCGATGTCAATGCAGTCGAAGGTCGTCGGGGTCGCACCCGCCAGCGCCTGCTGGGCCATCTCGGCACTGGGAAGGTGGGCGTCGGTAGTAATGAACACCAGCATCGTCGCCAGTGACGGAGCCATCATCCCCACGCCCTTGCCCATCGCACCGATGGACCAGCCGTCGCCGTGGTAGACAGCTTCCTTGGCCACGAGATCGGTGGTCATGATGGCACGGGCGGCGGCATTTCCTGACGCAATGGACTGATCCAAATTTCCTGCGAGCTCATCAATGCCCGAGATGATCTTGTCCATCGGTAGCACATCGCCAATAAGTCCCGTGGAACACACGGCAACGTCGCTGGGTTGGCAGCCCAACACCTCAGCGGCCTTATCCGCCGTGGCACGGGCATCCTTGTCGCCCTGGGCACCGTTGCAGGCATTGGCATTTCCGGAGTTGACGACCACTGCATGGAAGCTGCCATCGTTATGTGCCTTGGTGTAGCGCACGGGAGCTGCCTTGACCTGGTTACGGGTAAACATTGCTGCAGCAATAGTGTCCGGACCGTCATTGCGGATCAGAGCCATATCCGACTTACCGGAAGGCTTAATGCCTGCAGTCACCGCGGCAGCGCTGAAGCCCCGAGGAACAGTCACACCGAGCTCTGCAGAGGTACTCTGCGCCGTGCTGGTGTCTGGGTTTGCTTCTTGTGGGTTATTCATTGTCGGATCACAGTCCCGTCTGCGGAAGACCCGCGGTTTCTTCCCAACCGACCATCAGGTTGAGGCATTGGATAGCAGCACCGGCGGTGCCCTTGGTGAGGTTGTCAATGGCGCTGGTGGCGATGATCATGCCGTCGGCGACTTCCACTTGCAGGTGAACCATGTTGGAGCCCACGACGTTTTTTACCTCCGGCTGCTGGCCAGCGGGCAGCAAGTGCAGGAAGGGTTCATCGACGCAGAAGTCCTCATAGGCACGGCGGATATCGCTCGCCTGGCCTCGTGCTGGAGCGGTGACTGTGGTGAGAATTCCGCGGGTCAGCGGCGCGAGTACTGGTGTAAAGGTGACATGCACGTCGTCCGAAGAGTAACCGGAAGGAAGGAGTTCCTCCACGCTCTGCTTGATCTCCGGGGCGTGACGGTGGGTTCCCACACCGTAGGCACGGAGGTTCCCCATAGTCTCGGAACCAAGGAGGTTCACTGCCGCCTTCTTGCCTGCACCCGTGGTTCCCGTGACGGAGACGACACTAACCTGCGGAGCCATAAGGCCACTGACAATAGCTGGCATGAGAGCCATCGTCGCGCCGGTCGGGAAACAACCCGGGGCGGCTACGTAATTCGTTGCCGCAATATCCTCTCGGTGCCCCGGCATCTCCGGAATGCCGTAGGTACGGGAGCCGGCGTGCGGCGTGCCGTAGAAGCGTGCCCAATGATTTGCGTTCTTTAACCGGTAGTCAGCTCCGCAGTCCACGATCTTCATAGATTCCGGCAGGTCGAGGGAGGCAGAAACGCCATGCGGAAGAGCCAGGATTGCAGCATCATGCTCGCGGAGAACATCCTCAGTGGTGGCCTCGAGCACGCGATCCGCCAGTACGGGAAGCCCTGGGTTGAGATCACCGAAGCGCGCGCCGGCATTAGAACCGCCGGTCAGCGCACCAATTTCGAAGTCCATGCCGTAGCCTGGGTGATTAAGGAGGAGGCGAAGCGCTTCGCCACCCGCGTACCCGCTGGCGCCTGCTACTGCAATTTTCAACATAGGACGATTCTGCCCTACGTGACCCACGAATGCAAATTATTCAATATTGTGGGAATTATGCAACTATGCGCGGAGCGTGGCTCCCACACGCTCCGCCGCGGCCTGCAGAGCTGCTTCGCGGGACTTGCTGGCCTCTTCCTCCGTCAAGGTGCGATCTGCAGCGCGGAAACGCAGGCTGAAAGTCAACGAACGCTTGCCTTCCCCCAAGGACTCGGAGCGATAAACGTCGAAAAGACGAATCTCTTCCAACAGCTCGCCCGCACCAGCCCGAAGAGCATCTTCGACCGCCTGTGCCGGAGTGGACTCATCTACGACAACCGCAATGTCCTGCAGAACGGCCGGGAATGCAGACAGCACCGGACGCGGGAAAGTCTCCTCCAAAGGCAGCGCATCCAGGTTGATCTCCATGGCCACGGTGCGCGGCGGAAGCTCGGCTCGCTCGCACACCTGCGGGTGCAGCTCACCAGCGTGCCCGACGACCGTCTCCCCTACCAGGATCTCAGCACAGCGACCCGGGTGCCACGGCAAGTACTCGGCGTTACGCAGAGTAATCTCCACACCGGCAGCGCGGGCGACTACACGGGCAGATTCAATGGCATCCGCAGCAGTGAAAGCTTCCGGCGCACCCCACGTGCCCTGCAGCTGGCGATTACCCGTCGCGACGACGGCAACATGAAGTGGTTGTGCGGGCAGCGAATCCAGCAGCTCGGACAGCTCGGCGTCACTCGGGCGCTGCTTAACAGAAGGCATTGGCGAGAACTGCTCGGCCGACTTCGGAACAGAAACCTGCTCCACGCCGTACAAAGCTGCATCTCGCTGACCACGAGTGACGTTGCGACGCAGCGATTCGATCATCGACGGCAATAGTGTGGTGCCGATCTGCGCGTAATCGCTCTCTAGCGGGTTTTGCACCTTGACCGTCACGCGACGCGGATCATCAGCGGGCAGATCCCATACGTCGAATACATCATTGGCAATGAACGGGCTCGGCAGAATCTCTGCATAACCGGCCCATGCCAAAGCCTTACCCACATTGCGACGCATCCGCTGGCGCGGAGTATAACCGCGACCTGCGGGAGCGGTCGGAACGACAGAAGGAATATCCTCCAGCCCTTCCAGACGCAGCACCTCCTCCACTAGGTCGGCGGGCATCGTCAGGTCAGGACGCCAGCTCGGCGGGGTGACCTCGATCTCGCGGGCACCATTGTCGTCCCGGGAACCGGTCTCGCGCACCTCACAGCCCACCTCACGCAGGCGGGAAATAGTGGTGCCGTCGGGATAGATCATGCCCGCAGTCTTACCTGGGCGCGACGTGTGCATAGTGATCGTCGGCATCTCGGGCACTGCACCGAACAGGGTGCGCCCCTCCTCCACCTCGCCGCCGGCAATGTTCACCAGCAGTGCAACAGCGAAGTCCAGCGCGTCCTCGATAACCGCCGCATCCGTGCCACGCTCAAACCGACGCGAAGCTTCGGAGGACAGCTTGTGGCGACGGCACGTGCGTGCCACCGTGATCTGATTCCAGTGAGCGGCTTCAAACAGCACGTTGGTGGTCTCATCGGAAATCTCGGAGGTCGATCCACCCATCACGCCAGCCAGGGACTGAATGCCGGACTCATCGGCGATCACAACGTCTTCCGGATCCAGGGTGCGCTCCACATCGTCTAACGTGGTGAGCTTCTCCCCCTTCTTTGCCAGACGAACGTGCAATTCGCCGTTGACCTTATCCGCATCGAAAGCGTGCATCGGCTGGCCAAGTAGGAACATCACGTAGTTCGTCACGTCCGTCGCCGGGTTCACAGGGCGCTGACCGCAAAGCATCAGCTCGCGCTGCAGCCACAGCGGAGATTCCGCCTTCGGATCAATTCCCCGCACCTTACGCATGCCAAACTTCGAGCACTTCGTGTCCGCGTCAACCTTCAGAGCCTGCACCTCACCGCCCGTGCCGGGCAGGCCGGCGAAAAGGTCATCGCGCATCGCTGCTGCCGCCGGGTCCTGCGCCGGGTCGCGGTATTGCAGGTTAAAGCTCGACGCCAACTCGCGCGCAAGCCCCCTGGCCGAAAGTGCGTATCCGCGGTCTGGGGTGATATTCACATCAAAGATGGTGTCCTGCAAACCCAACAGCCCACGGGCATCGTCGCCTACCTGAAGGTTGGCGCTGGCCAAATCGGCGTCAGAAATAGTCATGATGCCTGCGTTTTGCTGGCTGGCCAGACCAACCTCCATCGCAGAACAGATCATGCCCTCAGAGATTTTGCCGTAGGTCTTACGCGCCGAGATCTCGAAGGGACCGGGCAGTACTGTACCGGGCAGGGCGATAACAACGTTGTCGCCCTCGGCGAAGTTCCGAGCGCCACAGATGATGTGCTGCAACTCGCCGGTGCCGTTGGCTTGGCCGACGTTCACATCGCAGTAGCGGATCGGCTTCTTAAACTCGGTGAGCTCCTCAATCTTTTCTACTCGACCGATCACCAGTGGGCCGGTGGTCTCAGGGATCGCCTCGTAGCCCTCGGTCTCAAAGCCGACGCGGACGAAGCCAGCGTCGAATTCCTCGGCGCTCACGCTCCACTGCGGGTTGGAAGTCTGCAGGATTCGGGTCAGCCACGACTGGGAAATAAGCATGATGTTCGAAAGATCCTTATTGGGGCTTTAAATGGGGTGCTCTGAAGAGTGAATATGGGTTAACCGCGGACGCCGAATGGCAGGGTGAAGCGGACGTCGCCCTCCACCATGTCACGCATGTCGGGCAGGCCGTTGCGGAACTGCAGGGTGCGCTCGATGCCCATGCCGAAGGCGAAGCCGGAGTACACTTCCGGGTCTACGCCCGCAGCGATCAAGACGTTGGGGTTGACCATGCCGCAGCCACCCCACTCGATCCAGCCGGCGCCACCCTTCTTATCTGCAAACCACACATCGACCTCGGCGGAAGGCTCGGTGAATGGGAAGTAGTTTGGGCGGATGCGGGTCTTGGCTTCCTCCCCGAACAGAGTCTTAGCCAGGTGATCCAGCGTGCCCTTCAGGTGTGCCATCGTCAGACCCTTATCAACAGCCAGGCCTTCAACCTGGTGGAAGACTGGGGTGTGGGTTGCATCCAGCTCATCGGTACGGAATACGCGTCCCGGGCAAGCAATATAGATAGGAAGATCGCGGGACAGCATCGTACGCATCTGCACCGGAGAGGTATGGGTGCGCAAAACCTGGCCAGACCCCTCTGGGGCAATGTGGAAAGTATCCTGCAGCGTTCGCGCAGGGTGGTCCGGAATGAAGTTCAGGGAGTCGAAGTTGAAGTACTCCGCCTCAACCTCCGGGCCATCCGCGATTTCCCAACCCATGCCGACGAAGATATCGGCGATCTGCTCGGACAGGATGGTGATTGGGTGCTGAGCGCCGCGCTGGCCACGTGTCGTCGGTTCGGTTACATCGATACGCTCGGCGCGCAGGACTTCCTCATTGCGCTTACGCTCGAGCTCTGCCTTGACTTGCCCGAAGCACTTTTCGACGCGACCACGTGCCATGTTGACCATGCGGCCAGCGTCCTTGCGCTGTTCCTTCGGCAGACTGCCCAGGCTTCGGCGGGCTGCGGGGATGGGGGCATCGTCGCCCAGGTGCTCGCGGCGAGCAGCCGCCAGCTCTTCCAGATTTGCAGCGTCGGTGAAAGCCTTCTCAGCTGCGTCGGCGGCAGCGTTAAGGCTCTGCTCCGAGAGCTCTACCTGGGGAGTGTCCGCGGAATCCGTCACTTGTGTGCGCTCCTCTGTCTACGTGCACGGCTTAACCTGGTCAATAATACCCGGCGAGGGCGACCTCGCACCTAGCCGGGGCTATTCGTCTTCCACACAACCGCTGTACCGGACGCTGTGTCTAGTTAGGTCTAGATAGCTCTAGCTTGCTCTAGCTAGCTCGAGTTAGCTCGAGTTAACTTTGTGCTTGGGCTCGCGCCGACTCATACATGCAAATGGAAGCGGCGGTGGCCAGGTTCAAAGATTCCGCGCGTCCCCGGATGGGGATGGAAACCCGCAGGTCTGCTTCCGCCAGCAATTCCTCCCCGAGTCCGTGCGCTTCATTGCCGAACAGCCACGCAGTTGGTTTGGTGAGGATCTCCCCCGCTTCGTCCAGACTCACTTCCCCGTCGGCGGCAGTAGCAACGATCTGTAACCCCTGTGCACGCAACTGGCCGAGGACATCTTTCACGTTCGTTGAACGGGCCACTGGGACGTGAAACAGCGATCCCGCAGAGGCGCGCGCAGCTTTGCACGACTGCGGATCAGCAGTCTCCCCGGCGAACACCACGGCATCCGCACCCATGGCATCGGCCACTCGGATGAGAGTTCCGGCATTGCCGGGGTCGTTCGTTTCCACGGGAACGCTCACCAACCTTGGCTGCGGCGTCAATGCCTTAGCGACAGACCACAAAACCGGCTTACACACGGCGAACAAACCCGTGGTCGTGGCGGTATCAGCCAAATGCTTGGCGGCCTTGTCGTTGATGTAGTGAACGTAGACATTGAGGTATCCGGCGGTACGAATGATCGGCTCGAAACGCTCGGCCGCCGCCATAGTCACAAACACATCCGTGGCGCTGCCGGTAGCAATGGCCGCCTCTACGCTATTTTCCCCTTCCACGAGGAAAACCCCCGCCTTCTTGCGCGCAGCCGCACGGTGAAGCTTGGCTGCGTTGACCACACGGGGGGTTCGTTCAGTAAAAATTTCCTGTGCATCCTGCGGGCTCATATCCCACAGCTTAGGGCACCTACTCCTCAAAGAGACGTTGGGTTGCCTCTTCCGTCGTGGTCACACCATTTTCTACATGGGTCTTGGTGACGGTTCCGCCTCGGCCCTCCTGACCCAACTCGATGAGGTAGTGACCATCGACGCGGAGCTGACCGTCCTCAACGACCGCAGTCATGGGCTCCCCCTGGTTGCCCGGCACTCCGCCCATTTTCATGTCCAGGGATCCCAGCGGGAAGGTGGCCTTCGTGCGCCCCTCGTCAACCTCAGCCTTCTCGAGGTCTGCGGTGACCGACATACCACCCTTTCCAGCTGTAAAGCGCCATATTGCATCCAGCGTAAAGTTCAGCCCCACCACGAATGCGCCACGGTCGTCCGTGTTCATTTCATCGACTCCCGCAAAGTAGTGACGCATGTTGTAGATCTTGTCGGCCGTTTCAAAGACCTGATCCTTTTCTTCATCACTCAATTCCGCGTAGTGCTCCACGGAATCGACTCGCTTCAGCAGGTTCTTCTCTTCGTCGGGCAGCTCGTCTATGGCCTGCACAAGGGAGGAATCCGTAGTGTTTTTCAGACAGTCGTCGATAGCCTTCGCCGCTTGTTCGGCGAAGTCTTCCTTGGACATGTCCGCATAAGAAAGATCTTCGCCCGCGCCATTTTCGTTGGTAGCAGTATCCCCTTCGTGCGCTTTCTCCGAGGCTTTCTCGACTGCCTGCTCAGCATCCTCGTTTGTGCTCATATTGCAGGCGGTAACGGATCCGGCGAGAGAAAGAGCAAGCAGTACTGCTGCAGATCGTCGTGTGTACGCATTCATTGTGGGGTTATCTCCTCAGGAAACACTTGCGAAACGAAGGGATAGCTTTTACCTCAATCTATCGGGAATCCGTCGGTCAAGAAGTCCCAAATGCGCAAAAGACCCCCCACCCTGGAAAATCCAGGATGAGGGGTGAACTAAGCCTTCCGGCTAGCTTTTAGGACGCAGCCGGTGCGTTAACGTCCTCCGGCAGGGCAGCCTTAGCAGCCTCACACAGAGCGGTGAAGGCATCGAAATCGTTGACGGCCAGCTCGGCCAGGTTCTTGCGGTCAACCTCGATCTCAGCCAGGCGCAGGCCCTGGATCAGACGGTTGTAGGTCATGCCGTTCTGGCGTGCGCCAGCGTTGATGCGCTGAATCCACAGCTTACGGAATTCGTTCTTGCGAGCCTTGCGGTCGCGGAACTCGTAAGTCTTGGAGTGGAGCATCTGCTCCTTTGCCTTGCGGTACAGGCGAGAGCGCTGACCACGGTAGCCCTTAGCGGACTTCAGTACTTCGCGACGCTTCTTCTTGGCGTTCACTGAGCGCTTGACACGTGCCACGGTGATACTTCCTTTTCTTTAAATTGTGCACGCCTCACGAAAAGCACTATCGGAAGTGCAGTCATTACTCGATGAGGCGGTGAGGTGAATAGGGGTGGAAAGGTGGGCTTTCGCTATGCCTTGCCCAGCAGACGCTTCATGCGCTTGACGTCAGCCGGAGCGACGTCCTCGGTACCCTTCAGGCGACGAGTGCGCTTGGAGGGCTTGCCCTCCAGCAGGTGGCGGCGGTTAGCCTGCTCGCGACGCAGCTTGCCAGAGCCGGTGATCTTGATGCGCTTTGCGGCGCCCTTGTGAGTCTTCTGCTTCATTGGTGAAAAACCTCTAACAACTAGTTCTGTTACTACTTCTTGCCCTTGCGGATCGGGCCCAGCACCATGGTCATGTTGCGACCATCCTGCTTCGCACGAGTCTCAACTACGCCGTACTCTTCGACGTCGTTGGCCAGGCGCTCCAGCAGGCGGAACCCGAGTTCCGGTCGAGACTGCTCACGCCCACGGAACATGATCGTTACCTTGACCTTCGAGCCCTTCTCCAGGAAACGAATAACGTTGCCCTTCTTGGTCTCGTAGTCGTGGTCGTCGATCTTCGGACGGAACTTCTGTTCCTTCACCACGGTCTGCTGCTGGTTCTTACGAGCTTCACGAGCCTTCTGGGCCTGCTCGTACTTGAACTTGCCGAAGTCCATGATCTTCGCCACGGGTGGCTTGGCGTTCGGTGCAACCTCTACAAGGTCGAGGTCAGCTTCATAGGCCAGCTTTCGCGCATCGTCTGTCTTGACGATACCGACCTGTTCGCCGCCTGGACCGACGAGTCGGACCTCAGGGACTCGAATACGGTCGTTGATGCGAGCTTCTGCGCTAATGTGAACTCCTCAGTAGCAGTTTGGTTAATGTCTTACCGACCCCTGCAGTACTGAAGATCCCCTGTGTTCCCCCACTATCACAACCACAGAAGCACCAGCGGGAACATATCCACACTTCCGTGCATTGCACTTCCGGATTTTCAGAACCCATCCGTGCCTGTGGCCACGACCCGAGCCCAACCTCTAAGGCGGTCTCTAGGTGGGAGAAGGAACCTCCACTTGCAGCCCGTTTCCAATTCCTTGGAGCAATGCGTTTCAAACAAACTGCTTGAAACAAAATGTCCCAAATGAACGGAACGAGACGGTAGTACCTGGAAGTATAACAAGTAACCAATAGAACACAAAACGCCCTGTCCGTTCCGGCCCCTAGGCGCGGGGCTGACCAAAGAAAAGCGACCTTTAAGACATGAATGATTTTAAAAACAATCAGGATAGCAGGCACTCTAACGGGTCTAGTTCCGACAATAACCCATCCGATCTGGTGCAGCGCATCGAGGATGTTGCGCAAACGCATGCGAAGGTCCAGGCACAGCTGTTCGCTCTTCTGCGCGAGGTTGCTGTTAATCAGCAGAAGCTAGCGACGCCACAAGCCGCTGCCGCCCCACAACCCAAACATGCCACGCAAGTTCCCTCTCCGCAGGCACGGCTCTCCTCCCCGGTACAGCCTCAACGCACACAGCCACCACAGAACACGCAACCGCCACAACGGATCCAACCACCGCAGCGAACACAGCCACGCCAGCAGGTGCAGCCACCACGACCTATGCCGACGCAGCCGCCCCGCCCGACACGTCCGGTGGCGGCAACCCCATCAATGCAATCTCCCCGGCCACAGCAGGGACCTCCTCAGCAGAGCAAGCCGGAGCGTCAGCAACCTCAACGAGGGCAAGCTCAATCGCAGGGGCAACAACCGCAGAGACAACAACCGCACCCTCAACCACGTCCCGCTCCCCAACCGGTTGCTGTCAATAGGCTAAAGCAGTGGTGGGAAAAGGAGGATCTGGTTACTCGCCTGCTAGCGATTATCGGCGGTTCGATCACCGTCGTGGGTCTTACCTTCCTGGCTCTGCTGGCCTATGCTTCTGGCGTTCTAAGCCCAGAAGCCGCCGTCGTCCTCGCTGCTGTCCTCTGTGGAGGCCTGGCACTTGCTTCTACCATGATCCACCGGCGACAGCCGGACGGAGTCGGCGCATCGGCACTGCTTGTCGTTGCCACGCTGGGTGGCTTAGCTGATCTGTGGGTTTCGGTGTTCCAATTGAATTGGTTCGGTGAAGCGCTCGGCAGTGTCCTGACAGTGGTCATATGCGCAGCTGCCTTGGGGCTTGCGTATACGTGGAAGAAGGAGGTTCTGGCGGTCATCATCACCGCCTTTGCCCCACTTTTCATCGTTCCAATAGCCGCTGGCTTCCTTTCGATGTTCCCCGCCGACCAAATGACACAGCGGGAGATCCATAATGGCTACTTCGCGGGTAGCCTCTTGGCTGCCGCTATCTGCGGCTTTGCTGCTCGCTGGGGACGGCCATGGTTCAAGCTACAAATCACCGCGACGATCACATACATGGCCGCGCTGTTCATGAGTGCCCCATTCGTCCTCACAACGTTCCTGCTTGGCGTAGTTGGATTCACTCTGATCGCGATCATCAGCTTCGTACCACCATGGGCTACGCGCCAGCTTCACATCAGTAGTGTCATTGCCGTCGTAGTGGTTCCTGTCCTTATCCTTAGCAGCCACGACTCTTGGGGAAGCATTGCCTTTATCTCGGTGGTAACACTTTTTGCCTACCTCATCGCGCACTTCAACGGAGCCATTTACAAAGTCGACTCCCATTACACAGCAAACGCTCCACTGCCTCCGACCGTGGCTACGTCCTTCCTGTTTTCGATCGCTGCGGGAACGCTGCCGATCGTCTTTCTCATCAGATTCTTCCGTTGGCAAAAACTCTCCGCGCTCAGCCGAGAAGACCTCGGTGGCGTCCAGATTATGAGCTACTCGACCGTAGCAATCGCCGTAGCCTTGCTGCTGTACTCCGCTGCAATTGTATGGGGACTGCCGCGGATATATAAGGCCATAGCCTGGATCTCATTGGTCTGCTCGTTCTTGGTGGTGTTCACCTATGCCCCGCAAAGCTGGGTTGAGGCAGACAACATGCGCATCCCGGACTCCGCGATTGTGCTCGTCACCAGCCTGGCGCTTTCCGTGGCCTTGGCTTACCGGCATAAGTACCTCTTGGATTCGGGTCTACAGGGCATTGCCGGTCGGGAAGCCCCTGGTGCGACGGTCAATCCCGAATTGATTCTTATGTGTATCGGCGGAGTCACACTCGTCTTGGCCTCGTCGGCGGTTCCCGCGGTTGCAATGGCCATCTCGGCCACAAAGCTGTCGTTCATGATCGCCCATGTTTTTATCTCCGTCAGCTGGATGTTGGGTGCGGTATATCTGCTGTACCGTAACAACTCGAAGCTGGGATTGATCTTGGCAATCATCGCCACCGGGAAGCTCGTGTTCTATGACCTCTCCGTTCTGGGTGGATTGGTGCAGGCGCTGGCGTTCCTGATCTGCGGCATGGTGCTGCTCATTGCGGCGGTTACGCGCGAAAAGCCGAACAAGAGCAATGGCATTACAAACATCCAAACGAATGCTCAGGTGCCCGCTACGCATATGGAACCCGCGGCACCGACGGGTTCCCCTGTTCCGCCCCATGCTCAGCAGCCCCAGCGTCCAGCACAGCCACAGCGTCCGGCACAACCTCAGCAGCCCCAACAGCCCCAGCGTCCGGCACAGCCTCAGCAGCCCCAACAGCCCCAGCGTCCGGCACAGCCTCAGCAGCCTCAGCAGCCAAGCCCTGGATCAGAGCATCGACCGTAGATAACGGCCTGTATGTGAGGCCTCCACCGTTGCAACCTGCTCCGGGGTTCCCTCGGCAACGACCGTGCCGCCACCGGAGCCTCCTTCCGGCCCCATGTCCACAATCCAGTCGGCTGCCTTAATTACATCCAGGTTGTGTTCAATGATGAGCACGCTGTTGCCCTTGTCCACCAGCCCCTGGATTACCAGCATGAGCTTTCGGATGTCCTCGAAATGCAGGCCGGTCGTCGGCTCGTCCAAGATGTACACAGTGCGCCCGTTGGAACGCTTCTGCAGCTCTGCGGCCAGCTTCACGCGCTGCGCCTCACCGCCAGACAAGGTGGTTGCTGCCTGCCCCAGGCGCACATACCCCAATCCAACATCCACCAGCGTGTTCAGGTAGCGCGAAATGGAGGTCACAGGTTCAAAGAACTCCGCAGCCTCAGAGATCGGCATGTCCAGAACTTCTGCAATGGACTTTCCCTTGTAGTGCACTTCTAGGGTTTCACGGTTGTAGCGCGCACCATTGCACACCTCGCAGGGAACATACACGTCGGGCAAGAAGTTCATCTCAATCTTCAACGTGCCATCGCCATGGCAGGCCTCACAGCGTCCACCCTTCACGTTGAAGGAGAATCGTCCCGGGCCATAACCGCGGACCTTTGCCTCAGTCGTCTCGGCGAACAACTTGCGTATCTTGTCGAAAACGCCCGTGTAGGTGGCCGGGTTGGATCGCGGTGTGCGTCCGATCGGGCTTTGATCCACCTGCACCAACTTGTCGAGGTGCTCCGTGCCCGTGATCTTCTTATGATGGCCGGGCACCTGGCGTGCCTTGTTCAGGGTATTGCTCAGCGACTTAGCCAAAATTCCATTAATCAGCGACGACTTACCCGACCCAGACACTCCCGTCACGACTGTCAGAACACCCAAAGGCAGGGTGACATCCACGTTCTGCAGGTTGTTCTCCTGCGCCCCGTGTACCTGCAACACGCGACCCTTGTCTATCTCACGTCGCTTTTCCGGCACCGCGAGGATTCGCTCGCCGGAGAGGTACTGGCCGGTTAGAGACTTCTTTTCTTTAAGGATTCCCTCCGGCTCGCCCTGGTAGACAATCTCGCCGCCGTACTCGCCAGCTCGCGGACCAATATCCACCAGCCAGTCGGCGGTGCGGATCGTATCCTCATCGTGCTCCACCACGATCAAGGTGTTCCCCAGATCCCGCAGATGCTGCAGAGTACGGATCAGACGTTCATTGTCGCGCTGGTGCAAGCCAATCGATGGCTCATCCAGCACGTACAGCACACCCGCCAAGCCCGAACCAATCTGTGTCGCCAAACGGATACGCTGCGCCTCGCCACCAGACAGTGTGCCCGCGGAGCGGGACATCGACAGATAATTCAGTCCGACGTCTAAAAGGAACTTCAGGCGCGCCTGGATCTCCCGTAGAACCGCCCCGGCAATCATCTCCTCGCGCTTGGTGAGAGAAAGGTTGTCCAGGAAACTACTGGCGTCGGCAATAGAAAGATCAGACACCTCGGCGATGGATAGTTCCCGATCCCCCGCAGCGATGGTTACGGCAAGGACCTCCGGCTTCAAGCGAGTGCCCTTACATGTCGGGCAGGCGACCTCGCGCATGTAGCTGCGGTAGCGTTCCTTCGACCAGTCGGAATCGGTCTGGTCGAGCTTGCGCTTAAGGAAAGGCATCACGCCTTCGAAAGGCGCGTTGTAGTTGCGGGAGCGACCGTAACGATTGCGATAGCTCACCTTGATCTGAGTTTTGTGGCCATTCAGGAGGGCCTTGCGGTGGGCCGCCGAAAGCTCACTCCACGGTGACTTAGGATCAAAGCCCATCGCCTCGCCCAGCGCAGTCACAAGTTTGGTGAAGTACTTACTGTTCGGACTCGAAGCCCACGGTGCAATCGCGTTAATGACCGGCGCATCCTCGTCCGGAACCACCAGCTTCTCGTCAACCTCCAGGCGCGTGCCCAAGCCGTCGCAGGCGGGGCAGGCACCGTAGGGAGAGTTGAACGAGAACGTGCGCGGTTCGAGCTCTTCTAGCTGCACCGCATGGCCGTTGGGGCATGCCATCTTCTCGGAAAAGCGTCGCACGCGGTTCGGGTCGTCATCTGGCAGGCCGACGAACTCGAGTGCCACAATGCCGTCGGCTAGCTGCAGCGCAGTTTCGATCGAGTCGGTCAGACGCTGCTTTTGGGAATCCTTAACCTGCAGACGGTCAACCACCACGTCGATGTCGTGCTTTACCTGCTTCTCCAGAGTCGGGGGATCCGACAGCTGGTACACGGCGCCGTCGACGCGCACGCGGGAGTAGCCCTGTGCGGAAAGATTTTCGAAAAGGTCCACGAACTCGCCCTTGCGGGTACGCACCACGGGCGCAAGTACCTGGAATTTCAGCCCCTGTTCCATCGCGAGGATCTGATCCACGATCTCTTGGGGAGTTTGGCGCTGGATCACCTCGCCGCACTCCGGACAGTGCGGGGTACCAGTGCGGGCATAAAGCAGTCGCAGGTAGTCGAAGATTTCCGTCACCGTGCCCACTGTCGAACGCGGGTTGCGGTTTGTGGACTTTTGGTCGATGGACACTGCTGGAGACAGCCCCTCGATGAGTTCCACATCGGGCTTGTCCATCCGCCCCAGGAACATGCGCGCATAAGAGCTGAGGGATTCGACATATCGGCGCTGACCTTCTGCGAAGATCGTGTCGAAAGCTAGGGAGGATTTGCCCGACCCGGACAGGCCCGTAAACACGATCATCTTGTCGCGTGGCAGGTCGATATCCACGCCCTTGAGGTTGTGTTCGCTAGCACCACGGACAATCAGCTGATCGGCCACTATTTACTCCTTAATTGTTGAAGCATCAACCCTGCTAGTCTACGCCATCGCCGAGACACCGCTAGTGTGGTGCCATGCAGCAAGTTACTGAATTTAGCCATCTTTCCGCACCGCGCGACGTGCAGGTTTTAAGTACTGACGCCCATACGTACGCAGTGACGACCGTGGGCTCTATGGACAACAATTGTTGGTTGCTGTGCCGGGACGGCGAGGCGCTGCTGGTGGATGCCGCCGATGATGCAGAACACCTGCTGGGTCTGGCCGAACGGCTGGGTGTGCGCATCACCGATGTGCTCACTACTCACCAGCATGCAGACCACACTCGCGCGCTGGCAGACGTCCTAAAGGCGACAGGCGCCCGCCACCACGGGCCGCGCCTGGATGCCGAGGCGCTGCCCGTGGCGCCGGATCGGGTGTACGGAAACGACGAAGGTTCCCGGGAACCACTGGACCTGGCTGGTGCACAGCTGCCGGAGCTCGGCTTGCAGGTAGTCGAGCTCCGGGGCCACACCCCGGGCGGCTTGGCAGTGCTGGATTTGGCCGACGGGCGCGTGCCACGAGCGTGGGTGGGTGACAGTGTTTTCCCCGGTGGCGTCGGAAAAACAAACAATCCCGAGCAATTCCAGCAGCTCCTGGGCGACGTTCGCGACAGGATCTTCAGCCTCCCGGAGGACACTCGCATTCACCCTGGTCACGGCGACTCCACTACCGTCGGAGCAGAAAAGGGCAAACTTGCGGAATGGGCTGCACGGGGTTGGTAGCAAGCGGTGTACTTCCACTCGGGACGTGGTCACTTCCGGTAACCTGGATGAGTGATCGAGCACGACTAAAATTAGTCAAGGGTCGTGCCACCAACGATTGAGGAGTGTGTAGACCCAAATGTTCCGTACCCTTGCCCGCCCTTTGCTGGCATCCGCCTTTGCCGTCGACGGTGCTCAGATGCTGCTGAACAGCAACGAGTACGCCGAGGACGCAAAGGCCATCAACGGCACCCTGCGTTCCGTTCTGCCGCAGGATAAGGCCGGCCTGATTCCAGACGATGCAGAATCCACCGTTCGCATCGTTGGCACCACCAAGGTTGTAGCTTCTGCCCTGCTGGCAACGGGTAAGGCTCCGCGCCTGGCCGCCGCCACCCTGGCTGCGGTACAGATCCCGACGGCTCTGTCCCGCCACGCATTTTGGAACGCCACCAATGGTGCAGAGCGCAAGGAAGAGATCCGTGGCCTGGTTACCGACCTGGCTCTGCTGGGAGGCCTCGTCATCACTTCCGCAGACACCGCTGGAAAGCCGGGTCTGAAGTGGCGCGCACAGCAGGCAATGCCGGGTAAGTCCGAGCAGCAGAAGATGCTGGAGAACGCTCAGACCCAGTCCAAGGCTTTTGCCGCTAACGCTTCCGACCAGGCACAGGGCTTCTTTGCCAAGACGAAGGAGGTTGCCGGTCAGGTGCAGGAGAAGGTTGCCGACTATGTAGACGAGCACCAGGACGAGTGGAAGGAAACCGCCGAGAACCTGCGCGAGCGCGCAGCTGACTTCGGCGACCAGGCTTCCGATTACGCACAGACCGCAGCTGCCAAGGCGCAGGGCGCGTGGGATGACTTCGACTCTGAGGCCCTGAAGAAGGATCTTCAGAAGGCTACTAAGAAGTCGCGCAAGCGTGCGCAGAAGGCACAGAAGCAGGCTCAGAAGCGTGCCAAGAAGGCACAAAAGCGCCTGCAGAAGTAGCCCTTTTCTCCCCTCCTGCCGGTCTGGGTAGTGGGGAAAGAAAAAGAACCCCTGCCCAGGGGTTCTTTTTTTATGCTTGTTTCCCAGGATTCTGGCTGGGCTTCTGGCCGTGGCGCTTCTAGCGTGGACCGAAGTTCTGCATCAGGAAGTTGGCGATAATGCCGAGCGCTGCACGAGCTCCCATCACGAACAACAGGCAAAAGAGTATGATGGCTTGCTCTACCCCTTTAGACGCCTGCAACACACGCAGACCACCGACCTAGATAGAAGGGAACCCGCAACCACCTTGGCGCCCAATAACGACATCGCCGCCGAGCAGAGCTACCTCGACGATCTCCTCTCCCGGGTAGATAACGCCCGCCAGAGACTGGAACAACGCCTCAAGGCCGTCCGCCTTGAAGCCGATATCGACGACCCGCAAGGACTCATGGTTCGCGACCGCGAGGCAAGGGACATTGCCCAACGCCTCGATTCCTATTCCGCTGCAGAAGTTGGTCTGATGTTCGGACGTATCGACGTCGAAGACCCGGAGGCGGAAAATCCCGCGCCTGGAAACGAAAAGCTGGATCGCCGCTATATCGGGCGCATCGGGTTGCACGATGACGACGAGCAGATGCGTACCCTCCTTATGGACTGGCGTGCTCCCCTAGCTCGCCCTTTCTACCTGGCCACTACCCTGCACCCCGACGGGGTACATACGCGACGGCATATCACCACTCGTGGCCGCACAGTACGCAGCGTGGCAGACGAACAGCTTTCCAATACGCAAAACCCCGCTGATTCTGCGGGGGCGGGAGCGCGAGGTGGCGTCGCCAAAGAAGAGGCGCTGCTCGACGCAGTCAACAGAGCGCGCACCCCATATATGCAGGACATCGTCGAGACGATCGCAGCGGAGCAGGATAAGATCATCCGCGCCGAACACCGCGGAGTAACCGTCGTGCAAGGCGCACCGGGCACCGGAAAGACAGCCGTCGCACTGCATCGCGCGGCATACCTGCTGTACACATGGCGTGAGCAACTGAGCAACACTGGCGTGCTGATCATCGGGCCAAACGACCGCTTCCTTTCCTATATCTCGCAGGTGCTTCCGTCTTTGGGCGAAACCGGCGTGGTGCTCGCGACCCCCGGCACCCTTCTGCCGAACCTAGAAACCGTGCCAGAGACGAACCTGCTGGCGCGCGAAGTGAAAGGCTCGGGGGAAATGCTGACGATCCTTTCCGACGCCATCAAGGCGTATCAAACCGTGCCGGACACCGACATCGAGCTCAGCATCGACGGACTCAACGTGCAGCTGACACCAAAGATGGTGCGCTCAGCCCGCACTCGTGCGCGCCGCAGCCGGAAGCCACACAACCACGCGCGAGCGGCCTTCCTAGACCACGGGCTCAACGCCCTGGCGGAGGCTTTGGGAGAAAACATTGGTGCCGACCCGCTTGGTGGCGCGAACCTGCTGGGTAAGGGGGACATTGCCACCCTGCGTGAGGAGCTCGGCGCAGACCCTGCGATTGTGGACGCGCTGGGGCAATTCTGGCCTGAACTGCACCCCACCGAGGTCTTAGAGCGGCTCTATGCAAACCCTGCCGCCATCGCCGTCGACTATGACGAGGACACTTGGCGCGGTCTTTCCGCTCATCCCAGCGGTGAATGGACTGACGCCGACGCGCCACTCATTGACGAACTCATCGACTTGCTTGGCTATGTCTCTGACGAGGAGTCCGCGGCCGAGGAACGTGAACAATGGCTGGAGAAGATCGCGGAGGCGCAGGAGGCTCTCGACATTCTTACCGGCTCGGCTAGCCAAGACCTCGACGATGGCTTCGCGCCCGAGGTGCTGATGGCCTACGACGTCATCGACGCGGAAACGCTCGCCGCCCGTCAGCGGGTACGCGATCAGCGCACTACTGCCGAACGTGCTGCAGCTGATAGTCGTTGGGCCTTCGGGCATGTGATCGTGGACGAAGCCCAGGAGCTAAGCCACATGGCCTGGAGGTTGGTTTTCCGCCGCTCGCCGAACAAGTGGATGACGTTGGTCGGTGACCCAGCGCAGACGGGCAACCCCGGTGGGGTGGATAGCTGGTCGGAGGCGCTCTCGCCCTTCGTGGCTGACCGTTGGCAACTGCACCAGTTGACGGTGAACTATCGCACACCGAAAGACATTGCGGATCTTGCCGCACCATTGTTGCAGCAGATTGATCCCGCCCAACCTGCCCCCATAGCGCTGCGAGAATCCGGGACGGGCGTGCGCTATGTAGTTCCCACGGATGAGATGCCACTGTCGGAAGGAGTGCGGGAGGCCATCGCGCAAGCCCGTGAACTGACAGGCGAAGAGGGACTGATCGGTGTCATTGCCGCTGCCCCGGACGCCTTGCGGTCGGCGATAGCCGAGCTGTTAGAGGCCACCGGCGCGGAAGTGGTGCTGGTCGATACGGCATCTGCGAAAGGGCTGGAATTCGACGAGGTTGTGCTGGTCGAGCCGGCAGACATTGTGGAGGCTTCCCCCCAAGGGCTCAACGATCTCTACGTAGCAATGACCCGTGCCACTCAGGGGCTTACAGTCGTGCACACGCGCCCGTTGCCGTGGTGCTAGATTAAAGTCCTAGTCTTTCATCCCAACGGTGTGAACGATCATCACGTCGCATTCCGCCTGGCGCGCAGCGTCGGCAGGCACACTTCCCAGTAGTCGGCCTGTCAGGGAATTGATCCCACGGTTTCCGACCACGAGCAGATCCGCTCCCTCGCTCTTCACGATGCTCATCAAAGCCTCGACGGGGTCGCCTTCCTTCAGCACCGCACGGATCTTTGCCGCCCCTGCGTCCTCAGCTTCTTTTCGTGCGGACGCCAACACCTCAGACGCAGACATTTCACCTTCCACAGCGGTGGTCTGCTTTGCCGCGGTATCCGCATGCTCCCCCACATACGCGCTGGCCAGAACCAGTTCTGCATTCATTGCTGCGGCCACGCCTGCGGCGCGTCGCACTGCTAGAAAAGAAGATTCAGACCCATCGGTTCCGACCACGACTGTGTTGTACATAACCCCAATCTTACAACCCAGCGTCGATCATGCCCCGAAGTTCCTTTTTTAGGTCTGCAATTTCATCGCGCAGGCGACCAGCAAGCTCAAACTTCAGCTCCTTGGCCGCCGATTTCATCTGCTCGGTCATCTCTTGGATGAGCTTTTCTAGCTGTGGACGTGCCATTGGCTCATCGGTGGAGCCGCGTACCAGCGCCCAATCTGCTTCGGGCGATTCGCCCTTGCCACCGGAGGTGGTGTCGGCGTCATTTCCTGCTTCTGCCTCAAGCTCCGCAACCTGATCCAAGATATCGGCGATCTTCTTGCGCAAGGGTTGCGGGTCAATTCCGTGCTCCTTGTTGTAGGCGATCTGCTTGGCACGGCGGCGCTCCGTTTCGTCGATGGCGTACTGCATGGAGTCAGTGACCTTGTCCGCGTACATGATGACTTCGCCCGAGACGTTGCGGGCTGCGCGACCGATGGTCTGGATCAGGGATCGTTCGGATCGCAGGAAGCCCTCCTTGTCCGCATCCAAAATAGCGACCAGCGATACTTCTGGCAGGTCAAGGCCCTCACGCAGCAGGTTGATACCGACCAGTACGTCGAATTCGCCGAGGCGTAGTTGGCGCAGCAGCTCCACGCGCTTGAGTGTGTCGATATCCGAGTGCATGTAGCGCACCTTGACACCATGTTCCAGCAGGTAGTCGGTTAGGTCCTCTGCCATTCGCTTGGTCAGGGTGGTCACCAGCACGCGCTCGTTCTTCTCGGTTCGCTGGCGGATCTGCTCAATCAGATCGTCGATCTGGCCTTCAGTTGGACGCACCTCTACCTTCGGATCGACGAGGCCAGTCGGGCGAATGACCTGCTCCACATATTCGCCTTGGGCGGCGGCTATCTCGTAATCGCCGGGGGTCGCGGACATATAGACGCACTGGCCTTTGCGATCGTCGAACTCTTCCCATGTCAATGGCCTGTTATCCAGGGCACTAGGCAGGCGGAATCCGTGCTCCACCAGGTTGCGTTTGCGGGACATGTCGCCTTCGAACATGCCGCCGATCTGTGGGACGGTCACGTGTGACTCATCGATGATGGTGAGGAAGTCCTCCGGGAAGTAGTCGATTAGCGTAGCGGGCGCAGCCCCTGCCGCGCGGCCGTCAATATGGCGGGAGTAGTTCTCGATGCCGCTGGTAAAGCCCACCTGTTGGATCATCTCCAGGTCGTACTCGGTGCGCATGCGCAGGCGCTGAGCCTCCAACAACTTGCCGCGGTTTTCCAATTCCTCCAGCCGCTGCGCCAGCTCTTCCTTAATCGCCTGCATAGCCTTTTCCATGCGTTCCGGACCCGCCACATAGTGGGTGGCTGGGAAGATGCGCAGTTCGTCAACCTGGCGAATCACGTCTCCCGTCAAGGGATGGATGTAGTACAGCGCATCAATGTCGTCGCCGAAGAACTCCACACGAACTGCCAGTTCCTCGTAGGCGGGGATGATGTCTACCGTGTCGCCCTTGACGCGGAAGGTGCCGCGGGTAAAGGCGACGTCGTTGCGGGAGTATTGGATATCCACCAGCAGGCGCAGGAACCGATCCCGCTCGACTTCTTCATCCACCCGGAGCACCACCGAGCGGTCGAGGTACGACTGCGGGGTTCCCAGACCGTAGATGCAGGAAACAGACGAGACCACCACCACATCCCGGCGCGATAGCAGCGCAGAGGTCGCGGAGTGACGGAGCCGCTCCACGTCTTCATTAATGGAGGAATCCTTTTCGATGTACGTATCCGTCTGCGCGATATACGCCTCTGGTTGGTAGTAGTCGTAGTAGGAAACGAAGTATTCCACTGCATTGTTTGGCAAGAGGCTCCGCAGTTCGTTGGCCAACTGTGCCGCCAATGTCTTGTTTGGTGCCATCACTAGGGTGGGGCGCTGTTCCTTCTCAATTAGCCACGCCGCGGTCGCGGACTTACCGGTACCGGTGGCGCCCATCAGCACCACGTCGCGCTCGCCTCTGTTTAACCGCTGGTGCAGTTCCTCGATAGCCTTCGGCTGATCGCCGGCGGGCTTGTAGTCGCTGATGACTTCGAACTTCGCATTCGAGCGTTCGACCTCCCCCACGGGACGGAACTCGGAGTACGACAATTCGGGACGTTCTGCTGCAAAGGCCATGCGCACCAGTCTACTTACCGCCCCGGACACCGCCTGCCGTGCTGTTACCCAGCGCTTTTGCTATGGCCGTTCTAAGGTTAATCACATGAAGCTCTTCTCCCGCGGTCGTGCCGCTATCGCCCCTGTCATCGCCCTTTCGCTCTTGGTTACTCCCTCTGCCGTTGCCGCGCCAGCGCCGGCTATGCCCGCCGTTCCACCGATCGTTGTCGGTCCCGCGCCGATCGGCCCCAACACCGTGGTTATTCCTGGCGAGCTGTTGCCGGTGGGTCCCAGCGGGGCTCGCACTGCCCGCACTGTTGATGACGCCTACTCCGCAGCTGCCATAGCCGCTCAGTACATGAATAAGGATCCTCGCGCGGCGCTCGCTAGACTCTCCCCAGCTCGACGTACCGAGATCAAGCACATCCTGAAGGTATTGGAAGCTCCCGTCCAAAAGCCTGGAAAGTCCACCAGTCCGCGCGCAACCGTGGTTGTCCTCGGTAATGGTCTGAACCCAGACGGTTCTGTACACCCGAACCTACAGCGCCGCCTGGAGGTAGCCCGGGACTACGCCCTAAAGCACCCCGCCAGCCCTATCATCACCTCGGGTGGAAAGACTGAACATGGCCATGTCGAGGCCCAAGCGATGAAGAATTGGCTGGTCAAGGCTGGCATTTCCCCACAGCGCATTCATGTGGAAGGCAACTCCTGGTCCACCATTAGCAACGCATGGCACAGCGCGAAGGTGTTCGCTCGCATGAACAAGCATGCCACCAGCGCTCCCCGCAGTACGGCGTTGCCTCGCCAGCTGGTCATCGCGACCACCGATAGCCACCTGCACCGAGGTGTAAGTGACTACCGCATCGCCTTCGGCCCCCGTACCACCGTTTATGGCCTGGCTTCGAAGTCCGACCCAGTGCAGCAGCGGAACCTAGCCAAGGAACGCATGTCCCGCTACCGCGACGCGGTGGGATTGTATATCTTCCCGGAGACAGTCGTAGCCGACGGCCTTCCGCCGATCTTCGGAGCTGGTATCCCCCGCTTCTGGTAGGTTTTACAGCCCGTCCCAGAAGCCATCGACCTGAGTCAGCAGGTCTTCCAAACTGCCGGAGTTGTCTAACACCGTATCTGCAGCACTTAGGCGAGTCTCCCGATCGATCTGGGCGGCGATGCGGCGCCGGGCGTCGTCCTCATCCAGGCCGCGGTGCTGAACGAGGCGTTCGATGCGCAGCTCATCGGGAGCATCCACCACCAGTACATGATCGACCTTATTCACCTCGCCATTCTCAATGAGCAAGGGCATGTCGTAGACCAATACTTCCGCACCCGATTCCCTGCCCTGTTTGAATAGCTCCTCCGTGCGCGCACGAATACGCGGATGGGTGATCGCGTTGAGCTTCTTTGTGGCTTCCGGGGTAGCAAAAGCCTGGCGAGCCAACTCAGCACGGTTCAGCGTTCCATCGGGGTTTAACACCCCGTCAAAGGCCTCCGCCAGCTCAGCCAAAGCTGGCTGACCTGGTTCGACGATCTCGCGCGCCACCAGGTCGGCGTCAACAATAAAAGCACCGAGCTCCGCCAACCGCGACGAGACGGTTGACTTGCCCGATCCGATTCCACCAGTTAGCCCAATTGTGATCATGAGGCCATGCTAGCGGCTACAGGGAACCGGAAATGGTGTTCCCGGCCAAACGGCACTGGTAGTAGCTGGCGGCGAGGTTGCCGAAATCGACGCGCAAAGCATTGGCCTTGTAGATATCCTGCTCCGCGACGGCGGCATCCCACTTCTTACGCACCTCGTCAATCTGCTGATTCAGGTTCTGGCATGCCTTCGGCACTCGCGAGGAGCTGCCGGAGCTGCCCGTCGCAGGCACCTCGACGGTGGGAAGCGGCTGGAGGGTCTCAGGTGCAGTGCCAGAGTCCGCAGCACCAGCGAGTCCCGCTGCAGTGGAAAGGGATAGGCAGGTATCGGCGACGATGGAAGCGATGCGAGAGGATTTTGCCATATGGGTGAATATAGCGAAGCTCCCCAGGCGGTGCAGCACAACATGTGTAAACATTAGCTTCATGAAGAACACATTCAGCGCCCGTCGCTCCCTCGCAGCTACCCTCTCCACCGGCACAATCCTCGCCACCGCATCCGTGGTGACCGCCTTTTCCACAGGTCACGCCGCCGCAGACCCGTGCTGGACCTACACCCCCACCATGAGCGATGGCCTGGCAGCTAGCAGCACCGGTTCCCTGGCAGGCAGCCTGGGTCAACCGCAATGGCTCACCGGTAAGCCCGAAGGAATGCCAAAGGTCACCGGCAACACCGAGGCACTGCATATGCTCACGGGGCGCTTTGGGCCAGATCGCACCGACAAGACCGGGCTTA
Organism: Corynebacterium sp. 22-2729; assembly: GCF_053479475.1. Classification (NCBI taxonomy): domain Bacteria; kingdom Bacillati; phylum Actinomycetota; class Actinomycetes; order Mycobacteriales; family Corynebacteriaceae; genus Corynebacterium; species Corynebacterium sp. 22-2729. The sequence goes on from NZ_JBRBCA010000012.1 coordinate 42,610, forward strand.
GCTCCACCGACCTGGGCATCATGTGGGATTCCGGAGACGGGCGCGTGCTCGCCGCCTTCGGCGACTCCTTCCGCTGCGGGGCCGGTAACAATGGCTGGCACTCCAATGCGCTGTACGAAACGGACGACATGGACCCCTCTAACGGGATCTACCTGACCGGCCCTGCCACTGGAAGTCGCTCCGAGGAGTTCCTCCCCGCATCGCTGAAGATCGACGGGGTGGAGAAAACCATTATTCCTACCGCCGGCATTGAGGTTAACGGTGCACAGTATGTGGACTTCATGTCCGTCCGCGACTGGGGTCGCCCAGGACAGTGGCGCACCAACTACGCCGCGACCGCGAAGTCCACTGATGGCGGCAAGACCTTCTCTGTAGTCCGCGATTCCTACCGCAGTAGTTCCGTGGCCTCTGGGGATAGCCGCTTGCCAGACTTCCCCGCTCACTCCCCCGGCGCCGATAACTTCCAGATGACGGCCTTTGCTAAGCCTCCTCAAGGCGCGGCTGCCGAGGGCGGCTATGTCTACGTCTATGGAACGCCTTCGGGACGCTCCGGCCAAGCTCGGTTGGCGCGCATCAGCGAAGCGGACTTCCCCAACTTCAGCTCTGCAGAATTCTGGGATGGCCAAGGATGGACCACGCGAATGGACGCGGCGAAAACTGTGCTGGACGGGCGAGTTTCCGAACTATCGGTGCAGTACAACAAGCACCTCGGCAAGTGGTTGGCCCTGTACGAAACCACCCAGGGCATGGTACTGCGGCAGGCCGATAGACCAGAAGGACCCTGGAGCAGCGAGAAAACACTGATCTCCAGGGCCCAGGTGCCGGATATCTACGGCGGTTTCATGTACCCGCACCAGACTGACAGGAACCTGTACTGGGTAGCCACGTCGTGGAATAGCTACAACGCGGTGGTGTACAAGACCGATCTGGCGAAGGTCTTCTAGCGCTGCGAGAGCGCTAGGGCACTAGCGCACTAGCGCTCGATGATGGCGACGATGCCCTGACCACCTGCAGCGCAGATGGAGACCAGGGTGCGGCCACCGCCGTTTTGCTCCAGCACCTTCGCAGCGGTAGCGATGATGCGGCCGCCGGTAGCGGCGAACGGGTGGCCAGCTGCCAGGGAGGAGCCCTTGACGTTCAGCTTGTCGCGGTCGATAGCGCCCAGAGCGCCGTCCAACCCCAGACGCTCGCGGCAGTACTCGTCGGACTCCCATGCCTTCAGGGTGGCGCAGGTCTGGGAAGCGAAAGCCTCGTGGATCTCGTAGAAATCGAAGTCCTGCAGGGTGAGGTTGTTGCGCTTCAGCAGGCGAGCCACCGCGTAGGTCGGGGACATCAGCAGGCCATCCGGGGTCATGCCATCGCGACCGTTGATGAAGTCAACGGAAGCGATCTCGGAATCGACCAGGTAAGCCTTGACCGGGAGGTTGTGCTCTGCAGCCCATTCCTCGGAGGAGATCAGGACTGCGGAAGCGCCGTCGGTCAGCGGGGTGGAGTTACCGGCGGTCATGGTGGCCTTGGTGCCGTGCTGCTCGGCGTCCTTCTTGCCGAAGACCGGCTTCAGCTTAGCCAGCTTCTCGACGTTGGAGTCCGGGCGCAGGTTGGTATCGCGCTGCACGCCCAGGAACGGGGTGATGAGATCCTCGAAGAAGCCCTCCTCGTAGGCCTTAGCCAACTTCTGGTGGGATTCTGCCGCCAGCTGATCCTGCTCCTCGCGGGTCAGGCCGAACTCGCGGGCGGTGATGGCCGCGTGGTCACCCATGGACAGTCCGGTGCGGGGCTCGCCGTTGTTCGGCTGCTCCGGGGCCAGCTGGGAGGGGCGGATCTGGCCGACCAGCTTCAGGCGGTCGGTGGTGGTCTTCGCGTTGTTCAGCTTGATCAGGGTCCTGCGCAGCTGATCGTTAACAGCCAGAGGTGCGTCGGAGGTGGTGTCTACGCCGCCGCCGATGCCGGACTCAATTCGTCCCAGGGCGATAGCGTCGGCAACCTGCACCAGGGCAGCCAGGCCGGTGCCGCAGGCCATCTGCAGGTCGAAGGCCGGGGTGGTGGAGGACAGTGCGGAGCCGAGGACGGTCTCGCGGGTCAGGTTGAAGTCGCGGGAGTGCTTCAGCACGGCGCCGGCGACAACCTGGCCCAGCTCCTCGCCCTGCAGGCCATAGCGTGCGACCAGGCCATCGATGGCGGCGGTCAGCATGTCTTGGTTAGACGCGTTCGCGTACTCCTTGTTGGAACGTGCGAACGGGATGCGGTTGCCGCCCAGGATGGCGACCTTGCGGGGTGCTCCGTTAGTCATATTTTTGTGTCACTCCATCGAAGAATGTGAATTGAAAGAACGTTTTCCTACACGGTGTGCTCGATCACACCGTATGGTTATACATGAGAACATACATTGTCACGGCTATGCACGTGTACGTATTGCCGACAAGACTTGTATATTTCGCGCTCACTTGCCGCACATTGCGATGAGGAAGCGTAAATCTCCACGTAGTCTTCAACCACATACTTCTATCGACATGAGGAGTTTAAGCTAGTGCCTGAAAACCAGGATGCATACCTGAAGTTCATCAACTCGGATCTCGGCAAGAAGGTCTCCAAGCAGGTTGGCCTGCCGGTACCGACGAAGCTGCGTCGTTACAAGGAGGGCGAGCCCGCCCTGGACGGTCGCGTACTGCTGGGTGGCTCCGGTCGCCTGATCGGCCGTATCGAGGAGCTGCTTGCCGACGATTACACCGTCTCCACTTCTGCTGGCGACAACAAGTACGCCGGCTTGGTTTTCGACGCCACCGGCATCACCAAGCCAGAGGATCTGCGCCAGCTGTACGACTTCTTCCACCCGGTCATGCGCCAGCTACAGCCCTGCGCACGCCTGCTGGTTATCGGCACCACCCCGGAACTGATCAACGACGTTGACGAGCGCATCGCTCAGCGTGCTCTGGAGGGCTTCACCCGCTCCGTCGGTAAGGAGCTGCTGCGCGGCGCTACCATCCAGCTGGTCTACACCGCTCCGGACGCTGCCGCCGATCTGGCTGGCCTGGAGTCCACCCTGCGCTTCGTGCTATCTGCTAAGTCGGCCTTCGTGGACGCACAGGTTATTCGCGTTGACGCCCAGTCCGCGACCGCCCCGGCTGATTGGAACAAACCTTCCGAGGGCAAGATCGCTGTGGTTACCGGCGCTGCCCGTGGTATCGGTGCCACCATCGCAGAGGTGCTGGCTCGCGACGGCGCAAAGGTCATTTGCGTGGATATTCCGCAGGCTGGCGAGGGCCTCGCCGAGACCGCCAACAAGGTCGGCGGCACTGCCCTGCCGCTGGACGTTACTGCGGCAGACGCTGCGGACAAGCTGAAGGAGCACGCTGAGGCTCGCCACGGCGGCCCGATCGACATCATCGTCCACAACGCCGGCATTACCCGCGATAAGCTGCTGGCCAACATGGACGAGGGTCGCTGGGATTCCGTTATCGCCGTGAACCTGGTTGCACCGGTTCGCATCACCGAGAAGCTGCTGGAGAACGGTGGCCTGGCCGACAACGGTCGCGTCATCGGTGTGGCCTCCATTGCCGGTATCGCCGGTAACCGTGGTCAGACCAACTACGGTGCTACCAAGGCCGGCGTGATCGGCTTTGTCGATTCCTTCTCCGACAAGCTGGCTGACCGTGGCATCACTGTCAACGCTGTTGCTCCGGGCTTCATCGAGACTCAGATGACCGCTGCTATCCCGTTCGGCACCCGCGTCGGTGGCCGTCTGCTCTCCTCCCTGCAGCAGGGTGGCGAGACCGTGGACGTTGCCGAGACCATTGCCTACTTCGCTTCCCCGGCTTCCCAGGCTGTCACCGGTAACGTTGTCCGCGTGTGTGGCCAGGCAATGCTGGGAGCCTAAGCCGAGCCTCTTCGAGCGAGCTGTAGAGAAAGGAGCCACGACTAGTGGTTGACTACAAGAAGCTGGACTCCATCCCGGTTCTGATGGAGGAATACCGCAATGCAGTCAAGGATGTTGTTCCGGGTGTGGGTAGCTCCCGCAGCGCCAAGGAGAACCCAACGACTGCGTTCAAGGTTGAGGGCGTCAAGATCAACGTGCCCGAACTAGCGGCCTACAACGCGGCAACGGGTCTGCGTCTGCGCAACGAGCTGCCGCTGACGTACCCGTACGTGCTGAGCTTCCCTATCGTCATGAAGATCCTGACGGCCAAGGACTCCCCCGTCAACGCCGTGGGGCTGATGCACCTGACCAACCGCATCGAGCAAACCCGCGACCTGACCGTGGATGACGTACTGGATATCCGCGTACACGCGGAGAACCTGCGCCCGCACACCAAGGGCGTGTTGCTGGATGTTGTCACCGTTGTCTCCGTAAACGGCGAGGACGTATGGAAGCAGACTAGTGGCTTCCTATCCAAGGGTGCGAAGCTGTCTAGCTCCTCCCCTTACAAGGATCAGCAGCCGACCGACGGCCGTATTCTGGAGCCGGCTGAGTTCGACGAGTACAACGCAACTCCTACCGCGAAGTACCGCGTGACCCCGGCGGATATTCAGGAGTACGCGCAGGCTTCGGGTGATAAGAATCCGATCCACGTCTCCGGCATTGGTGCGAAGGCGTTCGGCTTCCCGGCCGTCATCGCGCACGGAATGTGGTCCGCCGCCACGATGCTGCGTGGCTTGGAGGGTGTGCTGCCGTCCGCCGCACGTTTCAGCGTGGAATTCGCCAAGCCCGTTACGCTGCCGACCACCGTGGCATTCTTCGCCGAGGCTGCGGGCGACAAGGCCTACCCGCGCCCCAGCGAGTGGGATCTGCAGCTGCGCAAGGCTTCCAAGTTGAAGACTCTGCACGCAGTGGGCAAGGTAGAGAAAATCTAGCCACCGTAAATTGAGTGGATCGAACTGGCTGGACAGCTGCCGTTTAGATAACTCTCGGTAGAATACGCTGGTTCTAAAAGAGCTCGTGGTGCGTACATCGCGCCACGAGCCTTCTTTTATCTATCGCCAGGGTTCTAGTAGAACGACGCCTAACTGACCGCCCAGTAGTAGGTCAGCACACCTTGCCCGATCAGGACGATTGGGATGAAGGCAAGGGACGCCACCACGTCAATGAATGTGATGACTTTGGCCATGCGAGCCTCGGCCAGTTCGTCCGGCTGACGATTTGCGATAAAGGCTAGAACAATCAGCGAGATGACGGTGACCAGGACGGCTGCAGCCCATGGTTGCCAACTATCAGTAGCACCGTTGAAGACCCACGCATTCACACCAAACTCATCAGTGGAGTCCTTGCCAGTCTGCGTTTGGTCGCCTGAGAGCCAATGCACGAAGCTGCCAGCGCTCATGGCGAGGCCAGTGATTCCGGCGATGAGCAGAGGGCTAATGATGCGAGCATCCGAAAAGCCATTCGTACGCAGGATCAAGATGATCGCCAGCAGGGCTGCAATGAGCCCCTGTTGCCAGTAGCTGCTTGAGTTGAGAACAAGAACAATGAGGGCGCCCATGATTGTTGCGGCCCAGCTAATACCGCGACTAATTGCTTCAGTGCGCAGGGCGGCAGCGCGAATGGATTCGCGGCTAATGGATTCACCTGCGTCACTGCGACGCAGCATCGCGGCAAGCCCGGTGCTACTGATGGCAAGAGTCGACGTGGTCAGTAGCATCGCAATAGGCAGCCAAGCTGTCCACGCAGCCAGCGCAAAAGGACTTGCTCCAAGGAAGGTTGCCAGGCCGAAGACCGCCGCAGCAATGGCGACGATTCCGGCTGCAACCGCTGTAGCTGTCGCTTGCCTACTCAGCGCGATCCAAGCTGCGATGGCTGTACAGAGCGCAGTGATGCTAATTGTCCAGGCTAGTCCTGGCGCACTTTCCACGGGGCGTAACACGGCTGCAGAGACAATGAACCCAAAGATAGGCAGGGCCCACGCCAACTTCTGTGCCCACGGACGGGGCTTCCACAGGGCAATCCCGATTGCCAGGAGGGTCAGGATAGTAGCGGTCACGACGCTTGTGATTCGACCTGAATTCCACGCCTCCACAACGTGTCCGCCGGCTGACGAGCTATGCCCAAAGCCAAGCCCTGCGAGACTACTACCCCACACACCCTTGAGTGCGACGAAGCCAACCAACGTAATAGTGGCCAACATAGTTGCCAGCAGTCCATCCGTGCGGGTGGTTCCAGACCACGCAAACTGGGAGGCTCCAATGGTGCTGCGCATTTCGGCCATGATGTCATCGACAAATGGTGCGTGGGCGGCTTCAGCTCGCTGCGACAGGTAAAGCTTGTGCCCGTCCAGCACCTCATAGTCTTCGAGAGAGCGCTCAGCGTTGATAATCCCCGTTTCTGGGGAGGACAGTACCCACAGGTGCGCGGTAGCTTCCACGTCTGCGGTAAATTTGGAATCTGCTACTCGTCCCCGGAACAGTTCCACCACGTCATCGAGGTAGTCGATAACGGGCCTGTGTGCTGGGAGGCTGACATCCAGTTGATGGTCTTGCCAAAACACACTTAATCTCACAAACATCGCAGACATAGTAGTAATGATTACATGGATTGTCGTGTGGCACGTGGCTGGGTGCCCTTGTATGCGCCTAGTGGCCGATTGTCCTGTTGATCCCCGATACGTGCGTAGAGAGTTTTTGCTGAAGTAATGTCCACCAAAATTATTCACCGTCCGGCCCGCGCGAATCGAGCCATAATGCCACAAGGGCCGTTGGAGTTGGCTCAGATTCCAACGATCCGTTCCAATGGCGCGGCGGCGAATGCGGTTACGTTCCTGCTACCAGTTATTGGTGGCATGGGCATGGTGCTCATGATGATGTCGTCCGGCAACCCTATCCGCATGGCCATTGGCTCGGTGATGTTCGTGATGGTGATTGTCAGCGCGCTGGTGATGTTCGCGCGTTCGCGCACGGGCAAGCGCAAGGAGGCCGAAACAGCCCGCGTTCGTTTCTTGGAGCACCTGAAGGAAATGGAGGCGAAGGCAAAAGACAAGGCAACTGAGCAACAAAAAGTCGCAGCAATGCGCAGCCCCGAGCCAGGCGCGCTGCAGGATGCCATTCGAAATCCCTTCCGTCTGTGGGAGCGGCGTCGTGGTGACGAAGATGTTTTGGTCACCCGCATCGGATCAGGAACGTGCCAGCTGGCGTGCGGCATCAAGGTGAAGGAGGCCACGGATCCTTTGGCCATTCCGGAGCCGATCTCCCAAGCGCACGCCGAACGCATGCTGAAGCGCACTCAAACCGTGGAGAATACTCCCATCGCCATTCCCGCCCGTGGCGTGGTCAGTTTGGTGGGATCCCCACAGCTGACAACGGAGGCCCTCCGCACGATTGTCACCCAGGCGGCGGTGTTTCATGCTCCTGACGATGTGCGTTTCCACTTTGCATTGCCGTTGGCTGATCATGCGGATACGGCAGATTGGGCGCTGTGGCTTCCTCACGTCTTGAGTGAGGACGAGTTTGATGGCCCTCTGGGTAAGCGCCAGGTGAGCCACGATGAAAATTCCGCCCAATCGTTGCTTCAGGAGGTGGAGCGCCGCAATGACGAGTTGAAGGAGCGCGCCCGGTACCAAATGAGGTCTCTGGAGGAGCCTTTCATTGTGGTGGTGCTGAACATGGACTCCGAGCATGGGCGCTGGCTGGAGGGCCAGTTGTCTCAGGTGTTGAGCCTGGAGAAGGCCCGTATTGCTGTGCTGGCCACGTCTCTGCGTCAGCAGGATGAGCCGAGCCACGTGGACGTCCGTGTATCCATTGAGGATTCCCGCGAATTCCAGGTTCAGCTGATCGACCGTGGTGAGGTGCGCGAGCCCAAACCTGGCGAGGATGGCTTTGTAGAGCGCATGCTGTATGGAGGCTTCCGTGGCCGGTTGGATCAGGTCTCCCCTGCCTTAGCGGAATCCGTGGCGCGTTCGCTTTCACCTCTACGCTTGGTGGAGGATGCCACGCCCGACGCTCCGCTTGAACAGACCATCGGCTTGGATGCGATGCTAGGCATTGATGACTTTGCTACCTACGACATTGCCCACCAATGGAGTCCGGGCGGCGCGGATGAGTTCTTGAAGGTGCCTTTCGGAATCGACGCCGAAGCGCAGCCGATCTACCTAGATATCAAGGAATCGGCGAAATCCGGAATGGGGCCACACGGCCTATGTGTGGGTGCGACCGGTTCGGGTAAGTCTGAGGTGCTGCGCACCATCGTTTTGGCTCAGGTCATCAACCATCATCCCGATCAGCTGTCGCTGGTTCTGGTGGACTTTAAGGGTGGCGCGACCTTTGCCGGCTTGGAGCCACTCCCTCACACGGCTGCGGTGGTGGATAACTTGGCGGACGAGGCTGGCCTGGTGGATCGCCTGCATGATTCAATTTTGGGCGAGATTCAGCGTCGCCAGCATGTTCTGCAAAAGGCTGGCAACTTAGCCAATGTTGCGGAGTACAACGCCATTCGACAAAAGCAGATCGACCAGGATGGCTCAACCTCCATGGATCCTCTGCCCGTCCTGTTTGTGGTGATTGACGAGTTTGGTGAGCTTCTGGCTGCCAAGCCGGAGTTTATCGAATTGTTTGTGCAGATCGGACGCATCGGCCGTTCCATTGGTGTGCACCTTCTCTTGGCTTCTCAGCGTTTGGAGGAAGGCCGCCTGCGCGGCTTGGAATCTTACCTGTCCTACCGCATAGGCCTGCGTACGTTTTCCGCGTCCGAATCCCGCACGGCCATTGGTTCCACGGCAGCCCACGAGCTTCCCCCAATTCCCGGTTCGGGCTATTTGAAGGTGGATCCGGATATCTTTGACCGCTTCAAGGCCGCTTATGTGTCGGGACCGTACACATCCTCCGCATCCCAGGAGGAGCGCGAGCTTCCACCTGTTCCGATGCCTCTGGAGCTAGAAAATACGACGGAAAGCTGGCTGCAGCAGCGTGTTGAGGCTCACCAGCTCTCGCTGGCTACGAATGCCAAGAGGTCGGCGGATATCCAACCGACGGTAGAACCAACTACGACGTTGGAGCTGGTTGTGTCCCGCTTGATCCCCGCTGCGGAACCTACCCGTCAGATTTGGCTTCCTCCGGTTCCTGACAGGATCGATCTTGGCTCGGCATTGGGCCAGGTAGAGCTCACATCTGACCGCGGCATGCGTGCCCAGCGCACCGGTCAACTGCAGATTCCACTGGGGCTAAAGGATAAGCCTTTGGAGCAGTGGCAGGGCCCGCTTGTTGTCGATTTGGCGGGTTCGCAGGGCAATGTCGCTATCATGGGTGCTCCCCAATCGGGCAAGACGACAACGGTGAAGTCCCTGGTTCTGGCCACGGCTCTTACGCACACTCCTGCGGAAGTGTCCATGTACATCGCGGACCTGAATGGTTCGGCGTTCACCGCGTTTGCAGAGCTTCCTCATGTTGGTGATGTGGCAACTCGTTTTGATGAGGATAAGCTGCGCCGCATGTTTTCTGAAATGCTGCAGTTCCTCGCCGATCGCGAGCGTATTTTCGCTGAGCATCACTTGTCCAGCGTGGAAGATTTGCGGGTTGCACACGCGGCGGGTCGTCTTCCGGAGCTGCCCAGCGCGGATGTCTTCCTCATTATCGATGGCTGGGCCACTCTTCGTCATGACTTTGAGGATCTGGCAGAGCAGGCTCAGAACTTGGCTGCCCGTGGCCTGGGCTATGGCGTACACGTGGTGTTTGCAACGGGACGCTGGGCAGATTTCCGACTGCAGCTGCAGGCTGTAATTGGCACAAAGCTGGAACATCGCCTGAATGATCCTCTGGATTCTTCAATCGGGAAGAAGCCACAAGAACAGTTGGCGGGTCAGCCGACGGGTCGCATTTTGTCGGCGGACAAGCTGTTCTCCCATGTGGCAAGCCCTGTGCTGAACCAGCCAGATGTGGTTCGGGAGCAGTCCATGCAGGCGTTGATTTCCGCGATTGCTCAAGCAAGCCCATTTAAGAATGCGCCTGCGGTACGCATGTTGCCGGAGAAGGTAATGCTGCAGGAGTTGATTGAGGCCAGCGGCGGTCAGCCTGCTGTGGTGGCGTTGGCGGAATCAACGTTGCAGCCGGTGCGCTTCGATTTGGATGGCGCTCAGCGTCATTTGTTCATTGTGGGTGAGCATGCGTCAGGCAAGACTACGGCGCTTCGCGCGTTGATGTCGGAGGCAATTCGTGGCAAGCAACCGGGCCAGGTGATGTTTGGTATTTTCGACGCCCGCCGCACCTTGCTTGGCGAGTGTCCTGAGGAGTTCCTGGGTGAGTACGCTGGCACAAAGTCCGCGGCGGAGTTATTGGCAAAAGGTATCGCTAAGGAGCTGGAGAGGCGTTTGCCCCCTGCGGATGTAACGCAGGAGCAATTGCGCAATCGGTCGTGGTGGCAAGGCCCCGAAATCTACATTGTGGTGGATGACTTCGAGCAGTTCGAGGGAACCAATAACCCGCTCCGGCCACTGGTGCCCTTCCTCTCCCATGGCACAGATATTGGTCTTCACGTGTGGATTGCACGCCGCGCGGCTGGTGTGTCGAGAGCCACGTATGACACTTTTGCACAAGGCATCCGGGACAACGGTGCAAATGGTTTGCTGCTCAGCGGCGAGAAGCAAGAAGGTGCTGTATGGCCAAAGGTCTATCTGCAGCAGCTCCCGGCTGGCCGCGCACAGTGGGTGCGTGGCTCGGGCCGTGTGGAGTTGGTCCAACTTGGTTTCTGCTCCCCCAATTAGAGGGCACCATAGGTAAACCTAAAGCGAACTACACCTTATATAAACCTAATTTTCACATAAGATTTCGTCCGGCGGTTAGTCCAAAATATTATCTAAACATACCCAAACCGTGCTGTCATACCTGCAGATTTCCCATCGCTTAGGATTCTCTAATCCAAGTTCCCCGACCTTCCCTTTTATCGAGATTTGCCATGCGATCTCGAGGCTCAGCTGGCATGCTCGAAGAGGTATTCAAGATTGACGGTGCGATTGAGTGAATTAAAGAGGAGAAGGCTTTATGGCCAATTCGGTCACCTCGCCTGTGCGGTTCCACCCGGACGCCCCACGTCCACGGTTCCTTTGGCAAGCCTCCCTACCCACCAACTGGGTTCGTATTGACACTCATCCAGAGGCTTCACCACACCGTTTGTCCCAGATTGCGGAGAATTACATTCCTGGCCACCGCTTGAAGCGAGCCGAACAAAAGCTGGTGCTTCAGCAGCTCGAGCAGCTGGTTAAGGCTGCCCGCGATGGAAACATTCTACTAACGCTCATCCTCCCTGGCCTGTCGGAGGATGGGGAAGCAACGTCGGCCACACTGCTCTTGCGGTGGTACGACAGCTCCCCTGAGTTTGCTAGCCTGCGCACCGTGGAGCAGGCATTTTCTACGAAGGACGCGACCACACAACAGTGCACAACCCCTAAGGGAACGGCCTATCTGTATTCATCCAACACCACTCAGACGGGTCCAATATCTCAGCGGCGCAAGACATTTTACCACCAGGCGTTTCTTCCCATTCCCTCCACCACCTGGACGTTGGTCATTTCTGGAACGGCTCCAGATGAGGAGACTGGTGAATTGCTGGGCAACATCGTAAAGCGTGTGGCCAACAGTGTTCAGGCACATCCAGAGACGTTGGGTGAAACGTTTGAAGGTCTGGATCTACTCGATTCGAATTTCTTCGCTGGCAGCCAGGAAGCTTTGCAGAAACAGGAGTAAGGCATGTCCGATTTCATTCAAGTCCCTTTGCAATCTCTGCGTGATATTGCAAACAATCTCGCCGGAATGAAGGCCGATCTAGAAGGCGATAAGACAGGCGCCGACCTTCTGTCCGGTGTGGACACCGTCCACGGCCACAAGATCCAGCAGGCGGTGGCCGAATACTTCGGCGAGTGGGATGGCCCACGCAAGCGCCTTCTAGAAAACGTCGGGAAGTTGGGCGATGTGTCGGGAAAGATCGCCGACGTCACTCAGCAATACGATGACGAATCCGCAAATGGTTTCAACCAGTTTGCCGCCAAGCTCAAGGGAAAGGAATAGCACATGTCTGGCGCTACGTATTATGCGTTCCGCGATTCGGCGGCAGATTCCACAAAGGGCGATATCAAAACGGTGATGGGCGAAATCGCGAATACTTTGGAAGACATCGACAACTCGATTGAAGATCTTCGTGGCGGTTGGGAGGCTACTGAGGCCGATGCGTACTACGAGATCATCACCAAGTGGAAAGAAGGCGCCACCAATTTGAAGGACGTCCTCGCGGACGTTCAAGATGCCTTACAAAACATGAAAGATGGCAATACACAGCTTCGCGAAGGAATTTCCAAAGTGCTTGATGAAACCAGTTAGCTCAGTGAGCTAATGTCACGCGCGGGGTGCATGCGGGTGAAGGTCGGAAATCTTCTCTCGCGTTTGTTATTCCAGCACCGAACTGACTGCGCACCAACCTGTACAAGTTTTTCACCACTATTGACGAGCCCGTGTTGTCGGACTCGCGCAAGGAGTAATCATGGGTAGCGAACACCTTTCCGTTGAACACAGTGCCGTTTCTGGTCACGTATCTTCTCTGCAGACCAACCACCAGAACCTAATGGATCAGTCTTCTAAGTTCTTGGAGGCTTTGGAGCCGTTGAAGGGATCCTGGAAAGGATCCTCTGTTGGCGCTTGGGACAATATGACTCAGGCATGGTCGGACAACATGGATCAAGTTAAGCAGGCTTTGGAAGAGCTGACAGGTCGCGTTGATGAAGCTGGCAAGTCCTACCAGTCGGGTGAGGAAGAGCAGACCAACGCGCTGCAGCAAAAATTCGCCGGCATGAATTTCCAGCAGGGCAACATTCTCTAACCAACCACTGTCACCACATCTTCATTCGTAGAAAGGTTAACGTCCACCATGGCTGTGTATGCATACAACAATTCCGATGCCGAGTCCACGTCTGGCGATCTCAATGGCGTAATGAACCAGATCGAGTCCACCCTGTCGGAGATGGATTCTGATATTCGCAAGCTAGCTTCCAGCTGGGAAGGCTCCGAGCAGGAGGAATACTCCCAGGTTCACGGTAAGTGGTCTTCCGCTGCACATAACCTGAAGGAAATTCTGGGCCAGATTCGCGGCGCGCTGGACGAAAACACCCAGTCTGTCGCTGAAACTCGTGGTCGCGCTTCCCAAGCCATCGCTGGTTCCTAAGAGGGCTAGACCTTCTAGCCTCATCTTTCTATTTCCCCTTTTCTTTAGACCTGATTAAGACCAGAGGATTTTAGCCCGTCATGCCTGCACTGCCGCTGCTTCCTTTTGCTACGTACGCCGTTAAAAACTTCCACATTGGTGGAAACGTTGTCGCAGTCGGCGAGTCCGCGCGCCGGTATACCCATTTTGGTTCCCAAGCGTCGCTTGCCGCATCTGCCATGCGGACTATCAATGATGGCGGGTTCGAAGGCTCCGAAGGCGACCGTTTCAAAGAACTGCTAAATGCAGACTTCCCTAGCCACCTGGATGTCACCGGCGAGTCACATTCTGGTGTTGGGCGAGCCATCGGCCTTTATGAAGGTGCATTGCAGACTGCCCAAACTGAGATGGGCACGCTGGCTGGCACGGCAATGGGTACTCACGCTGAGCACCAGGCGGCAGTTGTGGCGTTTAATGCTGCTGAGGCCAATGCCGCGCGTGCTCGCGTAACGGCAACTGCTGCAGCCGCTACGGCAGTGGGCACCGCAATGGTTCCTGGTGTTGGCGCTGCCACAGCAGCAGCTGCGGCATCAGCTGAGACAGAGGCAAATGCCGCTCACACTGCGATGGAAGCCGCACGGCTCAAGTTGGATACCATACGCGCTGTGTGGGATGGTCATATTTCATCGTCCGATACCATTAAAGCCACTCTCGGCGGCGAAGTTGATTCTGCGGTAAGCATTATCGCAACGCAGGCCAGGGCAGACTTTGACGATAATCCGAACTGGCTGGAGCGCGCATGGCAGAAGACCAAGGATTGGGTGTCTGATCATGCTGACGTTCTCGCCGCTATTTCTGACATCATGCAGATTGTCGGTTCCGTTTTGCTCCTTGTTCCTGGTCTTCAGGCAATCGGCGCTGGTCTGTTGATTGCTGGCATTGGGCTGAAGGCTTTGCTTGCTGCCACGGGCAATGCGTCGTGGGGCGAAGTACTTTTCGACGTAGCGACATCGTTGCCGTTTGCCGGTATAGCCAAACTTGCGAAAGCAGGAAAGCTTGGCAACACCGTTGCCAAGGCAACTCACGGCATGGGCAAGGCTGCGTCCGCTGTTAAGGCGGCGGCGAAGTCCGGTGCCAACTCAGCTGCACTGAAGATGGCGGATGGAGCCAGCCCTGTCGCAGGAGAGGCTGGCGAAAAACTCGCCAAGTCTCACTATTCAAAGATCACCCGCGGCGACCATACTCACTGCGCTGCTGAGCCTGTCGATATGGCGACAGGCAACATGGTCGATTTCACTCAAGACATCAACATCCCTGGCATCTTGCCGCTGATCATCGACCGAAATGCTAATTCTGCGCACGAGTTGGGACGAGCTTTGGGCTCCAAGTGGGTCTCGCGCATGGATGTGCATATTGAGATCTTGGATGACGAAGTCCTCATGGTCTCCCCCGATGGTGCACTGTTGACGTTCCCGCCAGCCCCAATGGACGGATCCGAGGTCCGCGCGGACGGCCGCGCGTGGCTGCTTTCCTTTGCAGATGGTGCTTACCGTGTGCGCAATGTCGCGGAGGGAATCACCTACGTATTTTCTGTTTCTGGTGACGGGAGCTACGTCACTACATCGGGCGTGGAGGATCGCTCCCCTGCAGCTGGTGGACACTCGGCTGGAGCAGGGTTGCGCACCGGTTCTTTCGCCGCTGATCTTGGTCTGGGCTTCACCGTTGGTGTGACGGCGTTGGTTCATCACACGGGCGCGGCCATTACGTACTCCTGGGATCAGGCAACTGGCCAGATGCGAGACATCACGCGCAGCGATGGAACTCACTTGTCTTTGGTCTGGGATCACGCTACGAACCGTGTAGCTTCCATCTGGGTCGATAACCAGCAGACCCACCCTGACGAAGCACCTCAGCGGCTGATCTCTTATGAATACGACGCTGCAGGTCAGCTCATTCGCGTGGTGAATTCCCATGCTGGTGTGTTGAGCTACTTCTACGATGAGCAAGGCCGTACTGCTGGTTGGCGTGACCGGAATGGTGCTGCGTATCACTACCGCTACGATGACCACGGACGTGTCACCGCCCAAGTCGGCACCGGTGGTATGTTCCCCAACATCCTCTACTGGGGCGACGACACCGGCGACGACGCACCCCTCGGCGGCACCGTCTGCGTACTCATCGAAACCGCCGGCGAATTCACCGGCAACCCCCTAGACACCGGCGACAGCGTCGTTGACACCTACCTCGACCGCCTCCACAACCTCCCCCTCTACCAAGCCCTCCTCAACGGCGGACTCCACGAAGCAGGACTCACCGGCCGCGGCCGCACCACCAACCGCAACACCACCGACTGGACCATCCCCACCAACTGGCTGACCGACGACCTCCTCGGCGACATCCGCCCCACCGTCTACCGCGCCACCGCCTCAGGCGACGTCTGGCGCATCATCACCCCCGAAGGCGCAATCCAAGACACCACCTACACCAACCACCACCTCCCATCCACCATCACCAACACAGCCGGTGCCACCACCAGCTACACCTACGACGACAACGACCTCATCACCCACACCACCTACCCCGACGGGACCACCACAACCATCGAACCCGGCACCTGGGGCATGCCAGTACGCATCACCGGACGCGACGGACACACCACCGACTACCACGTCGACGCCTTCGGCATGACCACCGCGGTCACCACCGCCGACGGAGCCACCACCTGCTACACCTACGACTACCGCGTCTCCGGCATCACCCCAGCCAGCATCACCAACCCCGATGGAGCGACCACCCACATCGACTGCGATAACGCAGGCCGCACCATCGCCATCACCGACCCCGCCGGCCGACGCACCAGCCACACCCTCAACGTACGAGGCCTTATCACCGACACCCTCGACCCAGACGGCAACACCACCCGTATCGACTACACCCCCGAAGGCTGGCCCACCACACTCACCCATCCTGATGGCACCACCCTCGCCGCCACCTATGACGGCGAAGGCAACCAACTATCGTCAACGAATGAAATGGGTGCGACGACCACCACCACCTACACCGTCTTCGACAAACCCGCCACCACCACCGACGCCACCGGCGCGACCACCACCATCACCTACAACACCCAAATGCAACCCGTGGCCATCACCAACGCCGACGGCCACACCTGGACCTACACCTACAACCTCGACGGGGACATCACCCAACAAACCGACTACAACGGTATCGTCACCACCAACACCACCAGCCCCGACGGGCTCGTCTCCACAATCACCACCCCAGCGGGAACAACCACCACCACCCGTAACCAGTTGGGACTGACCACCAGCATTGATGATGCGTCCGGCACCACACTGTTTGACTACGATCCCTTCGGCCGCCTGACCAGCATCACCAACCCGGCTGCCACCATCACCTACACCCGCGATACCTACGGCCGAGCCATTAGTGAAACCACACGCCTGGCCAGTGGTGAAGAAACCCGCCACACTATCGATCTCTCCGCCACGGGCATGGTCACCGGCGAACACCTCACCCTACCTGCGGCTGGCACCATCACCACCGGCTACGGGCGTGATGCTGCTGGTGAGATCACCAGCAGCACCATCACCCAACACACCACCCCAGCGGTCACTCATGACCGCCACACCGATACAAGCACCCCGGCAGGCCTGGATCACACTGGTCGGCTGCTTGCCGAGCTGACCTACACCACCAACACCCGCGGCCACCGCGCCACCACCGCTATCGACAACCTGGTACGCACCATTGACATCGATACCCGTGGACGTATCACTGGTGATCACACCAACCTGTTGGATTCGGCAACACCTGGCGGGCTTGCCCCTGTTGCTGGTCGTGACTTCACCTGGCGAGCAGACTCCACCCTCACTGCCATCACCGACCAACTGCGTGGCACCACGCGTTTCACCGTCGACGCGATCGGCCGCGCTACCAGTGCAACCCGCACACCCCACACCAACCCCAGTAACCAGGCCACCACCCCACCACACACTCCTGCGCGAGCAGGCACTCCAGCACAATCAGGCAGTGCCACCTCCGGGGTGTCCGCCCAGGAGAACTACTCCTTCACCCCGGCAGGTGTGCTGGCCTCTACTGCTGACGGGGTCATCGACTACCACAACACCCTGCCGGTCAAAGTCGGCCGGACTACCTACACCTACGACGCTGCAGGCCGTATCACCCGCACGGTAACCAAACGCCTGGGTAAGAAACCGTTGGTGCACCACTTCTTCTACGCCACCGGTGAACAACCCATCGGCTTTACCTCAAGTGATGCTCCCGGTGTTGGCTACCGCTACATCTACGATGGTCTCGGCCGACGTGTCGCCAAAGACACGATCAACACCACCACCGGAACCGTCATTCACCGTGACGTGTTCACCCACACCGGTAACCAACTGGCAGCTGTCACCACCACCATCAACACCACCGATCCGGCACGTGTAGGTGAAGGCTTTGTGTGGACTACTGACCCTGCCACGGGTGAGACACACGGCCAGATCGCACTAACCACCCGTGACAACACCGACACTCCGGTGAACCCTGCGGCTGGTTGGTCGCAGGCCCGGGTTGATGCGACGTTCTACGCCCTGGTGTGCGACCTAGCCGGAGCACCACAGGAACTGGTCAACACCACCACCGGCGTCGTCGAAGGACACACCACCCAAACGTTGTACGGCAAACGCACGTGGTCCGGTCGGTGTACCAGCCCGTTGTTGTTTGCAGGCCAGTATGAGGATGCTGAATCCGGGTGGGCGTACAACCGCTTCCGCTATTACAACCCCACCTTGGGTGCCTACAACGCCCAAGACCCACTCGGACTCGCCCCACGACTCGCATCAGCCCAGGGGTATGTCGACCACGCGGCATACTGGGTGGATCTGCTCGGACTTGCTAGCTGTGGACATCCACGACATGGACGCCCAACACCTGACACAGAAGGACCACTACTTCCAAATGGCCAATTTGAGGTACCAGCCTTCGAAGTAAGCAAGTCAGCAGAACCAGAAGTTGCGCGTACCCTAGAAATGGCAATTCAACAAGACCAACCGACCCTACTTCAAAGAACGACCGACAAATCAATCATCCGCCAAAATAGAGCCGAAGCAACCAGAGGGTGGGATTACACTAAGGGAAGCCCTGATGAATTTCCATACGCATCAACTATGCAAGGAGGCAAAGGAGCCACTGTAAACGGAGTTTCTACACTGGCACAGAACAAGCAGGGAGGCCGTCTACGTGGCTTCTACAGGCGAGAAAATATTCAGAACGGTGACTTCTTCCGAGTGAAGCTAACAGAATAGGACAATCAATGCCGAAAATAGAGCTAGACATTGAACCAGAGCTAGCTGGCGTGGAGTTTTTTGGATCTCAAGACGCAAGCGACGACCTCATCTGGCAGACCACTCCTCTAGTGGGCTTAGCAGACGGTGCGATAAGTCTCGGCATCAAAGAACTGACAGAAGACGAAACTTTCCACGTAACAGTAGAAGTAACCTCCACACGGCGCATCCTCCAAGATGCATTTCTTTCACACGACCTTTTGATAGATTCCGAAGGCCTTGAAATAGCAGATGTTCTGAAATCAAATCCGGAAGGTAGAGAAGGAGTTGTTGGACGGATCTTCCGTTTACCTTGGACAGGTAAGACAACCCTGCAGTTTCAATCTCCTACTGGCTTTGCGACCGATCGCGACGGACATCGGGTTCCGACATCACTCTTTGTACTCGTCTGCCCGTCTTTCAACTAGTCACAGCGAGAAGTACAACTTATCTCTTCCATTTTCACCCACACCGGTAACCAACTAGCGGCTATCACCACCACCATCGACACCGATCCGGCACGTGTGGGTGAAGGCTACGTGTGGACTACTGACCGGCTACTGGTGAGACTCACGGCCAGATCGCACTAACCAATGGCACCAGTGGCACCGGTGACGCCAACGACACTCCGGCGAACCCTGCCGCCACGTGGTCCCAGGCCCAGGTTAATGCGACGTTCTACGCCCTAGTGTGCGACCTAGCCGGAGCGCCACAGGAACTGATCAACACCACCACCGGTGTCGTCGAAGGACACACCACCCAAACGTTGTACGGCAAACGCACATGGTCAGGTCGGTGCACCAGCCCGCTGTTGTTTGCAGGCCAGTATGAGGATGCTGAATCCGAGTGGGCGTACAACCGCTTCCGCTATTACAACCCCACCTTGGGTGCCTATAATGCCCAAGACCCACTCGGACTCGCCCCACGACTCGCATCAGCCCAGGGGTATGTCGACCACGCAGCATTCTGGGTCGACATTTTCGGCTTAATGTCACATATTTCCGCGAACAAGGCCGCCGGAGAAAAATTCGAGGCAAACGCGGAATCAATCATTCGTGAAAAAATGGGACCCGATAATTGGGCGAAGCAGGTCACCACTCGCGTAAATCTTGGAGAAGGAGAGTGGAATAATAGCCACGCTGACTTCATTATCAAGGGCAATGATGGACAATTCCACTTCGTTGAAATCAAGAGTGGCAATGCTAAACTTACGGAGGGGCAACAGCTGGTCCAAAACGAACTAGCCAAGGACGGAGGAGGCGTCGAAATGCGCTCAGCAGCTCAACGAAAGGTAGATGGTCTCGGAGAAGACCCTGGAAACCTTTTGCAGGGCCAATTCCATACCTTCTATATGGACAACCCTAGCGATGTGGCTAAGCTGGGTAATCTTCTCGACAGGATCGCAAAGAAAAGGAACACTAAATATGGCAGCACCGAAACTCTTTACTAACGCCGACGCATGGTTCGCCGACAGAGGCTACACCAGGGAAAAATCCAAGGAACCAACATGGAGCAAACGACTCGAACCATACTTGGAAATCAATATTAGCGGCGACCCCATAAAACTATCCTCAGGCCTCTACAACACCGGGTTCATCTACACAGCACGCTTTCCCCAACTCGCAAAGCTACATTCATCCCTTCATCTACCCAACTCAAAAATGGGCAAACCCGTTGGAAAGAGGAAGGGAAGCGCACTAAAACCTTCACGATTCACTGACGCGTATAGCCATGGTTATGAGCCTTTCGAACCATCCGGATCCGGCCCCAATTGGGAGGCATTCTTTAAGCAATTCGGCGCAGCCCTGCCCAAAATTGAAGCTGAACTCACTGACGAGCCTGACTTCCGCCACAACATAGAAACAGGACAGTACTGGCAAGTAAGTAATTTCCGCTTCTCAGAGATGCTTATCCTCCTGTACTTCAAGGAATGGGACAAAGCACAACACATGCTGGACACCACCGACTGGCGAAAAGTCATCAACCCCCAAAACATTGCCGACATGCCCAACAAACCCACCACAGACGAAGACGTCCGCAACGTCACCGAACAACTAGCCAACTACATCAACACCCACAGAAACAACTCCTAACCCATGAGCTACGACATCCTCATCATCGATCCCACCACCGTCCCAACCACCACCCATCAAGAATTCATGGACTGGTACAACAAAGCCACCCAATGGGACCAACCACGCAACTACTCCACCACCACCGGCTCCACCCCAGCCATCACCAACTGCTACACCCAACTAGCAGCACACTTCCCCGACATCAACAGCGACATTGACTTCGAAGACGACGAAGCAGAAGAACCCACCACCGAATACACCATCGGCGACGACTTCCTCTACACCGCCTTCGACTGGGACGATGCCGAAGAAGGCCACAACACAGCACACACCATCGCCACCCAACTAGGCCTAGCCTTTGTTGATGTCAGTGACACCACCACCATCCACTTCCCCGACGGCAGCACACTCACCCACTAACCAACTGCCGGCCACAACAATCTCCTACATCAAAGCCCGAGGACAAAACACGTCACTCGGGCATTCCCGCAGACACCCCAAAAACCCTGAAAGCAAGCCCACTTCAATGAGGTAGCCTCAAGTGTGAAGATGCTCCTCATGAAGGATGCGCTAGGCGTCGAACACAAAAATAGTTAACACCCCACGCCCACTTCTACTACGCCACCGGTGAACAACCCATCGGCTTTACCTCAAGTGATGCTCCCGGTGTTGGCTACCGCTACACCTACGACGGTCTCGGCAGGCGTGTCGCCAAAGAAACCATCAACACCACTACTGGTGCCATCGACGGACGAGCCACACAAACCCTCTACGGCACACGCACCTGGGCCGGAACACACACCAGCCCACTACTATTCGCAGGACAATACAAAGATGCCGAATCAGGGTGGGCGTACAACCGCTTCCGCTACTACAACCCCACCCTTGGCGCCTACAACGCCCAAGACCCACTCGGACTCGCCCCACGACTAGCCTCAGCACAAGGCTACGTAGACCACGCAGCATTCTGGGTAGACGTCCTCGGGTTAATGGCGCATGGTCTCAAGAATTCAGATGACCCGCTACAACATCAAGTCAATCAACTTCACGAGACGATGTCTTCAAAACGCTCAGGGAGGAGTCACACTCGCGATCGGACAAGGCGAAGACAGTGCAGGTCGAGTGCACAGTGTAGTAGCTTCAAGCGAACGTACTGGAGCTGACGGCACTCCATATTTCAGACCTGAGGTTCGGCAAGCATTAGAAAATCAAGAATTTGCAAATCTCACTCCAGCTACGGTGGAAGGTTCTGTCCGTCAGCATGCCGAGGTAAACGCACAACAGGCTCTAGATAGAATTGGAGCTTCAAAGAATCAACGCATCGCTGCCTCGAGACCTGTTTGTCAATCTTGCCAAGAGACTGTCTTCACTGAGAATGCTGTCGATAGGATTGTTTCTTCACCGAACCCGTTCAAATAGAGAAGTAGAAAAATGACATTCAATAACCTACACCACAAGTTTGATCACCTAATTGAAAAAATTCTTCAAACTTGCACACAAACTGATGTCCGAACGTTTCTTTACTCGAATGCGAAAACGTTCGTAGATCGCTATTCTGATCTCTATTCACAGGAATTTACGCAAAAATTCAATAGTGACAATTTGGAAGGCGTCAGTGAAATTGCGATTCAAGAACGAGACCGTATAGACCAGAAATCGAATTCTGAAGAGCTCACTAATGAATCAGATGCGCTACTAGATCGCCTTGAATTAGCGGGAATAGCAACCGAGATGGCGAGTTATTTGGATTCAAGCCCCCTCAATTCCAACGATTTTTTCAACTACGTCTACTGCTGGGGAGTATTTGAAGACGATAAGTCTATTATCGAAAAACTGAACACCCTAGCTACAAAGCCTTAACCGCCAAAGACCCTTGTCAATAGCCGGTGGTACATCGAAACATCCTCAGGATTTGTAGAAGGAACAATCCTCGAACGGCTCGTGGAATGCGCATCAACACCAGGTAGAACCACCGTATCCTGAGGCAAATCCTCCGCCGATGCCCCACCTTAACTACAGTCACCCTATTGGACTGCGCCAACTCCGTCAGATGGTAGCCAGGCTGATACAACCAACCATTCCGATCATGATGACGATCCGCCACCAGCAGCACCCGCCGCAAGCAATAATAGAAATCAAGGCAAAAGCCTAGGAACAAAACTAGGGGCACTTCACACACCTCAGTCGGATTCAGCCAACCTGAAGCGGAAGCACTAACCGATTATGGTATCGAGAAACTCAAGCAACAAGGCTTGCCTCAACCTACAAATATCCCGTGGAACCCTGGAATGTTATAAGAGTGTTAATGCAGCCCACCAACGAACAGCTGACGCAATTGCAATCGGACCTCGAAGACGTCATCACGCCAACCATTGAACAGCTTCACACACGAATCCAGGAAACAGGACCCCTGTCATCTGATGACGCAACCAAATTCGTTGCAGATATCACTGCGCTGACAATATTCGAGCTAGCCGAGCGACTTGACGGAAACACTGACAAAACCGGCGCCCTCAGCTACAGGTTCGCTGCAGCAGAAGGGGAAGAAGTGCGCCTACCTGCCGAAGTGCTCAGCGCCATCACAGGATGGCTTTCCGCCCCAAAGGATCGAAACCCCCTCGCCGGGAAGACCAGCCACCCGTACCCCTTCGACTTTTACGGAGCGAAAGACTATGCATAGCGATTCCGCACTGCTGCACATCGGACGACTGTATGCGAAAGTTTACGACCAATCCATCGACTCGGATGCCGCCGAGCACCTCCACCATCTGCTGAGCAATATTCATGACACCACCGCCATCGATGAGGCCATCTACGCCTACCAAGGCGAAATACTCGGCATCCTGCTGGATTCAGTGAATCAGTCCGACTCGCTCGAGTTGTACACGGCGAGTACGTCGCAGCGCGAGTCTCTCAACTTGGCCATCACCGCCCTCGAAGATACACTTCAGTCTATGGCGGCACTCGAGGCAATTGCGCAGTTGGCGCAGGTTGAACCACCAGCTCCCGGCCAAGCCAAAATCGACATCCCCACGGAAAATCTCTCGAACGACGCCCGAAAACTTTCAGAGCTCGGCCTCCACCAGGGCATCGCCATTTCGGTCCCGCATTTGAGCATTCCGATCTTGGAAGGCGACGAAACCACTGACATCTCCACCTCGTCTACCGCATTGGGCGAGCAACGTTACGCCTCTGCCAAAGCCGTACCCAAGTGGCTGACTCACTTGTCGGAAACTCCGTCCGCCGGCTTCGTTACGTACCAGAATTCGCACGGCGAGACCCTCCAGGTCAAGTTCAATGCCAAGGGAAACTACTTCCCGCTTCTTCTCACGAACCACAACGGAAACCGCCACCTCGACAAACTACCGTCCGCGAAACAAGCCGAAAACCACATCGTGGCCTGGCTCGACAATTCACAATCACCGATCACCTAACTGCCACTCAAAAGCGGTTTGGTTCTGTTTACTTTGGAGATAGAAGTAGCATACTGGGTCGACATGATCGGGCTGATGGCCCACCACCGCATTGGAAGCTGGACCTCACACGATAACCTCGGAAAGAAAGCCTTCAAAAGTGATTCAGGCTATTTGTTCGACCCATACCACGTTAACAGAGGTGAAACTAACGTGGAACGAATGACCAGAGGTCTAACACCAAAGGGACATGATGGTAACTCTATTCACATCTTTAACGGGTTAAAATCTAGTGAATATCCAAAGGACGTAACTCCGGCGGATCGTAATACATTCAACTCTTGGAAAAGACAGTATTGACAAGAAAGGGCGTTAGACTTCCTATGATTAATCTGAGTGATTTCGCAAACTTCGACGATAGCTATGTATTTGGCGAAGGCAGCACTTTACAAGAGGTTCAGGAAGGCTTTGCATCTAGCCCTGAATGGTTGCCGGAAGACTTCAAACAGCTATTCACCCAATGCGATCGATGGACCCTAGTCGGAGTCGAAATGTTTTCGCCCCTAGCCGTCCCCTACTCCCCAGATCAACGAGCAATTACCCTCAACGCCGAATTCCACGAAGACTACCCAGGTCACGAGGAACTATTTGCCGTGGGAGAAATGGGAGATGACAGCTACCTTGTCCTCCAACACCTCGACAATGAAATTGTGTGCGGCTATTTCCATACTGGTGACGAAGAATGGTTCGGAAATAAATATCCGAGCCTAACTGAGTGGGCATACGCCTGCCTCGAAGCCAACGGAGAGCCCAGTGCCTAATCCCCGGCAGAAGCTCCAAGGAATACAACACAACCAATTATTTGATGATGACTCAATCCAGGGGATGTTCTTTGAGGCTGTAACTCTTGAACAATGTTCATTGGTTCGCACCGAGTTCAACCATTGTTCTGGATCATATCTTTCGTTCAAGGATTGCACCATTCGGGACCCGAGCTTTCGTTCTTGTGGTGATTGGGACCACATCAGCCTCATCAACACCACTGTCGAGAAGGTCGACTCAATCTATCTCACGATAGAGGAGCCAGATTGGTCAGTGAACTGCTCGACACCACGGTGTCGGACGAGATTGCGAATGCAATTCGTGCAATCTACGCGCCTTGGCTCTAAAACCCACGAAAGCATTTTCTTGAGCGGTGTATTTGACGTCCACAATCAGCTTCGTCGCAGTACGCATAAGTGCAACCACCGCGTAATTTTTTCGAATCAATTCTTAGCCATTTGCGAAAAGAATTCACCTAACGATATACGTCGGCTTTACCAAACACCCTCGGCTACGAGCCATGCAACATGCGTTGAGTCATCCGATTACTAAGCCAAAAGACGGAATGGTTCTTCTCAATAGAAAGTCGCCACTTGGAAAATACGAAGCACGTGGAGTTGAACAGCATCTGATCGAGAAAATCGGAATGCAAAAGCCAACGGGAGCCACGACTAAGGTAGGTAACCTAGAAAATAAGATAAACAGTATGAGCCCAAAACATGAGTTCTATGACCAAGCAACAGCTTTTGGCAAGGACTGGGTAGACCAATTCGCTAGCAAGGTACGCTAGGAACATGGCACTAAAACTAGTATTCGACGCTCCCAAAGGCAGCCGCCCGAAGGCTGGACGGCTCTACCTGATGAAAACCACCCTCGGATACATCCCTGTTGGTGCGACCTCCACCGAAGCATTCTTCGGCGCCGCCGTGATGATTCATCCCTACCGCGCACTCGTTTCTGACCCCAAAGACACCACCTGGTACCCGCTCATCGAAAAGAACGAACTACTAATCCCACCCCTCCAAATTGTCAAAAAAGACTTCAAAAAGGGCGGCGACTTCCACCCAGTAAAAGACAAGAATGCACCAAAGCCTGTCCCATTTGACAAGTATTTTGAGTACGGAGGGGCATTAACCTGGAACCCCAGTGAACTTGCCTTTGCACCTACCTCTGAATCAATTCCTGCGAGTCGCCTAGCATCCTTTATCCCTGAACAAGACCGTCGCATTGAATACACACTTCACAATACAAACCCACCCCAAGGTGGCATCGTCGATGAAGCACCGGAGGGCACTTACTTTATGCCAGCGGGCCTCCTCATGGACCTTCACATCGAGTTCGCCCTTGAGGACGCACTCTCCTACTACGGACTGATCGATACCCCGCGCCCAACACACCCCGACTTCACTGAAAGCCAGGAACAAGACACGATGCCAACCAACACGCAACAGGAAGACCAACCACTCTTCCACCTCGCAGAACTCGACGGCGTGACCACCCTGTTCGCCGCTATGGACACCATGCCCAAGGAGACAGTCGGCGTCATAGAACAAGCAGGGTACACACCCAACGGCTACTTCCTCGACAACCTCGCCAAGTACCTACTCCGACAAGCAAACATCACCACCGACGGCATCGAGTTCGACAGCGACGCAGGCATGTTCAGCCTCATCGGCACCGCTGACACCCTGCAACCACTCCACCAGCAGCTCACAGACCTCTTCAACAACACCAACAACCTGCAACGAACCCTCAACCAAGCTAAAGCCGCAGGAACAGACTTCGACGACTAACACACAAGCTTGTGTCCTGACACCATAATCAATCCAGCCAGCCGGCCGGAATGGTGCTGCGTATCACTACCGCTACGATGACCACGGACGTGTCACCGCCCAAGTCGGCACCGGCGGGATGTTCCCCAACATCCTCTACTGGGGCAACGACACCGGCGACGACGCACCCACCGGTGGCACCGTCTGCGTACTCATCGAAACCGCCGGCGACTTCACCGGCAACCCCCTAGACACCGGCGATAGTGTCGTTGACACTTACCTCGACCGGCTCCACAACCTCCCCCTCTACCAAGCCCTCCTCAACGGCGGACTCCACGAAGCAGGCCTGACCGGCCGCGGCCGTACCACCAACCGCGACACCACCGACTGGACCATCCCCACCGACTGGCTGACCGACGACCTCCTCGGCGACATCCGCCCCACTGTCTTCCGCGCCACCGCCTCCGGCGACGTCTGGCGCATCATCAGCCCCGAAGGTGGTATCCAAGACACCACCTACACTGAAGTGTCCCAGGTTTTGTTCCGTTTGAGTAGATGGGAAAATCTGGAATATGCCAAGAAAATTTGACCAGGATGCCAAGGACCGTGTGGTCCGTCTCGTGGAAGACCGCATCTTGGCGGAAAATATGTCGATGCAAGCCGCGTGCCAGGCAGTAGCCCCAAAGCTGGGCGTCTCGTGGC
>NZ_JBRBCA010000013.1:0-45117 GCF_053479475.1 Corynebacterium sp. 22-2729
AGGCTCCACCAGAGCCTGGGCTACCGCACGCCGGCTGAAGTCGAAACCGAATTTTGGGAACACCACCCCAGTCGAGAAATAATGGAAATCAAGGCACAAGCCTAGGAACAAAACCCGGGACACTTCACTCTCATTAGTTTACTGTGCCAGCATAGCCGACATTTTTCTTTGCTGGCGGAGGGTACGAAAAAGACCCACCGCCGGGCTCGTGCTTTAGAGCACAAGGGCGTTGGGTCTTTAATCGTGTCTGTTAAACGTCTGCGGGCAGCGACGCTTTAAGCGCGCAGCCCTGCTGCGCAGCCACTGCGCATCCCCTTTTTGCAAAGGAGACGGCTATTTAGCGGCTGTGGAAGGGCAGGAGTGCCATCTCGCGCGCGTTCTTCACGGCGGTGGCAACCTGGCGCTGCTGCTGCGGGGTCAGGCCCGTTACGCGGCGAGAGCGAATCTTGCCACGCTCGGAGATGAACTTACGCAGCAGGTCGTAGTTCTTGTAGTCAACCGTCTCAATGCCCTCGGCCTTGAGCGGGTTCTTCTTCGGGCGGCGGGACTGTTCCATCCGCGCCTTCTTCATGTTGGTGCGCTTCATTGTTAAAGCTCCCCCTTACCAGCTGGACTTGCGTACGCCCGGCAGCTCACCGCGGTGAGCCATGTTGCGGACACGTACACGGGACAGGCCGAACTTACGCAGGTAGCCGCGCGGGCGGCCATCGGCTGCGTCGCGGTTACGGACGCGAACCGGGGAAGCGTCGCGGGGCTGACGGTTCAGCTCCCACTGTGCATCCAGGCGCTCCTCGTCGGTGCTGTTCGGGTTTTTGATGATCTTCTTGAGCTCAGCGCGACGCTCCGCGTAGCGGGCGACGATTTCCTTGCGCTGCTCGTTCTTCGCGATCATGGACTTCTTAGCCATAAATTATCGCTCCTCGCGGAATTCGACGTGCTTGCGGGCGATCGGATCGAACTTCTTCAGGGTGATGCGATCCGGGTTGTTGCGCTTGTTCTTACGGGTGACGTAGGTGTAACCGGTGCCAGCCGTAGACTTCAGCTTGATGATTGGGCGGATATCGTTACGTGCCATAGTTAGATCTTCTCCCCACGGGCGCGGATCTTGGCAACGACAGACTCGATGCCGTCACGGTCAATGGTCTTCAGACCCTTAGTGGACACGTTCAGCGTGATGGAACGGCCCTCAGAGGGCAAGTAGAACGTACGACGCTGGATGTTCGGGTTCCAGCGACGGTTCGTGCGGCGGTGCGAGTGGGACACAGACTTGCCGAAGCTCGGCTTGCGTCCCGTGACCTGGCAATATGCCGACATGGGTTTTCTCCTTCCGCCGGAGATCAAAGGTGCCAGCGCCGCGCACATCTAAAACCCATGGTTAGACGGGCCTTGAGTTTTACGTGGTGGGGCGCTGTTTTTAGCCTTAAATCCGTCCGGCGATGACGTTTACATAGACAACAGCGGGAGCTAACTTTACCCCACGGGTGCGCTATAACCTAATCGCTCTTTGTGACGCCCTATGCTCCCGTCGCGCCGTGCTGTGACACCGTCCCAGCACGGCAAACGCGATTTTATTAATGAGGTGTTCGTTCGCTATCATAGTCCCTCGTTGTGCGACTAACCTTGTCGCGCCTTGATAGCTCCTCGGTAACCGAGTGGCCTGAAGGGCGTCAATAAAGAAGGCAGAGAAGGCGCACTGCTTTTTATGACCCGACTCAGGCACGACCTTCGTAACAGATTCGCAGGACCGACCTGATGTACACACACCTAAGGGAATAAGAGGAAACCATGAAGAAGGATATCCACCCCGACTACCACCCCGTAGTCTTCAAGGATGCGAGCACCGGACACCAGTTCATCACTCGCTCCACCGCTACCTCCGACCGCACCGTTGAATGGGAAGACGGCAACGAGTACCCGCTCATCGTCGTTGACGTGACCAGCGAGTCCCACCCCTTCTGGACCGGCGCTCAGCGCGTTATGGACACCGCCGGCCGCGTGGAGAAGTTCCAGCGTCGCTACGGCAACATGACCCGCCGCAAGAAGAAGTAAGAACTCTTCTCACTAAACAGATCCCAAGAAATCTATTTCACACCTTTAATAAGGAGGTAGAAGACAATGGCAGTACCGAAGCGCCGTATGTCTCGTGCAAACACGCACTCCCGCCGTTCCCAGTGGAAGGCCGACAACGTTGCTCTGCAGAACGTTAAGGTCCAGGGCCAGGAAGTTCAGATTCCTCGCCGTCTGGTAAAGGCCGCTCAGCTGGGTCTCATCGACCTGGACTAGGTCTGATTCCATAGCGATTTTAAAGCTACGTTCGTAGCGTATCGATCCCCACCGCACACACAGTGTGGTGGGGATTTTGCCTTGTTAAGACATATAAGAAAAGCTGTGTGTTCATTAAAAAAGTGGTTGCGCACGAGCATGGCCACAGATTCGAAGGCACAATGGTTCGTATGAAGATTCTTGTTGTAGATGACGACCAGGCAGTGCGTGAATCCCTACGCCGTTCCCTGATCTTTAACGGCTACACTGTCGTACTGGCGACGGATGGTGAAGAAGCTCTGGAATCCATCACCAATGAGCGGCCAGACCTTGCCATCCTTGACGTGATGATGCCGAAAAAGGATGGGCTGGATGTCTGCCGCGAACTGCGCAGCCATGGCGATGATCTGCCTATCCTTCTACTCACTGCCCGCGACTCCGTGGAAGAGCGCGTTGCCGGTCTCGATGCTGGTGCAGACGACTACTTGCCGAAGCCCTTTGCGTTGGAGGAGCTGCTGGCGCGTACCCGCTCACTGTTCCGTCGCGCTGCCCGCCCGGCGATTCAGGAGGGTGAGTCCCACGAACCGCTGCGTTTCGAGGATCTAACCCTCAACCCGGAGACTCGCGACGTGTACCGCGGCGACCGCCAGATCAGCCTGACCCGCACGGAGTTCGCCCTCCTGGAGCTGCTGATGAGCAACCCGCGAAAGGTTCTTTCTCGCAACACGATCCTGGAAGAGGTTTGGGGGTACGACTTCCCAACCTCCGGCAATGCTCTGGAGGTGTACATCGGTTACCTCCGACGCAAGACCGAGGCCAATGGCGAAAGCCGTTTGATTCACACTGTGCGGGGAGTGGGCTACGCGCTGCGTGAGACTGCACCGTGATCCTGCGTAGGCTCCCGGAGGAGAATCTTGCGGTCGAGCCCGGAACGGATTACACCCAGGCCGAGAAAGACGGTGGCTCTAGCGAAAGCAGAAGCGGCCGACTAGTAAAGTCGGTGCGTTTTTCTCTGCGCGGATTATCTCTGCGTGTCCGCTTGGCTGGGCTCACAGCCATCGTAGTGATGCTGTGTATCGCGATTATCACCGTAGCTTCCTATGCCACTGTCAAGCAGGTGCTATCGCAAGAAATGGATAAGACGCTGCAGACTCAGGCACAGGCTTATATCGATTCTGGATTCGAGTTTCCAACCAGTGAAACCGGCGAAGGGGAGAATTACCGCCCTCGCTTCTTTGACTCCGACAACAACATGAGTGTGCTCGTCGTCCCCGCTGAGCAGGCGGGACGGCAGGCAGATTTATCGAAGTTCGAGGGTATTCTCAGCGCCGACGAAGTCGGTGTGTTGGTGGGCGATGACCCATACGTTTTCGAAAGCAACGGCGATACCCGCAGTTTCGCCATTGCTGCGCTAGACGGTCGTGTCATCGTGCTGCGTCTGGATATTTCCTTTACCAATCAAACCCTGGAATCTCTGTGGCTAGTGTTGATTCTCATTGCCACGACAGGTTTTATTGCCTCGATTATCTTGGGCATAGCGGTGGCGAACTCCGGTGCTCAGCCGATCACCCGGCTGCGCCGGGCTGCTGATGAAGTCTCCCGTACCGGTGAGCTGCGGCAGATCCCCGTCTACTCTCAGGACGAGCTAGGGGCGCTGACCGTGTCGTTCAACAACATGATGAATGCGCTGCAAGAGGCCCAGACGAAACAGAAGAATCTGGTTGCGGATGCCTCACACGAGCTGAAGACACCTCTGACGTCGCTGCGTACAAACGTGGAGCTGCTGATGTTGGCGTCGCAAAGAAAAGACGGTGACGGTCCCGGCATAAGTGATGAAGACCGCAAAGACATAGAGCGAGACGTCATTGCGCAGATCGACGAAATGAGCGGTCTGATCGGCGATCTTGTTGACCTAGCCCGTGAGGACTCCGACCCAGAGGTCTTGAGCACTGTCGAGATTTCCGAGCTCATCGCGCAAGGCATTACACGCGTGCAAAGGCGTCGTCCCGACGTGACCTTCGATACCCACCTCATTGAGTGGAACCTGCGGGGAGATTCTTTCGCCCTGTCGCGTGCGCTGCTTAATTTGCTGGATAATGCGGCCAAATGGTCGCCCGAAGGCGGTGTGGTGCGGGTCTGGATGCAGCCGATCGCTGGTGAGGGATGTGACGCCGCAGCTTCCCATCTAGAAGATTCAGCATTGCAAGAGGTGGAGATTCGTGTGGCTGATTCGGGGCCGGGCATTCCGCAGGAGGATCGAGAACTTGTATTCGATCGCTTCTATCGGTCAATAAAGGCTCGATCAATGCCAGGATCCGGTTTGGGGTTGGCGATCGTGAAGCAAGTTATTGAGCGCCACCACGGTGTGATCGTGGTTGACGAGTCCGATGACGGCGGTGCTCTCATGCGTGCCGTTCTTCCTGGACTGCCTGGGGAATCGCAGGAGTGACGTGGGTCGGGAACATTTGTCCGCTGATTTTTCTTAAACTGGCAGAAAAGTTACAGCGTTCGTAGCGCTGACCTACATATATGACAGACATACTGGTGTCCATGAACGAAAGGGAACACGATATGGGTGAGAACACTTCGGGGAATGGGCAGCGAATGCCGGGCGAACCGGACTTTTCCGATGGGGGACGGGAAGCAGCTCAGAATCCTGGAGCTAGTGCAGGCGCTAGCGGCGCCAACGCGGACGCTAATGCAAACGGTAACGTCGGTGGTGGCACAGAGGCTCGCAAGATAGGGCGCGAGCATATTCATTGGAATGGCGAGCAAGGTACGCCACAGTATCCGGCAACGCACGCTGGCTCGCCGGTGCAACCGGGAGCGTGGCCAACGGGTCTGGAGGATAATCAGACTCAACAGATCCAGGCTCAGCACATTCAACCCCAGCAGATGCAGCCCCAGCAGGCGCAGAGCCAACCGTTCCAGGATCCGCTAGTGCCACAGGATCCGATGGCGCCGCAGCCACGGGAGAAGAAGCGTTGGTCGACACCAGCGGTTGCTGCGTTGTTGCTGACCGGTGCCGTGGTGGCCTCCGCGGTGACTTACGTGGGCATGGATGCCTTGAATGAGAACAAGCCCAGCAACAATGCCACAACGTCTTTCGACAGCTCTAACACCACCAATAAGTCCGCAAAGGAAAAAGAGGCTTCTAACCCGGTAGAGCCGGGAAGCACCTCCGATGTGGCTAACAAGGTTCTACCTTCAGTCGTGTCAATTCGCGTCACCACGTCTCAAGGCGGTGACGAGGGATCTGGCTCGATCATTTCCTCTGACGGTCTCATTCTGACGAATAACCACGTTGTCTCTGCCGCTGAAGGCGGAAAGGCGAAAATGAAAGTGGCTCTCAACGACGGTCGTACTCTCGAGGCGGAGGTCGTAGCCACCGATCCGCAGACTGATATTGCGGTGATTAAGGCCAAGAACGTCACGGACCTTAAGCCCATTGAGTTCGGTGATTCGAATGCTGTGAACGTGGGCGAAGACGTGATGGCGATTGGTTCCCCCCTTGGGCTATCGGCCACGGTGACGACGGGCATTGTTTCTGCTAAGAACCGTCCTGTACAGGCATCTGGCGAAGATGGTGGCGAAGCTTCTCTGATTGATGCGATCCAGACGGATGCTTCCATTAACCCCGGCAACTCCGGTGGTGCACTGGTGGATATGCAAGGCAAGCTCATTGGCATCCCCTCTGTTATCGCCTCCACTGGTGGTGAGTCAGCGGGCTCCATTGGCTTGGGCTTTGCCATCCCGATTAACCAGGCCGAACGCATCTCTAAGCAGCTGATCGATAAGGGTAAAGCAGAGCACCCGATTATCGGTGCGAAGGTCAATACTCGATCCAATGAAGTGGGCGCCGTCGTCGTCGACGTCAACAAAGACAGTCCTGCGGATAAGGCTGGTTTGAAGAAGGGCGACCTGGTTACTCACGTCGACGAGCGACGTGTGGATTCCGGCGTTGCTTTGATTGCGGCTATCCGATCGCACGCAGTGGGAGACACTGTAAAGCTCAAGGTTAAAGAAGGTCGCGATGGAGAAGAACGTGAGGTTGAGCTCACTCTAACTACCGCCGAGTAGTCCGGCATTCCCGTTCGCCTGTACAGCAGTAGGCGGACGGGATATTTTATTAGTTACGTTCGTTTATT
Organism: Corynebacterium sp. 22-2729; assembly: GCF_053479475.1. Classification (NCBI taxonomy): domain Bacteria; kingdom Bacillati; phylum Actinomycetota; class Actinomycetes; order Mycobacteriales; family Corynebacteriaceae; genus Corynebacterium; species Corynebacterium sp. 22-2729. The sequence goes on from NZ_JBRBCA010000013.1 coordinate 6,411, forward strand.
TATTCAGGAGGATCGCAGTGGCCGTTCGGAAGGCTAACCCAGAGTCTGCGGACATCAATGAAGTCGCGGTCATGAAGTCCGTGGATCACGCACAGGTGGAGCGACTGGCAGAGGAGATCCCCGAGCCGGATGACGCACTGTTTCACTCCTTGGACGCCAAGGAGCGAACCCGCGAGCAGCTTCTCGATGATCCGCCCCTGCACGCCATGGTTGTTCTCGTAACCGATTTCCCTGAGGAAAAAGCGAAGAACGGGGAACTGGTTGCAGAGCTGCTGGTCGAGGAAGGTTTCTTGGTCGACGCCGTTCTCAGCGTTGAGTCCCGAAAGGGGGCGATCCGCAAGGCTATTCAAACCGCCGTTGTCGGAGGCGCGGATCTTGTTGTCACCATCGGCGGAACCGGAACCGGTCCGCGGGATAAGACGCCGGAGGCTACACGCGCGGAGTTGGATCGCAAGATTCCGGGCATTGCTGAAGCGCTTCGATCCTCGGGCTTGGCGGCGAACTCTTTGGATGCGGGCCTTTCCCGCGGTGTTGCGGGCATCTCCGGTTCCACCGTGGTGGTGAACATCGCCGGTTCTCGCGGAGCGATTCGCGACGGTATGGCCACTTTGGGGCCGCTGGTTCGGCACGTTGTCGACGATATGAATAACCGGGCTTAGCATGCCCCGACGGCACTCGGGTTCGAACCAACCCGGTTACCGCAACCGCTATGACCTAGAGGTTCCACAACCCGTTTCTGGTCGTCGCCGCAGGTTCTTCGGCAAGGTCGGCCAGGCGCAGAATCCGGGGACTTCTTTTCTTGACGCCATCGCCTCCAAAACGACGAAACCCCACTCAGACCTTGTTCAGGATGAGTGGGGTGATGAGCTGCCTTCTGCGGAATTGGAACGCCGCTACCTAGAGGAGCAGCGTCCACCGCATTGGGGTTAGTCCGGTGGACTTTAGTTGGCGTGCTTGCCGGTCGGCTCAGCCTCGCCACCGCGTTGCTCGATGAGCAGGTCTCGGATCTCGGCTAGCAGCTCAGTCTCGGTTGCAGTAGCCTCCTCCGGCTCAATGCCCTTACGGCGAGCGTTGATCTCTGCCAGCTTGTTCATCGGCATGATCATCAGGAAGTAGATAACGCCAGCGATGATCAAGAAGTTGAAGATTGCGGTCAGGATGCCACCGATATTGACGAAGGTGGCGGGGTTACCCTCACGCAGGTGGAAGCCAAGGCCAAACTCAGGGGATCCACCAACGGCTGCGAGCAGCGGTTCGATGATGCCACTGGTGAAAGCAGTAACGATTGCGGTAAACGCACCGCCGATGATAACGGCAACGGCAAGCTCAATAACGTTGCCGCGCATGATGAACTTCTTAAAACCTTCGAGCATTGTGCTGAAAGACCTTTCTTGTCCGCGACGCATGCGCGGTCAGTACAAGCAACTACATGACGGGAAAGAAACCGAGGTCGTTGATCACAGCGTCGACGACCAAGTCGTGCTCCCGGCTAGGGACGATGCGTGTGAACTCTTCGTGGTCCACCACTGCCCACACATTGATGTGTGAGGGGCGGTCGGCCAGTGCCCGGTCGTAGAAGCCACCACCTTGCCCGAGCCGTATCCCATGATAATCAATCGCCAGCGCAGGTGTAATAATTACATCCGCGCATGTTGGAAAAGTGTGAATCGCATTACCTTCCGGCTCAAGAATCCCCCAAGTTCCAGCAACCAGGTTCGGGTTTTCGGGGTGAAACTCGACCCATTCGAGGACAGGGACGTGAGTAGATCCTTCAACGGTGCCGTCGCTGGGGGAGCCGTTTGAAGCTGAGGCATTGTTTCGGGACACCCTTGGGAGAAGAACTCGCGCGCCAGTACTAGCAATAACGTCAGGGAGATCAGCGCCTCCGGGCTCGCCAGGTAAGGGGACATAGCTGGCGATAGTGAGAGTTGAGGGTGCTGCAGGCAATTTCGTGAGGGCTTTAAGAAGATGGGACTGGATTGCGCGGTCGCGCGCTGGGCGCTGATCAGTTCGGGCGGTGCGAGCGGCACGGACTGCGGCGCGGGCAAGTTTTTTGCTGGTAGAAAGATCTTTCATCGCCTTCGAGCCTACTGCAGAGGGCAAAATGCTTGATCTGGGAAAGAAAACTGTGCATAGGCGGTGTGTAGAGCACAAATCGGTTCATAGAAGCGCTACTATTCCGGCATGACTTCTAGCCCTACGATCTCCACGTCCGAGCAAGCTAACCTGCATACCGTTGTGGTGCCAGCTGCCGGACTTGGAACCCGTTTCTTGCCTGCTACTAAGACTGTTCCGAAGGAGCTGCTTCCAGTTGTAGACACTCCCGGTATCGAGCTAATCGCCAAGGAAGCTGCTGACGCGGGGGCTGGTCGCCTCGCTATTGTGACAGCCCCGAAAAAGGGAGGTGTGCTCGGTCACTTCGATACCGACGCTGAGCTGGAAAGCACGCTGGAACAGCGAAACAAGACCGAACAATTGGCAAAGGTTCGAGCCACCGATGGATTGATCGATGTGGTCGCTGTGGAGCAGGAAAAGCCTTTGGGGCTGGGGCACGCTATTGGGCTGGCCGAGGAGACGCTGGATGATGACGAGGATTGCTTCGCCGTCATGCTGCCGGATGACCTGGTGCTGCCGATGGGCGTGATGGAGAAGATGCTGGCCGTACGTAAGCAGTATGGTGGGTCGGTCTTGTGTGCCTTCGAGGTGCCACGTGAGGAAGTAAGTAACTACGGCGTTTTTGAGATCGACGAGGCTGACCACGCCGATGTCAAAGTCGTCAAGGGCATGGTTGAGAAGCCGGCGGTGGAGGATGCTCCGTCGAACTTCGTTGCAACGGGTCGCTATCTGCTGGACCGTCAGGTATTTGACGCGCTGCGTCGCACCAAGCCTGGTAAGGGCGGCGAAATTCAGATCACCGATGCCATCGAGTTGATGATCACCGAAGGTCACCCAGTACACATTATTGTCCACCATGGTCTGCGCCATGATCTAGGTAACCCCGGTGGGTACATTCGAGCTTGCGTCGATTTCGCGTTGCAGAATGAGACTTATGGCCCCAGCTTGAAGACTTGGCTGCAAGAGCGCCTGGCACAAGAGAACTTGGGATCATAGAGAACTAACAAGCTTTTTAAGCTGAAGGGAACCTCTCATGCGATCGGTTGAAGAACAGCTGGCAATCATCACCTCTGCGGCGGTGACGCCTGAGCCAGTGCGCATCGCCATCACCGAGACCCTGGGCCTGCGCTGTGCAGAAAGGGTCGAAGGTTCCGAGCCTTTGCCGGGCTTCGATCAGGCAGCGATTGACGGTTATGCCGTGAGAAGCGTCGACATCCGCCAGGCACTTGCCCTCGCGCGAGGCGGGGATCACGGTGATACGTCAGAGGGCGGTAAAGCGGCTGAGAACCTCAGCGGAGTGAAGGAAACCCTGCCGATCGTTGGCGATGTTACGGCTGGTTCTCTAAGGCCAATTCGCCTACAACCGCGCCAAGCTGTGCGTGTTGAAATGGGAGCTCCGCTGCCGACCCTTGCCGATTCTGTGCTGCCGCTGGACTGGGTGGAAAAGGAAGGCCGTAAAATCCGCCCGCTGGAAGCCATCGCGTCCGGCGAGTTCGTCCACCGCAAAGGCTCTGATGTTCAGCCCGGAGACGTGGTCGTCGAAGAAGGTGCCGTCATTGGGGCAGCTCAAGTAGGGCTTTTGGCGGCAGTGGGACGCTCCAAGGTGCTGGTGTACCCGCGCCCGCGCCTGTCGGTGCTCTCCTTTGGACGCGAACTATTGGATATCGACCGTGACCCGGCCGTGGGACAGGTTTATGATGTGAACTCCTATGCGCTGGCTGCTGCTGCACGGGAAGCAGGCGCGGACGTCCACCGCGTCGGCATCTTGAGCGGTGAACCGCGCAAGATGCGAGAGGTTATCGAAAGCCAGCTACTCCGCTCCGAGGTAGTCGTCATCTCTGGTGCGATAGGCGGAGCCGCCAGCGATGAGCTGCGCGAGATTCTCTCTGAAATGGGAGAGATGGATATTCAGCGCATCGCTATGCACCCTGGTTCCGTAATGGGATTCGGCACCCTGGGACAAGACAAGGTGCCAACGTTCCTGCTGCCCTCTAACCCCTCGGCGGCGTTAGTGGCTTTCGAGGTTATGGTGCGTCCACTAGTGCAGCTGATTCGCGGACGTCGTCAGGCCACTCGCCGGGTGGTGTCCGCCCGCACGATTGCAGCCATCGCCTCTGCCCCTGGTCGGCGTGGATTTATCCGCGGTCAGCTGATGCGTGACCGCGAAACCCGGGAGTTCCTGGTGGATCCACTTGGTGCGGTCAACGGCGGCGAGCCGACCCACCTGTTAGGCAGCCACGGACAGGCAAACTGCCTGATCGTAGTTCCTTCCGACGTCACCGACGTGGCGCCGGGGCAGGTCGTTGACGTGCTATTCCTCAGCAACAAGGAATAGTCCGCTCGTGTTGCACCGCCTGCGCGCCGCTCTTTCCTCCGCAGCGCTCGAAACCCGTGCGTCGGAACTGCGAACGCGTACCGTCCTCAGCCGCGGTCATCTTTATGGGACTGCCGAAGACACTGATGACGCCTTCACTCCCGGCCTGCCAGTCTCTCTGCGTCCCATTCGCGCAAGCGATGGCTCTCAGTGGAGAGCTGCGCGCATTGAAGATCAACACTTGTTGCAGCCATTTGAACCAACCACAGCCGTGGGGTGGGACGACGCACACAGCCCGGAGGCGTGGCGCAAGAACTTCCACAATTTGCAAGTTCTAGCTGCTGATCGCCTTATCGTGCCAATGGTCATCGACGTGGACGGGGAGTTCGCCGGCCAATTGACGATTGGAAACATTCAATACGGAACTATCTCAAGTGCCTGGATTGGTTATTGGGTTCACTCGCGATTCCAAGGTAGGGGAGTGGCCACCGCCGCTGTCGCTTTGGGCGTGGATCTGGGGATGCAAGAGGTGGGGCTGCACAGGATAGAGGCAACGGTCATGGCGGAGAACGTGGCGTCACGAAGAGTCCTTGAGAAAACCGGCTTCCGTACGGAGGGGCACCTGCGTCGAAACCTGCACATTAACGGCCAATGGCGGGATCACTATCTGGTGGCACAGACGCAGGAAGAAGTGCTGCCTGAGGGGCTGGTTCGCAGGTTGGTGAACCGAGGACTCTTGGGGCTGGCTGTGAACCGCCAATAGCCTCGGCGTGGCACCGCAGATTAGCCCACTGCACGGGTAGCGTGGCAAGCACTTGACCACTCACGCTGCCCGCATAAAGAACCCGAGGAGAACTGATACTCGTGTCCGGCTCCCTATTGCTCATCGCCGCCGTATGGCTGGTGCTGTTGGCGCCACTTTTGCTGCGCAACCAAAAACCCGTGCGACGGACTGCTCAGGCACTGAGTGAAACGAGGGTGCTGCACCGAGGGGGAAGCGAGCTTAATGCAAAGCGCAAGCTCAAGCCCGCAAAGGGGCTGTACATGAGCTCCGATGACGAGGAGCTGGAGCTGGTAGACGCGGAGCCGGAGTACGTCTTGCTGGAAGACGAGGATTCCAACGCGAACAAGAAGAAGGGCGCGTCGCGTGGGCTGCGAGATCTGATGACTTCTAAGAGCTCTGCGGATGAGGAGGCCGAGAAGGCCGCCGAGGTGATTGATGGTGAGGTTGTGGAGACCAACGATGACGACGTAGAAGACACCGGCGACGTTGCCGAAAAGGTCGTTTCTTCTGACGTGAAGGCTCCCTCGGCGACCGCCAATGTGTCGGGTGCTGCTGTGCGCTACACCGCTCAGGATGAGATGGACACTGGAGAGTTTTCCCCGGTGAAGAAGGCAGAGATGAGCGGTGAGGCAGACGCGGAAGGTGCTGATAGCGCCGCCTTTGGCGCGAATTCCGACAGCACCGGTGGTGCCGAAGTTGCCGAAGAAAACGCTGAAGAAGACACCCAAGAAAACACTGAAGAAAACACCGCTCGCCAAGCTGCGTACGCCGCAGTTCCTACCCAGTACGTGCGCGGCGGGGACGTGAAGGCGTCACCGGGCTTGGTCGATGAAGTCGACGCAGCTCCGGCAGGTAAGGCTGTGGATATCCTCGAGGATTCCGACGAGCTGAGCGAGGCCGACCTGAAGTACCTCGCTGCTCGCCGTGGCCGCGGCGTATATGACCCCGTGGCTTCCGCGGAGCTGGCTCGCCAGCGGCAGAATCGTCGCAAGAGGGTTCTGCTGGTTCTGCTCGCGCTGTGCGCACTAACTTTCGGTACGAGCCTCGCGCTGGGCGGCGCAGTGTGGCTGACCTTTATCGCAATGGTTGCATTCACTGCGTTCTATCTAGTTATGCTGCGCCGACAGGCCGTTGAAGAACGTGAACTGCGGCACCGTCGCCTGGCGCGCATGCGCCGCGCTCGCCTGGGCGTGCGCAACACTGAGGACGACGAGCTGGGTGTCCCGGATCGCCTCATGCGACCGGGTGCAGTGATCTTGGAAACGGATGACAACGATCCGGCCTTGAGCAATCTGGAATACGCCGACGGCGCCGACTTCTTCGACATGCCAGGCACCGAAACGCACGTGGGGCCTGGGGCGAACTCCAACACCAACTTCACTAACCCCCGCATTGCCGATCGCGACGAAGAATACCTCGACCCGCGCTCCGGCATCCGCGCGGTATAGGAGCGATCCGCGCGCATGCTGAACCACCCCGCCACGCGTGACGCGGCTCTGCTGTTGGTACGCCTCGTTACTGGAGTGATTTTCATCGCCCACGGCTGGCAGAAAGTCTTTATCGACGGCATGGATGGCAAAACTGGAACTATTGCCACCTTCGAAAGATTGCATATTCCGCAGCCGAAAATAAGCGCCTGGGCGGCCGCCATTTGCGAGATGATGGGCGGAGCGATGCTCATCGCAGGCTTGCTGACCACAGCCGTAGCCGGACTGTTCGTGATCTACAGCGCACTGGTGCTCTACTTTGTGCACTGGTCAAAGGGTTTCTTCGTTACCGAAGGTGGCATGGAGTTTATGTTGCTCTTGGTCGTCTCCCTTATGATGATTGTTGTTTTCGGTGCGGGACGCGCGAGCTTGGACAAGGCACTGTCGCGCTTCGGCTGAGGTTAATAAACACGCAAGAGACGGGATGAGCGCATGGACTGTCAGGAAGTCAGAACTTCCATGTCGGCCCGCTTGGACGGAGAGACTGCGGAGCTGTCCGACGAGCTCATTGATGCGCACCTCGCAGGCTGCGAGGACTGCCAACGCTGGTACGCCACCATCACCGCGCTGGGCCGTCGCATGAATCTCACCACAGCGCCCGCTGAAGAGGAATCGAACCCCGGTGCTGAACATGACGACCGAAAGGCTGCACTGCTAGAGCAGGTTCTTGCCCAAGCTGATAGCGATCCGCAGATCAGTGTAGGACTCCGCCGTCGCCAGCTGCCTTTCGCGTTCGGTCGTTTTGCCCTGGTAGGGGTCGCCCTGGTCTATCTCGTGTGGGGACTGTCGCTGTTGTTCGGAGGGCCGATTGGGGACGACGCCGACTCGTCTCAACTCCACTTCGTTTCCGACGCTGCGACGATGCGCTTTGCCCTGGCTAGCGGATTGCTATGGGCGGCCTGGCGCCCCAAAGTTGCCTCTGCAGTCTTGCCGATCTACTTGGCCATGTGGGCTTTCGGCCTGGGTTTTGCCACCAGGGAAATCGTGCTGGGGCTAATAGGGGAAAGCGGCAACCTCAACGCCCTATGGCTGTTGTTTGTGCATCTTTTCGCAGTAGTGGCTTTGATTATCGTGTGGGCTGGGCGACGAAACGTGTTCATGCCTCTGAAGCAATCGTTGCGCGCGCTCATGGCTCAGCCTGTCACTTTTAGCCCCAGCGATGCGCGCCGTCACTCTACGTACGAGGTAGGTCAACCTCGCCCGCGCGGATGGGAATAACCCATACCTCGCCTACTTCTAACGCCAAGAAGGCAACCACATGCGCATGTCGAAAGCAGCGTCATTGAGGGGTGCGGCTGTGTAAATCGGCAAGAAATACAGGAAATTCCAGACCACCAGCATCAAGTAGATGACGACCAGCAGCTGTCCAGGGCGAGCCTTGACGAATGCTCGAGGGGAGGAATACGGCTGGGTTACGCCCGGGCGCTGCCAGCGCACCAACTGACCCAGAGCCATAGCCAATGCGATGGCAAGGAATGGAACCAGGTTTGCAGCGTAGAACAAGTACATCTGGCGATCGAGGTTAAACAGCCAAGGAACAAATCCAGCTGCGAAGCCAAGAACCGGCACCACCCAACGGCGATCCTTGTGCACGATGAGGCACCACAGACCCCACAACATCACTGGAACGCATACCCACCACACAGCGGGAGTGCCGACCAGCAGGATCACCTTATGGATACCTTCATCGTTGGAGGGACTGTAATACATTAGCGAACGGCTGGAAACGAGCCATGACCAGGGCTTTGATTCCCAGTTGTGGTGGTGGCCATTGGAATTGGTCAGCTCAGTATGAAAACGCAGGACAGACACGTGGTAGTAGATAAAATTCTGCACGGTGTCTGGCAGGAAAGACCAGAACCAACCCTCCGTAGTACTAGCGAACTCACCGGATTCCACTGCGTGACGGAACACTCCCGCTTCGGAGGCGAACCACGCGCGCCAACTGACGACGTACAGGATTACGGGCACGATCACGATGGAGAAGAAGGAGGGTACAGCGTCGAAGAAGGCGGTTCCGAGAAGGGGACGGGCTACGCCGAAACGGCGGCGTCGAAAATAATCAACCGCAACGATCGTCACGCCGAAAAAGGCCATGTAGTAGAGGCCATTCCACTTGACCGCCAGCGACAGGCCCAGCGCGACGCCGGCGGTAAAGCGCCACCAGCGATAACCCATGCGGGGACCAAAAACCGAATCCTGGATGCGATCCGAAGCCCAGACGCGCTGGAAGCGATCCTCCATCTGCTCAGCATCGCGGACGGCGCAATAAGCGGCCAGGCACAAAAGAAATACCTGGAAATGGTCCAACATTGCCGAGCGCCCGGTGACGAAAAGAATGCCATCGCAAATGGCGATGGTGCCGGCGAACATACCCACCAAATCCGACTTAGAAATGCGCCGAGCAATGGAGGCGATCAGCAGAATCACAACGACAGCCAGCAGAGCGGACATAATGCGCCAGCCCCACGGCGTATAGCCAAAAAGGGCCATGCCTAAAGCTTCGATTTGTTTACCGAGCGGTGGGTGGACGACCAATCCATAACCCGGGTTATCCTCGATGCCGCCAATCAGCGGATTAGACCAGCTCTGAAAAATTTGCCAGGCCTGCGGCACATAGTGTTTTTCGTCGAACACGGGAGTGCTCGCATCCGTTGGCCGCTGCAGCATCATGAGGCGACTCAGGGCGCCCAGCACGCCGAGGGCGAGCATGATGCCAGTCCAACGGGTCAGTTTGAATGACCGTGCCCGCGCAGCGATAGTTGCCCGACGTGCGCTTTTCCGTGCCCTTTCGGGGGTTTTCGGGGTAGCTGCTTTCACAGGCGTCGTCGGCGGCGTGGGTGGGGTCGTTGACGAGGTCGGCACGAAAGACAACCTTAGTAGAAGCACCGGACAAGCGGGAGCAATGGCGGGCATACTGGCGGTTATGAGTGATGCTGTTGATGCCGTAGCTACCGTTGATGCCAATGCGCTCGTCGCCCGCGCAGTCGAGAACCGTCCCTTGCCACGGGGCGGGATTATCCTGGCGGCCACGCCCTTGGGCAATCCACTGGATGCGTCTATACGCCTTATCGACGCCTTGGCGAGTGCCGATATCGTGGCCGCGGAGGATACCCGGCGTACTCGCACACTCGCGGACACACTGGGAGTGGAGATCGCAGGCAGGCTCTATTCAAACTTTGACCACAACGAATCCGAGCGGGCCGAGTTCTTCGTCGAGCAGGCTGAGCAGGGGCGTCGTGTGCTGGTGGTCACTGACGCAGGTATGCCCTCTGTTTCCGACCCCGGTTTTCCGCTGGTCGTTGCCGCTCGGCGCGCCGGAGTGCCGGTGACCTGCTTGCCGGGGCCTTCTGCTGTGCCGACTGCCCTGGCGCTATCGGGTTTGGGCATGGGGCACTTTGCATTTCTGGGATTCGCGCCGCGCAAGGACGGCGCCCGGAGGTCTTTCTTTCAAGCTTTTAGTGACGCCACCTACGCGGTTTGTTTCTTTGAATCTCCGCACCGGCTGGCCAAGACTCTGCAGGTGGCAGCAGACGAATTGGGGGAGTACCGCCAGGCAGCGGTGTGCCGTGAACTGACAAAAACTTTCGAAGAAGTAAAGGTTGGCGGATTGGGGGAGCTGGCTCAGTGGGCGGCTGAAGGTGTGAAAGGGGAAATATGCGTTGTGGTGGATGCCGCTGCAGAAACAGAGGAACCAGATGTTGATTCTCTGGTCGAACTGGTGGAGCAGAAGGTTGCACAGGGCGACCGGTTAAAGACAGCAGCCGGAGAGGTGGCGAAAGCCAAGGGAGTGAGCAAGCGCGAGCTTTATGAGGCCGTCCTGCGCGGTCGCGGGGAATGAAGCGGTTGAAAAGTTCCAGCGTAACCCCCACTATGTAAAGAATGACAGTGTCAAGAGAAGAAGTGTTAGCGAAAGAGACTGAAGAGGTGGATGCTGGCCAGCTCATGGATGAGTCTGAGCAGGATCAACCGATCGATTGGGTGGTAACCGGCAGTGCTGCGGCTTTGATTTTGGCAGTCGTACTGTGGGGCGTGTTCGGTGGCGATAGCTTCGCCGCATTCGCTTCTACTGCCCTGAGTTACGTGGTGGGCGACTGGGGCTGGCTGTACGTGCTGGCCGGAACCGTGTTCGTCGTTTTCATTCTGTTCATTGCGTTCAGCAAGTTCGGGCACATCCGATTGGGGAAAGATAACGAATCCCCAGAGTTCAACAGTGTGTCCTGGGTGGCGATGATGTTCGCTGCGGGCATGGGTATTGGCTTGATGTTCTATGGCGTCACTGAGCCACTGACTTATTACCGCAACGGCGTGCCAGGATCGAAGGATCACGACGTGGCAAGTTCCTTTGCTTCTACACTTTTCCACTGGGGCCTGCACCCGTGGTCTCTGTATGCCATCGTGGCGCTTGCTATCGCCTACAGCACCTTTCGCTTGGGGCGCAAGCAACTCCTCTCCGCAGCCTTCATCCCACTGATCGGAGAGAAACGCGCCGAGGGAGCACTCGGCAAGATCATTGATGTCGCCGCTATTTTCGCCACCGTCTTTGGCACCGCCGCGTCTCTGGGTTTGGGCGCTGTGCAGATTCAGTCTGGCCTGAAAGCAACGGATCTTATTTCCAACCCGGGTACTTCCGTGATCGTCGGCACGATTGTGATCCTGGGTCTGTGTTTCCTGGTTTCCGCTGCGTCCGGCGTAGGCAAGGGAATTCAGTACCTCTCTAATGCGAATATGATCCTGGCCGGTCTTATTGCACTATTTGTCCTGATTGCCGGGCCAACTGTGGTGATTTTGAATCTGATCCCGACTTCGCTGGGCAACTATTTTTCCCAGTTCTTCAGCATGGCAGCCCGTACCGCCGACTCGGGCGAGGGCGCGGGCGAGTGGCTGGGCTCTTGGACCATCTTCTACTGGGCATGGTGGGTCTCCTGGTCCCCATTCGTCGGGATGTTTGTCGCACGTATCTCCCGCGGTCGTACCATCCGCGAGTTCGTATCCGTTGTGCTCATGGTGCCTACTGTGGTCACCATCATCTGGTTTTCGATCTTCGGTGGCTCTGCCGTTCACGCAGAGGACACGGGCAACTCCATCTGGGGCGATGGTGAGGCCACCAGCCAGCTATTTAACCTGTTGCACACTCTGCCTATGGGCAAGGTCGCAAGTATCGTTGCGATGATTCTGCTGGCGACCTTCTTCATCACGTCCGCCGATTCTGCGTCCACGGTCATGGGCTCAATGTCGCAGCGCGGCAAGCTTGTCGCTAACCGTGGTGTCACGGTTCTGTGGGGCGCCCTGACCGCAGTGATTGCTCTCATGCTGCTGCTCACCGGTGGTGACGAGGCACTAACCAACTTGCAGAACGTCACGATCATTGCGGCAAGCCCCTTCCTGCTGGTGATCATTGCGTTGATGTTTGCCATCTTCAAGGCCTTGTCCAACGATCCTCTCTACCTGGATCAGAAGGCGCAGCGAGAATACGCTCTGCGCATGGCACGCGAGCGTCGCATCAACAAGCAGCGAGAAGCTGCGAATGCAAAGAAATCCCGGCGCGTCGAGGGAGCTGCCAAGGAAGCTGCCAAGGGAACTCAAGACGCATAAACTGACGCTATAGAAAAGCAGCCCAGGTAACCTGGGCTGCTTTCGCATCGTATAAGCGGATCACCTAATCTTAAGGTTATGTCTAAACGAGTTCTCACCTCAGTTGCATGGCCTTATGCCAACGGCCCCCGTCACATCGGCCACGTCGCCGGGTTCGGTGTGCCCTCGGATGTTTTCGCACGCTATCAGCGAATGGTCGGCAACGAGGTGCTCATGATCTCGGGCACCGACGAGCACGGCACACCGCTGCTGGTGCAAGCGGAAAAAGAAGGCACGACCGTTCAGGAACTTGCGGATCGTTACAACCGCATCATCGTCGAAGATTTGGCGGGACTCGGACTTTCCTATGATTTATTCACCCGCACCACCACGCGCAACCACTACGCCGTAGTGCAAGAGCTCTTCACCGGCCTTTACAACAACGGCTACATGGTCACCCAAACCACTCGCGGAGCCATCAGCCCGTCAACGGGGCGTACCCTTCCGGATCGCTATATCGAAGGCACCTGTCCGATCTGTGGCGCTAAGGACGCCCGTGGCGACCAATGTGACAACTGCGGTAACCAGCTGGATCCTGAGGATCTCATCGCCCCGCGCTCCAAAATCAACGGCGAAACCCCGGAATTCGTCGATACCGAGCACTTCATGCTGGACCTTCCCGCTCTAGCCGACGCGCTGAGCACCTGGCTCAAAGGCCGCACCGATTGGCGACCGAACGTCCTGAAGTTCTCCCTCAACTTGCTAGAGGATATTCGCCCGCGCGCTATGTCCCGCGATATCGACTGGGGTGTGCCGATCCCCGTCGAGGGATGGCAGGACAACAACGCGAAGAAGCTCTACGTGTGGTTCGACGCCGTCGTGGGCTATCTCTCCGCGTCCATCGAATGGGCCTGGCGCATCGGTGACCCTGAGGCATGGCGCAAGTGGTGGAACGAACCGGAAGCGCTGTCCTACTACTTCATGGGTAAGGACAACATCACCTTCCACTCCCAGATTTGGCCTGCCGAACTGCTGGGATACAGCGGCAAGGGAGCCAAGGGCGGAGAGGCCGGCGAGTTGGCCGAGCCAGAGCTGAACCTCCCGACCGAGGTTGTGTCTTCCGAGTTCCTGACAATGTCGGGTTCCAAGTTCTCCTCTTCCAAGGGAGTTGTGATCTACGTCCGCGACTTCCTCAAGGAGTTCGGTCCCGACGCACTGCGTTACTTCATCGCCACCGCCGGCCCGGAGACCACTGACACCGATTTCACCTGGGATGAGTTTGTGCGCCGCATTAACTCCGAACTCGCAAATGAGTGGGGAAACCTGGTTAACCGCACGGTCTCTATGGCCTACAAGAACTTTGGCGAAGTGCCTACCCCAGGACCGCTCACTGCAGAAGACGAAGCACTGTTGGCCGAATCCGCCAAGGCTTTCGACGTGGTCGGCGACAACCTCAGCCGCTCTCGCTTTAAGGCCGGCATTACCGAAGCCATGCGCATTGCGGGTCGTGCCAACCAGTACATCGCCGCAATGGAGCCATGGAAGCTGGCGAAGGACGAATCGCAGCGCGAGCGTCTCGCCACGGTTCTGTACACCGCACTGCAGGTCGTCTCGGACGTCAACACCTTGCTCACCCCCTACCTGCCGTTCTCCGCGCAGAAGATTTATGAAACTCTCGGCGGGGAAGGGACTTGGGCAGCTCAGCCAGAGGTTATTGAGGTGACTGATGAGTCTCCGCGGGAGCCAATGGGCGTCGGCCTACCGGAAAAGGGACGTACGTACCCCGTCATCATGGGCGACTACACAAAGCAAAAGGCGACATGGGCACGCCAAGAGATTCAGCCCGGAACGGTACTGCACAAGCCAAAACCACTGTTCCCCAAGCTGGACCCAGAGCTGGCTGAGACCGGACCCGAGTGGGCTCCTGTCCAGAAGTGACGCGGAGCTAGTCCGCGCGGCGTAGACCCGTAATCGGCATCAGCACCTCGTGGACGGATTCCACGCCCCGCCATGGGTATGCGTTCCAGCCACGGCGATCAGCAGCATCCAAGTTGGTCTGGCGATCGTCAAAGTAAACCAGGGAAGCGTCCTCGTAGCCGGCTGCGGCCGCGGCCTGCTCGAAGCGACGGAACGCGCCCTGGTGGGGCTTAGTGAACCGCAGGTCGGGGGAGAAACAGGTGACGGCTGCACCATCGGTCCAATCCTGGCTCAGCACCGCCTCCATCACCGGTCGCGGCGCGTTGCTGAAAATGCCCCATGGCTGATCAATAGCGTTGAGGTGGTTCAGCAGGTTGAGCACAGACGTGTTAACGGTGGAGCACAGTCGGGTGTCCGTCTCCTGCAACTCGGCGAGGAGTTCCGGGGTAGGGCTTACCCCAGCTGCGCGGCAGAGCGTGGTGAAATAGTCGTTCGGTCCCATCGAAAGACTATAGCTTTCGCGGTAGCGGCCATAGGCGGCCTCGAAGCTGAACGGATCAGTGATGATGGTCGGAACGCTAGTCTGACTGCCGGTATTGTCGCGGGACTGGATGCTGGCGTGGCGGATCATCACAGTGGTGAGCTCGCGCAGAGTGTGGCGGCGCTGAACCAGTACGCCACCCAAGTCGAAGACGATGAAGTGTTCCATGGTCAGAGTGCTTTCCTTTGCAGTTGCAGTGGTGTGGGAAGTAGCTGGTGGGAACTAGTAGGTTTAAAGCTAGTGTGCCTCGCCTGCATGGCCAGAAGGTGGCGCCAACGCGAAGCTAAAACGAACCGGGGGTGAACAAAATGCCGACTGTGCGACAAGGAGCGCGTCGCATCCCTTCCGCCGTCGCTTTCATTGCGGCATTGGCGGTATTGCTGACTAGCTCCAACTTGCGCAGCCCTGTGAGCACTTTTCCGCCCATCGCGGACCAGGTCGCCGATGGGCTGGAGGCTTCCGGGCTATTCATCGGCTTAGTGGGAATGGCCCCTACCGCAATGTTTGCCGTTGCCGCGATCCTTTCTGGTCCCATGGCCAAGGCGTTGTCTTTTCGGGCCGTCATTAGCACGGCAATGGTGCTCGCTACCGCCGGATTTGGACTAAGAACTATCGCATCCAACGAGATGCTGTTCCTTGCCGGCACCATGATCGGGCTGGTTGGGGTTGGTATAACCAACACCCTCTTACCCGCCGTGATTAAGGACTATTTTCCTTTCAAGCTCACGGTCATGTCCATTGCCTACATGGCAGTCGGGCAGGTCAGCATGGCCACTGCTTCTGTCGTTGCCGTGCCGCTCGCCGAACTCGGGGGCTGGCGTGTGGCGATCGGAGTGTGGGCCATCCCGCCGCTTTTGGCGCTGCTGTGCTGGGGTGTGCTTGTGTTCGCTGTGACTCCGGGAACCGCCAGCCAACGCGGTGGCGAGATGTTGCGACAAGCGCACCCACGGAAGCTGATGGGCGTCATAAACAACAAAAACAACGAGTCCCGCGGCGCCTATAGTCATATTTGGAAAAACCCCGTGAGCTGGGGGATTGTGGTCATGTTCGCCATGACCTCCTCGATTTCCTACTGCTTTATCACCTGGGCGCCAAAGATCATTGTGGAGTCCGGTGGCTCGGCACAGCTCGGTGGGGTTATCGGCGGAGTGTTCGCCATCGTCGGCACGGCGTCATCCTTCTTGGTGCCGTGGATGACCTCGCGCTTCGAACGCGGTGCGGCGGCGGTGACGATCCTCTCTTGTAGCTGCATGTTCGTTGCGCTGCTGATGGTGATTACTGACCCCATGCGCCTGCCGGTGGTGTGGATTTCGTTGGTGTCGCTGGGATGCTCGACCTTCCCGCTCGGGTTGATGCTGATCGCGACCCGCACTCGCGAACCGAGGGCCGCCGCGGTGCTCTCGTCGGGCGCGCAGGGCATCGGGTACACCGTCGCCTGCATTGGGCCTTTTGGTTTTGGTGCTCTTTATGACGCCACTGCGTCCTGGACCATCGGACTGAGTGTTCTCGTGGGATTTAATGTCGTCTTGCTGGGCGCGGGATTGGTGGCTAGTCGGAGGGTATTCGTCGACGATCGTTGACGGCCGATGACGGTTGCTGATAACCAGCCGCCAAAGGGTATTAAGGTGGTGCGCATGGCTAAAAAGAAGCGTCCCACCCCTGTTCCGCCCGAGCCGATTGTGCCCCTTTTCGATGCGCACACTCACCTCTGGTCCACGGTATTGAAGAACCAGCGCAGGGAGGATGCGGATGCTCGCGAGTTCGGCGAGGGCGATCACCGGCGCTTGGTGGGGGAGTTTATGGATCGCGCATATGCGGTTGGTGTGCGCGGGGTATGCACGGTTGGCGATGGTATTGAGGAAACGGAGAAGGCCTTGCAGGCCGCGGAGTTTCATGATCGTGTATGGGCGGCCTGCGCTGTGCATCCCACAAAGGCACAGACGGTGACAAAAAAGGTGCGCGAGCGTTTGCGGGAGATGGCCTTTCACCCACGCTGCGTGGCGATTGGTGAAACTGGATTGGATTCCTATTGGATTGGCAAAGATGCAGGAGATGGGGAGGAGACCCCGAGCATTGAGGTGCAGGAGGAGGCACTGCGCTTCCATATTGACCTGGCCTGCGAATCCGGCAAGGCGTTGATGATCCACAACCGTGAAGCGGAGGCTGATCTATTGCGAGTGCTGGCCGATGCGCCCCAACCGGAGAACGTGATTCTGCACTGTTTTTCCTCTCCACTGGAGGTGGCCAAGGAAGCTCTGGATCGTGGCTATGTGCTCTCCTTTGCGGGCAACGTGACTTTCAAACGCAATGAGGAACTTCGTGAAGCGGCACGGATTGCGCCGCCGGAACAGATTCTCGTGGAGACCGACGCTCCCTATATGACGCCTGAACCTTTTCGCGGTGCACGCAACGAGCCGGCTTTTGTGGGCTACACGGCGGCGTGTGTGGCGAAACAACGAGGAGTAAAGCCGCAGGAGCTCGGTGAGCTAGTGACAGCCAATGCTGCACGGCTCTATGGGATCGAACTCCGCTAGTGAGGTGTGTGTTTCTGCTGTGACGCGAGGTAACGAAAACGTATAAAAATTAACGCAAGTTAGCCTGCGTGTTTGCTGTTGTTGCAGATGTACCCCCATATTTGTGATTTGTGGAACATTTTGCCCCGGATCTTTGTCTCGCAAGGATCGTTATCGTATTGTGACAAAAGTTGAAAAAATCGGCGTTCGGGCGCCCCGAGCAACAAGCGCAGTCGAGACCTCGGGGCGTCACAATGAGAGAGGCAACGATCTAGTGTCACCGAAGAAGAAGTCCCACCTGCACCGCATTAACAACACCAACTCCACCCCGCTGCGCATCGCCACGGGTGGCATGCTCGCCACCCTGGTTGTCGGCGGCGGCGTTGCGGTCGCTGGGCAGAAGTCGGTCACCCTCGACGTCAACGGTGATATCATCCAGGCCAGCACCATGTCCGGCGACGTCAAGGGCGCCCTAAAGTCCGCTGGCGTGGAAATCGATAACCGTGCCATGGTTACCCCGGCACTCGATGAGGCCATCGGCGACAACTCCACGATCACCGTGCGCAGCGCTCGCACCGTGGCGCTCACCATCGACGGCAAGCAGGAAAAAATTGATACCACCGCGCTGACCGTAGGCTCCCTGCTGGATCAGATTGGTCGTAGCGATGCTGCAAACCAGCTGTCTCAGACGCGCAACAAGGAAATCCCGCTCGACGGCATGGAGCTGGAGATCGTTACCCCGAAGAAGTTCACCTTGAACGACGGTGGTGAAGAGGGCCGCATGAGCCTGCCCGCCCGGACCGTGGGCGAGATCTTCGAAATGCGCGGCACCCCGCTGGGCAAGGAAGACAAGGTCACCCCGGCCGCAGACACCCCGCTGGCAGAGGGGATGCACATTGACGTCACCCGCATCGCCACCCGCGATGAAACTAAGGTGAAGGAAGTTCCGGCTCCGGAGCGTGTGAAGGAAGACCCGAACATGCCAGAGGGCAAGGAAAAGATTGTCGAAAAGGGTGCTCCGGGCAAGGCTCGCGTCACTGTCACCGTCCGTACCGTCAATGGCCAGGAAGTAAGCCGCGACGAGAAGTCCTCCAAGGAGATCGCTGCTCCGAAGGAGCGCGTAATCATCCGCGGCACCAAGAAGGCTGCCGACAGTGAGGATTCCAAGGACTCCAACACGGGCGCAGCTGCACCGTCTGTAGCCGACGGTTCCGTATGGGATCAGCTGGCACAGTGTGAGTCCACCGGCAACTGGTCCATCAACACCGGCAACGGTTTCTCCGGAGGCCTGCAGTTCACCCCGTCCACCTGGGCAGGCTTCGGTGGCACGCAGTACGCACCGGCTGCCCACATGGCAACCCGCGAGCAGCAGATCGCCGTAGCCAAGAAGGTGCAGGCTGCCCAGGGCTGGGGTGCATGGCCTGCCTGCACTTCCAAGTTGGGTATACGCTAACCCGCTCGCCTCACTGCGCACCTTCGTCGGTTTTTATCGGGCACTAGCTCGACTATCCTGTGAATGGTGAATGAACGGAAGATTCGGCTGCTGGGGCCAAATGAGATCCGGCAGCTTGCCGAAGAGCTGGACCTAAACCCCACCAAGAAGCTGGGGCAGAACTTCGTCCACGACCCCAACACAGTGCGCAAAATCGTGAAGGCCGCCGACGTGTCCGCCGCGGACAACGTGGTAGAAATCGGGCCTGGCCTGGGGTCTTTGACTCTAGCGTTGCTGGAAACTGGAGCGAGTGTCACTGCCGTCGAAATCGACCCACGACTGGCCGGGAAACTACCCGCAACCCTTGCAGAACAAGGCGCCGAGGGGCTTGACGCTGCAGTGATTCTCAAGGACGCAATGGTCGTCACCGCCGAGGACTTTGCGAACGCGGGACGCCCACTTCCCACCGCACTTGTCGCGAATCTTCCCTATAACGTTTCCGTGCCTGTGCTCTTGCACATGCTGGAGGAATTCCCCAGCATCGATCGCGTGCTCGTCATGGTGCAGCTGGAAGTTGCAGACCGCCTAGCTGCGACTCCTGGCTCCAAAATCTATGGAGTGCCCAGTGTGAAGGCTGGTTTCTATGGTTCCGTCAACCGCGCGGCGACCATCGGTAAAAACGTTTTCTGGCCTGCCCCCAAGATCGACTCTGGTCTGGTGCGGATAGACCGCTATGCCGAGGGAGAGCAGCCATGGGCGGAGATCGTCCGTGAAGCTGGCGAAGACACTGAATCAGAAGACACTGAATCAGAAAACACTGAATCAGAGGCGCTGCGCCGTGAAGTGTTTGCTTTGGCTGATGCGGCATTCCTACAAAGGCGCAAGACCTTAAGGGCCGCACTGTCCGGCCATTTCGGTAGCGGTCAAGCTGCCGAGGAGGCGCTGCGCAGCGCGGGGATCGATCCAACCCTGCGTGGCGAGAAGCTCTCCACCCAGCAATTTGTGCAGCTTGCCGTGACCTCCCTGCAAGGAAGTCAGCGAGGGGCTCGATGAGTGTGTCGCATATTTTTGGACCCCAAAAACCTCCATATCGCTCCATAACGGCGAGTGCGCACGGTAAGGTTAACTTGCACTTAGGCGTAGGTCCGGCCAGGGAAGATGGCTACCATGAGCTGGACACGATCTTTCAGGCTGTCTCCCTGAAGGAGGAGGTCACCGTAGCTCTGCGCGAGGATGATGATCCCGCGGAGTGCACGTGGAGCGTCTCCGGCTTTGACGCACACCTGGTACCGCAGGATTCCAGCAACCTGGCGTGGAAGGCTGTGGCTGTTATCCAAGACTTGGCACGGAAAGCTCATGTGCCCTGGGCAGACAAGCCCGTGCATATCCATATCGACAAAGGGATCCCCGTTGCTGGTGGCATGGCCGGTGGTTCGGCAGATGCCGCGGCCGCGCTGATTGCCGCTACAGAGCTGTACTTTCCGGCCCCCCGTGCTCCGCGTCGCCCGGATAGTGCAAAACTGGTAGAACTGGCCGCTGACCTGGGAGCAGATGTTCCTTTTTGCCTCCTCGGCGGCACCGCATGGGGCACAGGCAAGGGCGAGAACCTCATGCCCGTGATAGCCACAGGTACATATCACTGGGCCATCGCCACTGATAAACGCGGCCTGTCCACCCCGTCGGTTTTCAAACAACTCGATCAGCAGCGTGCTAGTGCAGAAGTGAACAGCCCAAAGGCCACCCGCGCGGGCAGCCCCGAAGCTTTGATCACTGCCCTTCGCGGGGGTGACCCCAAAGAGGTAGGCAAACTTCTAGTCAACGATCTGCAGGCACCGGCCATTAGTCTGCTGCCCAGTCTGCGGGAAACCCTCAGAGCCGCCGCTGAAGCCGGGGCCATTGCCGCAATCGTTTCCGGCTCCGGCCCGACCGTGGCCATGCTGTGTGCTTCTGCTGACGACGCGGTGGAGGTTGCCACAGCCGTAAGCGTCGCTGGAAAAGCCAGCTCCACAATGACGACTAATTCCCCAGCTGCAGCTGCGGGCGTCATAAAAAGGGAGGAAGTACGTGACTAACCTCATCAACCTAGAAAAAGTCTCGAAGAGCTACGGGCTAAAGACCCTTCTCGATGACGTGAGCCTCGGCGTGGATAGCAACGACCGGATTGGCGTAGTGGGACTCAACGGTGGGGGTAAGTCCACCCTGCTGAATATTCTGAGCAAGAAGGACGAACCGGATTCCGGGCGTGTGAGCCACAACAACGACCTGCGCATGGCCATGGTCACCCAGGATGTACTGCGCGACGCACCGGCAGCTATGACCGTTGCCGGGGCAGTGCTGGAACCACTAGGGCTGCAGGAGTACGAATGGGCGGGCAATCCGAAGGTCCGTAGCGTACTTAACGGATTGGATATCGCCCGCCTGGGGCTGGATGCGAAGGTGCAGGAGCTCTCCGGTGGCGAGCGTCGTCGCACGGGCCTGGCCGCTGCTCTAGTGCAGGATCTCGACCTGTTGATTCTGGATGAGCCGACCAACCACCTGGATGTCGAGGGCGTGCAGTGGCTCGCTGAGCACCTACTGAGTCGCAACACTGCGCTGGTTATCGTCACCCACGACCGCTGGTTCCTGGACACCGTCGCCAACCACACCTGGGAGGTACACGACGGAGTGGTGGACGTGTACGAGGGCGGCTACAACGACTGGACTTTCGCTCGCGCGGAACGTGCCCGCCAGGCCGATGCCGCTGAACAGCGACGTCAAAACTTGGCGCGTAAAGAATTGGCGTGGCTGCGCCGCGGCGCACCGGCGCGTACCTCCAAGCCGCGATACCGCATTGAGGCCGCGGAGTCTTTGATCGCCGATGTGCCGCCGATGCGAAACAAAGTGGAGCTCATGAGCTTCTCCGCACGCCGACAGGGCAAAAAGGTCATCGATCTGGAAGACGCGCGTATCACCACGCCCGACGGGCGCACTCTGGTCGATGACCTGACCTGGCGCCTCGGCCCCGGCGAACGCATTGGCCTGGTCGGAGTAAATGGCTCTGGAAAGACCACACTGCTGCGCACTTTGGCCGGTGAAGCGCCATTGGACAACGGACGTCGTGTGGAAGGCAAGACTGTGCGCCTGGGATGGTTACGCCAGGAGCTGGACGACCTGGATCCCACGAAGCGGTTGCTCGAATCCGTTGAGGATGTTGCCAGCTATGTGACCTTCGGGGAAAAGGAAATCACTGCTTCGCAACTGGCTGAGCGCCTGGGCTTTAGCGCGAAGCGGCAACGCACACCCATCGGCGATCTTTCTGGTGGCGAAAAGCGCCGCCTGCAGCTCACTCGCGTGCTCATGAGCGAACCGAACGTGCTGCTGCTGGACGAGCCGACCAATGACCTCGATATCGATACGCTGCAAGAGCTCGAAAGCTTGCTGGATGAATGGCCCGGTACGCTCGTGGTTATTTCCCACGACCGGTATCTGATCGAGCGCATCTGCGATTCCACCTGGGCGCTTTTCGGCGATGGACAGTTGACTAACCTGCCCGGTGGAATTGAGCAGTACCTAGAGCACCGCAAACAACAGGCCAGTGCGGAAGAACGCAAGAACACCCTGTCGTTCGACGCTGCTGGTTCGGTCGCCGGTGCAGAGTCTGACGCTGTTTCTTCTGGACGCCCCAGCCTCGGTGCCAAGGAAGTTCATGCTCTCACTAAGGAAATGAGTGCGCTGGAAAGGAAGATGACCAAGGTCGAAGCAAAGATCAATTCCATCCACGGGAAGATGAATGAGGTGGCAGAGAAGGCGGCCACTGGGGAGCCTGTCACCGAGGAGTTAGCTGCGCTTGATAAAGATTTGAAGGCAGCCCAGGATGAACACGGCGAGCTAGAGATGAAGTGGCTGGAAATTGGGGAGAAGCTTGAAGATAGCTGATGTTGCCTCCGATGCCGAGGAGGAGCTTGCGGAGAGGTTTAGCGCCGCCAGGGATCAGTGGGAGTCCCACGTTGATCCCGGTGGCGTGGTTGTCGGCGCGCTGTTGTTTGCAGCCTCGCTGACCCCTTCGCTGTTGCCACGCGACTGGCTTTTCCAGGGAGTCGTCGCTGGTATCTCCGGTGGTACGGGCTACATCATGGGCGTCTTTCTGCATTGGCTGTGGGAGGCGTTTCTGCACAAATACTTCAGCGAACCTCTGTGGAAGTGGCGCCGCAAAGCCAGGGAATATGTGCGCCGCTTCCAACTCCGCGCTGGTCTGAGTGACCAGAGGATGGGGAAACTCAAGACCGGCCTGGAGGTCGTCTTCGTCCTTATTGTGATTCTGGCTCTATTGGTGTGGATCTCCTTCGCTGTCCGCTGGCAGCAGGAGCTGGCAAACCTAATGGGCGCGGAGGCCTATACGGCGGGAGAGTTCCTGTTGGTGTTGCCCGTTGGCATTGGCTTGTGGGCGCTGATTGTCCTTGTGGGCAAGGGGTTGCTCTGGCTGATCGAAGTCTTGGAGGAAGGCCCAGTCGGGCGCCGTCTCGGCGGAGTTACTCGACAATTGTTTGCCTGGATGGCGGTTGTGCTGGCTTTGGGGTTCGTTGTGGATACGGTTGTGCCCGGCACGATCGTGCACGCAACTGAAAATGTGTTTTCTGTCCGTGACCAGGAGATTAGAGCGGACCTGAAACAGCCTCATGTGCCGGAGCGTTCCGGTAGTTCGGCGTCACCTAATAAATGGGAAGACCTGGGTGCTTTCGGTACGCGCTTTGTTGGACTGGGGCTCTATAAGAACGAACTTGAAGAGCTCACCGGCCGCCCTAGCAAAGAACCCATCCGGGTGTATGCCAGCTTGAAGAATGGCAGCGAAGATACCGACGCGGCGCGCGCGGAAAGTGTGGTCAATGAGTTGAAACGGACGGGGGCAAAGGATCGTCGGGCGCTGCTTGTGGTCCCCGCGACCGGCACAGGGTGGGTGAACCCCACGGCTGCTCAAGCTTTCGAGCTGATGTTTGATGGTGACTCCGCTATCGCCTCGGCGCAATACTCGTACCTGCCTAGCGGCGTACAGTTCATCGCTGATCAGCAGCGTGTGGAAGACGCTGGCGAGGCGCTAGTTTCCACCGTCGTCGACTGGTGGCACACTTTGCCGAAGGACCATCGGCCTAAGCTCTACGTCTATGGCGAATCTCTAGGTACCAATGCCGGCAGCGGCGCGTTTTCAGGTGTTCGGGACATCGCCGCCAGCGTTGATGGTTTGTTATGGGCGGGGCCACCGAATTCCAACAAGTTGTGGCACGGCCTGGTTGACCGGCGCGATCCCGGTTCGCCGCAGGTTTCTGCGGAATACGCGGGCGGGTTGAATGTGCGCTTCGCCGAAAACACCGATGAAATCTGGAGTTGGCGCGATGAGGTGGACTTGAATTCCCCAGGTGGTTGGCACCATCCGCGCATCCTTTTCCTGCAACACCCCTCTGATCCAGTGGTGTGGTGGTCACCGTCGCTGATAGCCAGGGAACCAGACTGGTTAAAGGAACCCGCTGGGTTCGACCGCTCGCCGTCGATGTCGTGGATTCCTTTTGTTACGTTCTGGCAGGTAACAATGGATCTTCCCGTCGCCGCCAATGTGCCGAATGGACATGGGCACAATTACGGCAATGGGGTGCTGGACGCCATGCTCGCGATGGTCGGCGGGGAAGACTTCAACCCTGTTCGAGCTGAAGAACTGCGGAAACAACTGGACGAGGCAATGCTCACCCAGGGGCCGGAGAAAGAAGTCGGGGTCGACAACGGCTAATACGAGCCGGGGCTGCTTGCATACCGCAGAAAAGCGTAGGCTGGGGAACCATGATCCTTATCAACGTTAAGTACAAGGTTCGCCCGGAGTTCGCCGACACCTTCCTGCAGGAGGTCTCCTGGTTCACTGAGTCCACCCGTGCGGAGGAGGGCAACATCTTCTTCGACTGGTTCCGTGATCCGGAAACCCCGAATGAGTACCTACTGATCGAAGCTTTCCAGGACGATAGCGACGTTGCGCACGTCGAGTCCGAGCACTTCAAGCGCGCCTGCGATGAAATGCCGAAGTACCTGCTGGAGACCCCGGAGATCATCAATACGAAGATCCCGGGCAAGACCGAGTGGGATCGCATGGCTGAGTTCCGCGTCGAGGACAACTAGCCCAGTAATCAGCATGACCGTCAGTGTTTTCGATCTCTTCCAGATCGGCGTAGGCCCGTCATCCTCACACACCGTCGGACCCATGCGCGCGGGGCTCTCATTCGCGCAGCAGGTCAAGGCGCTTTTTGCCGATGACGCCGCGTCCCCTAGCGCCACCGATTCAGGTTCCGACGAGGGCTTGCACCCGCTGGGCGCTGACAAGCTGGCGAGCGTTGTGAGCTTGCCCGATGAGGGCGAGAACGGTCCCAGCATCAGCATCATCCTCTATGGCTCGCTGGCGGCTACGGGCGCGGGCCACGGAACGCTCGGAGCGTGTCTGCTGGGGCTGGATGGTGCCGATCCGGCGCAGATCGACCCGGATTATATGCAGACCCGCCTGGAGGAGATCCGGGCTACGCGCACCATCCATCTGGCAGGGGACAAAAACTTGCCGATCACATGTGGCTTCGAGGACATTGTCTTGCGTCCCACTGTGCGTCGCTCGGTGCATACAAATGCGATGACCTTTGTGGTCAACGGTGTGAATGGCGTGGAGCCACTAAAACAGACCTACTATTCCATCGGCGGTGGCTTCATCCGCACCGAAGAGGAAGTTCCCACTCTCGATGAACTATCCGGTCCGTGGTTATTCGAATCCGGTGACAAGCTGATCTCGCTGGCCGAACACGAGGGATTAAGTCTGGGAGAGGTGCAGCGGCGCTGTGAGCAATCGTTGCGCACCGATGAGCAGATCAATGCGAACCTGGATGCTATTGCACAGGCCATGCAGGATTGCGCCAAGCGGGGCGTGTCCTTTGCCGGAGTACTGCCCGGCGCTCTGATGGTACGCCGCCGCGCCAAGCGCTGGTACGACCAGCTCATGGAGGAAGATCCGCATCGCAGCGCGGAATTTTCCGAGGACTGGGTGAACCTGGTGGCGCTCGCCGTCAATGAGGAAAACGCCGCCGGTGGACGGGTGGTGACCGCCCCGACCAACGGAGCGGCAGGCATTATCCCGGCTGTTATGTTCTATGCCCGCGAGTTCACCCCTGCGGGGAAGCAGGATCCTTTTGACGTCAACCGGCGATTCTTGCTGGCCGCGGGAGCGATTGGATCGCTGTACAAGGAACGCGCCAGCATCTCCGGAGCTGAGGTCGGCTGCCAGGGCGAGGTTGGCTCCGCTGCCTCTATGGCCGCAGCTGGATTGGCGGAGGTACTGGGCGGTTCACCACGCCAGGTCGCCAATGCAGCGGAGATTGCCATGGAGCATTCGCTGGGGCTTACGTGCGATCCGATCGGTGGTTTGGTGCAGATTCCATGCATCGAAAGAAATGCCATCAGCGCCGGGAAAGCCATCAATGCTGCGAAGATGGCTATGCGCGGGGACGGAGACCACCATGTCACCTTGGATGAGGTCATTGAGACCATGCGACAGACCGGAAGGGACATGTCCGAAAAGTACAAGGAAACTGCCGGCGGAGGCTTGGCGACAAATGTTTCAGTCAATGTCCCTGAGTGCTAGGACACGCTAGTTCTGTGTCTCAGCGGGGGACGGAGGGACAGGGCGGCTCTTGTGGGACAACGCGAAGTGAATGGTCATCACTGCCAACGCAAGGATGGTCCACCACAGGTAAGAGTTACCCACAATGACCTGCCAGAGATTCCAATCCAGCTCACGCTGTTCCTGGAAGGGGACGAAGGCGGTGGGTTCGAAGGCGAAGGCCGCGAACCCCAATACCACCAGGGAAGTCCACAGCCAGCGCGGGGTGCCCACAGGGGAGGCAGGGGTGGCGAAGGCGTAGCCCGCCAATGCCACCAGAAGTACCGGTGCCCAAGACCAGTGGTGATTCCAGGAAATCGGGCTGGCTAGCAGAGCAAAGAGCGCATTGACGCTAAGAGCAGCGATGGGAGCCTGGGCCTTGAGCAAGCTGAACATGACGAAGGTGATGACCACTAGCGAGACGCACACCAGGATTATCCACAGCAAGCTTGAGGAGTCCTGCGTCTGTAGCCCGAAGCGGTGAAGGAGGCCGTTAAGGCTTTGGTTCAAGGCATACTCATGGTTGCCGATGCGTCCGGTTTCGCGCAGCGTGTGAGTCCAATATTCCTTGGAGTCACTGGGCAGAATCAGCCAAGCCAGAGCCGTGGTACCCAGCGTGCCCGCACCCATGCGCACGATGGAACCCCAGTCCTTGCGCAACAGGAACCACAGGCCGAACACTGCGGGCGTCAATTTGATGGCTACCGCAGCACCCGTGAGCAGACCCCGATAACGACGAGGAACGACCAGTGCATCGGCAAAAACCATGCCCATCAACAACACGTTGATCTGCCCATAGGCAAAGGTGGTGTGAATGGGGCTCAGGTGGATAAGAACAGTTGTCAACGCGACCGAGACCCATGCGGCAGAGGTGCGATCCACCCTCGCCGCCATGTGCAGAGTGTAGGCGAACATCCACCAGGTAAGGAGCGCCGTGGCGGAAGCGAGCAACACGGCGGAGAGGTCATAGGGAAGTACCGCAAGAGGAGTGAACAATACCGCCGAAATAGGAGGATAGGTAAAAGGCAAGAATGTATCGCCGATGATGTGGAAGTGGCCGCTATAAAGCTCCTGACCATCCAGTACTCGCTGCGCGCCCACCCGATAAACATCGAGATCCAGGTGATAGTGGAAGCCCCGAGTGTTCACAATCGTGGGAAGGAAAGACAGCACCGCGAGTACGCTGAGTACGACTTTCAAAGGGACGCCGATTTTGAGGTGCCTGAAATCTTCGACGTGCGCCGGGGTGTCTTCCTTAGTCTGCATAAAGGCTTATTATTCCATCTTCATCGCGGAAGGTTCGCGAGCGGTTGACGATGGTGGTGCATTAGGCGTTGCCGCCTGCAAAGAACTAAGCTTGGAACAATGAACAACGCACTACCCAAGCTGGACAAACAGGCCTATGAAGAGGAGCTGAAGAGGCTCCAGGCGGAACTCGTCGAAATGCAGCAGTGGGTGGTGGAAACCGGCGCGCGCATCGTCATTGTGATGGAGGGGCGCGATGCAGCGGGCAAGGGGTCCGCGATCAAGCGCATCACCCAGTACCTCAGCCCACGTGTTTGTCGCATCGAGGCGCTGCCCGCGCCGAACTCTCGCGAACAAGGTCAGTGGTACTTCCAGCGCTATATTGAGAAGCTGCCGACGGCCGGTGAGATCGTTATCTTCGACCGCTCGTGGTACAACCGCGCTGGTGTCGAGCGCGTGATGGGCTTCTGTACAACCCAGGAGTACCGTCGCTTCCTGCACCAGGCGCCTATCTTTGAGCGACTGTTGGTAGAAGACGGCATTATCTTGCGTAAGTACTGGTTCTCTGTTTCCGATGAAGAGCAGATTCGTCGCTTCCAATCTCGCCAGTCGGATCCACTGCGCCAGTGGAAGCTGTCCCCAATGGATTTGCAGTCCATCACCCGTTGGGAGGACTACTCGCGTGCGAAGGACGAAATGTTCGTCCACACCGACATCCCCTCCGCCCCGTGGTACACAGTGGAGTCTGAGGATAAGAAACGCTCCCGCATCAACGTGATCAACCACCTGTTGAACACGATTCCGTGGGAGTATGTCGAAAAGAACGTTCCGAAGATCCCGGAGCGGCCGGAATCCGAATCCACCTATGAGCGCCCGCCGCGTACCCAGTTCCGTTATGTCCCGGATGTGGCGAAGATGCTGGAGAAGGATCTGGTTAAGAAGGAAGCCAAGCGTGTGGCCGAGGAGGCTGCGGCGTCCAAAAACGGCAGTGACGGCAAGAAATCCAAGTCCAAGAAGGGCGATAAGGAAAAATCCAAGGACAAAAACAAGAAGGATAAAGCCAAGTCCAAGTCCAAGAAGAGTGACAAGAAGTCCAAGAAGAAGAAATAGGAGTTCTCAAGGTCACTAAAAGCTAGGCAGGTCTGAGAATCTGCCTAGCTTTTTTCTATTCTGATGAGGGAAAACTTACTTTAGGCTGCGCGCTTTTCTGGTTCCTGCAATCATAGTTGCATGGCAGACAAGAAGAGGAAGCAGCCGATGTATGACCCGGAGGCGGAGGTTACCGCTGTTGTAGCGGGACGCGTCGGAGTGATCGAGCTGAATCGCCCGAAGGCTCTCAATTCCTTGAACGCGGAGATGATTCGCCTGATCCGCGAGGCGGTCGATAGATGGGCCGATGACGATTCGATCCGCTTCATTGTCATCAAGTCCTCCTCCGATCGAGCATTTTGTGCCGGCGGCGACGTGCGCTACGTGCGCACGCGGGACATGAAGCGCATGTACCGATTCGGTGACGCCTTCTTCGAGGAGGAATACGACCTCAACGAACGCCTGTCCATAGTCAACAAACCCGTCATTGCACTGCTTGAAGGAATCGTTATGGGCGGGGGTATGGGCATTTCCGTACACGGATCGCACCGCATCATCACTCCCCGTACGCTCGGCGCTATGCCAGAGGCGGCGATCGGGTTCGTGCCCGACGTAGGGATGTCGCACAAGCTGACCCATCTGGATGTTCCGCCAGCCATTGGCCTGTTTATCGCTACGACAGGGTGGCGCCTAAGCCCGGCAGATATGCTTTACACCGGGCTGGGTACGAACCTGGTGGCAGATGTTCACGCTTTCGAAGCTGCTTTGCAAACTGATGAATTGCCAGAGGCACTGCGCGAACATGCGCTGGAACTACAAGAGCTGGACGAACCAGTTTCTACGCTGCAGAGCCACTCCGAGTGGATTGAGCAGACTTTCGCCGAAGGCTCGTGGGCCGAAATCGAGGCCCGGATTGCTAAGGATGCGGATTCTGTTTCTGACGCCGAGTTGGCGCAGTTCATAACCAAGGTGACAGATTGCTTGAAGGGAGCCAGCCCTGAGAGCCTGGTGGCTACCGTGGAGCTGTTCCGTCGTGCGGAAAACTCAACACTGCGTGAGGCTTTGGACATGGAGTACAAGGTTGGCTCAGAGCTGCGTCGGGGGAAGAATTTCATTGAGGGTGTTCGCGCTGTACTGGAACACAAGGATTTCAATGCTCAATTTGAGCCTGCGTCCACGGACGAAGTGGATGTGCAGAAATGGCAGGAGCTGCTGGGATAGTTAGGGGATTAGGCGCTTTCCTTACGTTGCACCCGCAGCCATACGAAAAAGCCCCACAGAACGAATGCGCCGTAGACCAGGTATAGCGCTGCTGAGGGGTAGTAGCCGGCGGACAGTAGGAGAGGCACCCCTACGATGTCCACGCCGATCCAAATGAGCCAGAACTCCGTCCAGCCTCGAGCCATTCCGAAGGTGGCGAGGATAGAGCCGGTGAAAATCCAGGCGTCTGCCCATGGACCCCAGGAGCCCAGTGCATCGAAGACGAGTGCGAAGCCGATGGTGCCGAAGACGGCGAAGGCGAGCATCCCCAGGCGTTCCTTGGTGCTGGCCCAGCTGGGCTGAACGGCGGCACTGTCCGCCGCGGGTTCACTGACGATGGAGCGCGAAGGATCAGTGTTATCTGGTTCGCGCAGACCGGCGGTACGGGCGCGATTCCACTGATACCAGCCGTAGACAGAGACGATCAGGAACATCACCTGGCGCCCAGCTTGGCCATAGAGGTCGAGGTCTTGTGGGGTGTGGAAGAGTCCGCCCAGGAATACGGTGAATAGCAGGATATTGCCAATGATGCCGACGGGCCAGGCCCAGACCACGCGCTTCATTCCGCCGACGGCGGAGGCGAGGCCGAACAGATTGCCGATGATCTCTCTCCAGAGGATCGGGTAGCCGCCTATGAACAGTGTTGCGTTGAGAAGTGTTGTAAAGATTCCCTCGGATTCCACAGTCACCATCTTTCCCCATTCGGATCCGCGGCAGAAAACCGGGTAAGCACTTCAGAGCGTATTAGCCCTTTAACTGCATTGGTTTTTTAACTGCGATCTACGCTAGCCAGCATGTCGAAGGCTCGATCGTAGAGTTCCCGCGGGGTGGCATCGCCTGTGAGCCTCTCGTCCGCCGCGGCCTCCATAGCCCGCAGAGCAATGCTGAAAGCAACATCTAATAGAAGGAAAGCATCGAAGGGGGTGAGGTTGGGATCGATCTCACATAGCGCCTGAGTGCCGGGCTCGGTAAGGGTTGGGAGATCTACTTCCAGGCTGTCGCCGCTACTGTTCTGATGAGGATGTTCCAGCATGATGAGTAAAGGCTTGAACTTGCGGACATCTGGGGTGATGGGGTCGGAGATCTGTGAAGAGTTGTCCCCGGACTCCGGCCCTAGTGGGGAGCAGTAGATCCACATGGTGTCGCGCAGAATATCGGCGGTGCGGCCAGTGCGGTGGTCTGTGGCGACCTCTTTGACGCGCCGGGCGAAGTTCTCAAAAACGTCGTGCAAATAGTATGCGAAGACATCGTCGCGGCGTTCGAAATAGTTGTGGAAGGTACGGGGAGACACACCAGCGTTCTTAGTAATGGCATGTACCGTGGCTGCATCCGGCCCGTCGTTCAAATACAGATCGATCGCGGCATCAATAAGGTTTTGTTTAGTCTCGGCCTTTTTCTGTTCACGCCTAGAAGCAGAGGGCTCGGGAATGGTCGCGTTTGTCGCCATGAGAGTGAGGAAACCTTTCAATCTGCCCAATGAGTTCAATGAGCGCGATAAAGCTGATTGAAGAGTAGTGTAGCAGGACTGCTGCAGCTGAAGCTTGAACTCGATAATGAAAACTGTCCATCTAGCGTTTTCTAAGAGTTAACGGAGTTCTGAGAGGCCATTTGCCAGTAATTGGAAAACGTTTCGAATATCTTGTTCGGTGGTGACATCGCCCGTCTTATTGAGCTCCACGAAGATGCCGGGAATGAACATCATGGTATTGATGAGGAGTAGTGCATTGACAGTGGATAGGGTGTTTCCTGCCCGCTTGCTGTATTGCTGAAAAGCTTCTACAAGTGGGGAAAAGAACTCCACGCCGGAACTGAAGTGCCGCTGATCCTCTGCGAAAAGTTCCTCTCGTTGATGAGGTGGAATACTGCGGAGGTGGTCAGCGAGGCGGGGGAGAGTGTCGATACTCCTGGGATTTTCTGACGGGCGATTATAGAGGTTTACCGCAATGTTCTCGGCGATTGAGATTAAAGGTTGGCCGGGTCTTGCGACTTCCACAATGTTAACCATTTCGTCGACAAATTGATTAAGTATGAATAACAAAGCTGCTTCCCGGTGGGGGAAATAGTTGTGGAAAGTGCGCGCGGAAATGTCCGCCTTTTCTGCGATACGGGCAATTGTCGCATTCTCTGCTCCCTCGTTGACCAGAATTTCAACGGTAGCCTGGGCAATGCGTTCGCGAGTCTCAGCTTTCTTGCGATCTCTTAGGTCAAGTGTCTTTTCCGCAGGTTGATTGCCGTTTTGGTTACTCATTTCGCGCGCCATCCTTCTTTGACTACTGTTCGCCTGTTTGCCTAACGACGCCCTCTATCGTCCCTCCTGCTGGGATTCTTGAAGGTGCGCCCCGTCAGCTTTGGCTTCAGGTTCCGAATCGCGGCTTCCGTCAGCTTTGAGACCGATCAGGCTTTCGCCTTCGACATCGACCGTGGGGATGATCTTCCCTAGCCACTTGGGGAACTTCCACGCATGCTCGTCGAGAAGGAACATAGTGGCTGGGATGAAGGTCATGCGGACAATGAAGGCGTCAAAAAATACGGCGGCGGCTAGAGCAAAGCCCATCACCTTGATGAATGGCTCGTCGGCGAGAGCGAACGCAGCAAAGACCGACATCATAATGAGCGCTGCGGCCGTAACTACTCGGGCTCCGTGCTTAAAGCCATTGGAGGTAGCGTTGCCGGCAGTCTTGCCGTGCGCCCAGCCTTCGCGCATACGGGTAACAAGAAAGACTTGGTAGTCCATTGCGAGGCCGAACACGATGCCGATCAGCATGATTGGCAAGAAGGAGATGATCGGCTGCGGGTCGTCGACAATACCTCCGAAACCTTCCTGCCACAGTGCGACGGTAACGCCGAACGTGGCGGCCACCGACAGTCCGAAGCCGACCGCTGCGATCAGCGGCACCCAAATGGAGCGGAAGACGACCATGAGCAGGATGAATGCCAGTACCAGGACGATTGCGATGTAGGGGATGAGAGCCTCTGATAGACGCTGAGAGATGTCCTCGTACATCGGGGTTACACCGGTAATGGCGTAGGTGGCACCGGTCTTCTCGGCGTAGCTGGACTCCTCAGCGCGGATCTGTTCGAGTACGTCAGCAGCACGGGCATCCGTAGCGCCATACGACGGGGTGATCATCACCTGAGCGGCCGTGCCCATGTCAGCAGGATTCTGTGGGTCGCCGTTGGTCTGAACCAACTGGGCATTTTCAACGCCGTCGGTGCCCTGGATGGTAGCGACGGCCTGCTGGGCGGCTGCGGCCTTTTCCTTGCCCTTTAGGTCCGGATACTCCACGAGTGCGAGCATTGGAGCATTCCGGCCAGCACCGAAACCCTCCTCCGTCATCTCGTAGGCGATGCGGTTGGGAGTGCCCTTGGCCATGGATCCGTCAGATGGCATGGCGAGCCGGAGGTTCATTGCAGGGATGGCAAGCAAGACCAGTAGTACTGCCGCGCCGATTAGCCACAAGGCGGGTTTCTTACGGATGATGCGCACCCACTTTAGACCCATTGTGGGCTTTTCGTTTTCCGGATCCGGCGCCTTCACAATCGGGGTACGGCCAGCGAAAACCTTTGTGCCGATCAGACCCATGATGGCGGGCAAAAGGGTGATTGCGACGATGACTGCAATGGCTACGGTGCCGGCTGCGGCCAGAGCCATGGCGGTAAGGAACGGAATGTTGATGATGGACAGTGCGGCCAGAGCGATCAATACGGTGAGGCCTGCGAAGACCACTGCGGAACCGGCCTTGCCGACGGCGAGACCAGCCAAGTGGGCGCGGTCCTTGACCGGAATAGTCCTGAATTTTTGCTGCAGTTCCTTGGGCTCGAGATCCTGCCCGTCCACGTGCGCGATCAATTCGCTGCGGTAGCGGGAGAGGATGAATAGAGCGTAGTCAATGCCCACAGCCAGGCCGATCATGGATGCCAGGGTGGGGGTCATAGAGTTGATGCTGTCGGTGACGGAGGTGGCTGCCATGACGATGCCGATGCCAGTGCCCACGCCGATGACTGCGGACAATAGCGGCAGGCCAGCGGCCACAAGGCTGCCGAACGTGACGATCAGGACGATGGCGGCGACGGCCAGACCAATGATCTCGGAGGTCATGTTCATTTCGGGTTGCTGGAATGCGTTGCCGTTCCAGCCGACCTGGAGATTGCCTTGGTGATTCTTGACCGCTTCTTCGAACTTCTGGATGTCTTCGGCGGGCACGTCGGTGGCGGTCTCTGCGTCGAATGCGACTTCGATCGTGCCAGTACGCTTATCGGGACTCAGCGGGCTCAAAGCTGCGATGTCAGAGGCGATCTGCTCCTTCGGCATGCCCTGCTTCTGTTTCATCGGAGCCATCTGCTGGTGCATGTTTTCGCTAGCCAGGACGGGAGAGACGAGTTTTTCCTTGTCCTTCAAGAAATCGAGTTCTTGCAGCGCCTGCAAAACGTCCTCAGTTGCCTGGGCGGCTTCACCTTTGGCAAGTGTTTGCCCCTCGGGAGCCTGAATAACTAGCTTGCCCTTTGCGGCCTCTAGCTGGTTGGTGTTTTCACTATTAGGAAAGTCCTCCTTGATCTTCTCCTGGGTCTCGATCGATTCCAGGCCCGGGATGGTGAAGGACTGCGAAGTGGGTTTGGTGAGGAGGGCGGAGGCGGTGCCCACGCCAATCAGCACGATCAGCCAGACGGCGAGGAAGCGCCATTTGTGTTGGTAGGCGGAACGGCCTACGTGGTAGAGAAACTTTGCCATGCGAAAAATATTGCACAGGTAGCGAAGAATTGCAATACCTGTGCAAGGTTATGGCGGGAAGTCGTTCCCAGCAAGGCTGGCCTTACTAGTAGGCACTAGTCGGCGACCAATGTCTCCATCGTTAGCTCTGGGTGTTCCTTTTCCACAAAGGCCAGTTTCCACTTGTCGCCGAAGAGAGCAATGAGTTCCCCGTCGGTGCGGGTGAAAATTTCCACACCGCGCTGCTTCGCCAACATCGGCGCGGATTCGGCGTCGGTACGTCGCGCGACAGAGTAGGGCACAGGATCGGCCACTGTCTCCACGTTGTACTCAACATCCATTCGAGCTTGCATGACCTCGAACTGCATGGGGCCGACTGCGGCCATCACTGGGTTCGCGTCACCGCGGGCATCGTTGCGCAGAATCTGCACAACGCCCTCGGAATCCAGCTGCTCAAGAGCCTTACGGAACTGTTTGTACTTGCCTAGCGACTTCGCGCGCAGAGTGCGGAAATGCTCGGGGGCGAACTGCGGCATGGGTGGGAACTGAACCTTCTTGCCGCTGTAAATCGTGTCACCGGGAGCGAGCGAGCCGGCATTGACGAGCCCCACGATGTCGCCGGGGTAAGCAGCTTCGACTGTCGCACGAGTGCGGCCAAAGACTGTCAGTGCGTACTTCGTGGAGAAAGATCTGCCCGACTGCGCATGGGTGACCTGCATACCACGTTCGAAAACACCCGAGACCACTCGCATGAAGGCCAGGGAATCGCGGTGGTTGCGATCCATGCCTGCCTGCACCTTGAAGATCACGCCAGAGAATTCGTCAGTCGGGTCGCGATGCTCATCGATGGAACCGGAGTTCCCACCTGCAGCGGCTTCCAACACCTTCGGGTCGGAATCACGGCCAGCGGGTGCAGGTGCCAGGGCGCAGAGGGTATCCAGGATCTGGTGGACGCCGAAATTCAGCATGGCGGAGGCGAAAATCAACGGAGAGGTGGTGCACTCCAAGAACAATTCTTGGTCATGTAGTGCGCCATCGGCAGCCAGCAGCTCAACTTCCTCGGCTGCGGTATCCCACGCATCTTCCTCTCGCTCTGAGGCTTGTTCCGGGGTGTAGTGCTCTTCCGGGGCAATCGTGGAACCACCCGCCGTGCGAAGGAAATGAATGTATTCCTCGGCTTCACCGTCGTCGTTAATGCGCGCCAAGCCACGGAAGTCTCCGGCCTCGCCGACCGGCCAGAACAGGGGAGTGGGCTGTAGCTGGATCTCGTTGACGATTTCGTCGACCAGTTCTAGAGGGCTGCGTCCTGGACGGTCCCACTTGTTTACCACGGTCACAATAGGTAGGCCACGCGCCTTGCACACGCGGAACAACTTCAGCGTCTGAGGCTCAAGGCCCTTTGCTCCGTCAATCAGCATCACTGCGGCGTCAACAGCAGAAAGAACGCGGTAGGTATCCTCCGAGAAGTCGGCGTGACCCGGGGTATCGACGAGGTTAATCATGAACGGCTCGCCCTCGTGCCCTTCCGGTGCGTACTCGAACTGAAGGGCAGAGGAGGCAATGGAGATACCGCGATCC
This sequence comes from Corynebacterium sp. 22-2729, assembly GCF_053479475.1. Taxonomy (NCBI): domain Bacteria; kingdom Bacillati; phylum Actinomycetota; class Actinomycetes; order Mycobacteriales; family Corynebacteriaceae; genus Corynebacterium; species Corynebacterium sp. 22-2729. The sequence continues at coordinate 42,622 of NZ_JBRBCA010000013.1, forward strand.
TTTTCCATGTCCATCCAGTCGGAAACTGTGGACTTGCGGCCCGCCTTGCCGTGCACTGCGCCTGCTTCCTTAATCATGTGGGCATGCAGGGCAAGTGCCTCTGTGAGAGTGGATTTACCGGCATCCGGGTGGGCGATGACGGCGAATGTGCGGCGGCGTGAGGCTTCGGATGCGGTTGTACTCATAGTGCCAATTAGTCTAGCGGGTTAGCCCTCAATGGCTGGAAACGCATTGGCACACAACGCCCTGAGGAGAGCACCTAGGCGCAGGAGGACGTGGTCTTCTTCTTATGGGCTGAGGATTGCTCGAGAGCTTCACCGAATGCCTTCGAGTACTCCTCAGCGCCTTCCGGCATAGGGTGAACGCCATCTTCGAACAGTAGATCCGGATGGGCTTGCGCATGGCCACACCAGTCCGCCATGTAGACGTTGTCATGGGTCTTGGCTGCTTCGATGACCTCCTGGCGTGCCTGTCCCATCCACTCGCGATCGCCGTAGGGGGTAGCCATCACAATCGTGTGATCCGGCCCGATGAGGTTGATCATTTCTTCCATCTGATCGGGGAATGCAGCGCCGTTTGTTCCGAATCCCAGGAACACCGTGGAACGCAACTGTCCGGAATCCTTAAGCTGTCGCAGTACCTCGACGCCTGCGGTGTAGTGGCGGGATACATCTGCGTCGATAAAAATCCCGGGGTAGTCGGCATTCAGGGCTTGGCTTGCTGCAAGCATCACAGAATCGCCTACGGCCGTAATGTCTTTACCTTGAACCGGAGCTGACTTCTGGTCAGGCTTCGGGGATGGAGCGGCAGGTGCAGGCGCGGCCTTCTTGTTGTTATTTGCCGACTGGTTCATTTGTTGCAGCTGATCCAGCTGTTGTTCCAGCTCAGTCTTATCGTTCGAGTTGACCACACCGTAGATCACGCCGCCTACACTAGCTACGACAAGAAGCGGTACGAAAGGCCAGGCGACCTTCTTGAACCCTTCATTGATCTCGTGATAGCTCGGTCGTGCGTTCACGTAGTTCTTCCACGTCTGCTTGTAGCCGCGACGGCGGAAGGGATTCTCGACGTGCTGGTAGGAGATCTCGGAGATGAGCAGAGCAATGGGGAGCGCAACTAGCCCCAGAATCCATTCGTGCTGCATGCGTCCGTCCTCATTAAAGAGCTCTCGCAGGATCATGATGACGGGCCAATGCCATAGGTATAGAGAGAACGACCGCTGCCCCAACCAACGCATGACTTTGGTCCGGAAGATCAAAGTCAGTGGGCCTGTTTCGCGGATCACGCCCCAGATCATCAGGACACCCAACACGCTGGTGAGAGCCAGGCCACCACGGTAGGTGAAAGCAAGGTCGTCACCCATGAAGAGAAGCTGCGCAGCGTAGCCGATGAAGGCCAGGAAGCCGATCGCTCCGGCTACGCGTGCTTCGAACTTACCTACTGACGCCCACGAATCCACCCGCGGGTCGTTCTGAGTTGACGTGACAAGGAGCGAGAAGAAAGCTCCGATGAGTAGGCCAAAAGCATGTGTATCGGTGCCGTAGTAAACCCGTGTTGGATCCTCACCCGGGGTGAAGAGCAGCCACATACCCAGCACGGAGGCAACTGCCAGAAGAACCGTTACCAACATGGGAACTCGCCGTGGGGCACGGTGGAGTCTGCGCTGGGTAAAGGTAAACATGGCCAGAGTTAAAAGTGGCCAAATGATATAGAACTGCTCTTCGACGGCTAACGACCAGTAGTGTGCGAACACCTGAACTTCGTTTTCAGCGAAGTAGGACTGGGAAGTGGCGATCTGGGTCCAGTTATTGACGAAGAACAGAGTACCCAGGAATTGCTCCCGAATCCCCACTGCTATGTCCCCGCCAATGGCGGTGACCAGCGCAGTCACTATGAATAGTGTGACGAGCGCTGCGGGAAGAATGCGCCGAAAACGTCTAATCCAGAAGTCTTTGAGACTGATTGTCTGACTTACGCGATACTCGCGCACCAGAAGCGAGGTAATCAAGAATCCAGAGAGGACGAAGAATAGGTCTACGCCCAGATAGCCACCAGGCAGTATGTCGCCGAAAAAGTGGTAGATAACTACGGCGAGTACTGCGAGTCCGCGCAGGCCATCCAGTCCCTTGACTTGGCGCAGGCGAGCGCGGCGATCCTGTTTTACAGTCTTGTTTTCCGGCGGAATTGCCAACGCTTCGGGCACGTTCTGCCGAGGTCGCTTCTGAACGGCAACTGGTGCAGGCGCTGCCTTTTGCTCAGCCTTAGGCGTAATTTTCTTTGGCGCGGGCTTGGCTGCCGGCTTTTGGGCAGCGTTTGCTGCTGGCTTTTGAGCAGGCTTGGTTTCCGGTCGTGGTGCAGGCTTGGCTGCCGGCTTTGGTGCAGCGTTTGCTACTGGTTTTGTTGCAGGCTTGGTTTCCGGTTTCGGTGCTGGCTTTTCAACAGCCTTTGGCGCAGGCTTTGCTGCTGGCTTTTGTCCCGTCTTGGGTAGCGTCTTGT